>MHRK01000001.1 GCA_001820955.1 Candidatus Taylorbacteria bacterium RIFCSPHIGHO2_02_FULL_43_32b
CGTTGGCAGACAATATTCCCGCGATGAAAAAAATGTTGGGATATGAGTGGATATTAAAACAATGTTCAGATGTTATTTAGAGATGGTATAATCAGTGAATATTCTGCCCCCGCGAGATGGCGGGGTTTTTATTGCCTTAGAAAACAAAAAACGGCCCGCCGAAACGGGTCGTTTTTTGTTTAAAGTTTCGTTTAGAGTCCCCCTAGCCGCTAGCTCGGGATTTTGAAAATCGGCCCGCCGGAGAGGCGGGCTCGATTTTCTACAACCCCAGCACTAAATTTTGGAGATACATCGTCAAAAAAATTACAAGTCGTTTATCTCAAAATTTTAACTAAACTCTTAGCCAAAAAATTTAAGTGAAAATTAGTGCGGGATTAAGAAAAATGGCCCCTTCCGGGGCTCATTTTTCTACAACATTTTCACATCAATATTCACACCTGAGGGAAGCGACATGTTTGTCAGGGCTTCGATCACTTTCGCGCCCGGATTTATAATATCGATCAAACGACGATGAACTCTCATCTCGAATTGCTCTCTCGTATTTTTGTAAACGAAAGAAGCGCGGTTGACCGTATACTTTTTAATCTCGGTCGGCAGAGGCACAGGTCCTACAACCTTGGCATCATAACGAAGTGCCGTATCAATAATCTGTTTTACGGAAGCATCTAGCACTTTGTGTTCATAAGCACGAACTCTGATGCGAAGCTTCTGTACAACATCGCCCTTAGGAGTGGCTTTCTGTGCCCCAGCCTTCTTTCTCGGCGCGGCAGCTTTCTTCAGAACATTGCCTCCTTTTTCAGTTGTCGCTTTGGTTGTCATTAACGTAGTACCTTACAGTGTAAGGATAAATTATGCAACTATCTTGGTGACAACTCCGGCGCCGACGGTCTTACCACCCTCTCGAATGGCAAAGCGCTGTTTCTCTTCAAGAGCAACCGGTGTGACCAACTTAACCTTGAAAGTAATGGTGTCTCCAGGCATGACCATTTCAGTCTTTTCCGGCAAAGTAACTTCACCAGTAACGTCGGTGGTCTTCAAGTAGAATTGGGGCTTGTAACCTGTGAAGAAAGGCGTGTGCCTTCCTCCTTCTTCTTTCTTCAAAATATAGACTTCAGACTCAAATTCAGTGTGCGGGGTAACGGAAGCCGGCTTAGCCAAAACCTGACCACGGTGAACATCTTCCTTCTTTGTGCCACGGAGAAGAACCCCAGCATTATCGCCAGCCATTCCTTCCTGAAGTTGTTTATTAAACATTTCAATACCAGTAATGGTCGTTTTGGTTGTCGGAGCAAAACCGACAATTTCAACTTCGTCGCCCACTTTAGTCTTTCCTCTTTCAATACGACCGGTAACAACTGTTCCGCGACCTTCAATTGAGAAAATATCCTCGATAGGCATCAAGAATGGCTTATCCACATCTCGGACCGGCATGGGTATATAAGAATCCAAAGAGGCCACCAACTCTTTAACCTTTTTGGCCCACTCATCATTATTATCCTTAGCTTCCAAAGCCTTAAGAGCTGACCCGCGAATGACAGGAGTACCTTTGCCATCAAATCCGTATTTCGTTAACAAATCGCGAACTTCCTCTTCAACGAGATCGATAAGATCCTTTTCAGGAACCATGTCACACTTGTTCAAGAAAACAACAACTTTTCTTACTCCGACTTGCCAGGCAAGAAGAATATGCTCTCTTGTCTGAGGCATAACGCCATCAGTTGCTGAAACCACGAGAATAGCACCGTCCATCTGAGCGGCGCCGGTGATCATGTTTTTAATGTAGTCAGCGTGTCCCGGAGCATCAATGTGAGCGTAGTGTCTCTCTGGTGACTCGTACTCAACATGAGCGAGCGAAATGGTAACAATTTTGGAATCATCACGAACTGTACCACCCTTGGCAATATCAGCGTATGACTTATCCTTTGCCAAACCGTCTCTGGCCTGAGTGGCCAAAATGGCCGTGGTCAAAGTTGTCTTGCCGTGGTCAACGTGACCGATAGTACCAACGTTCACATGCGGCTTGGTGCGATTAAATTCTGCCATATTTTTTAGGCGCTAGTCTCTAGGCACTAGGCTCTAGGGAAGATTGCGTCATCCATAAAGCCAAAGGCCTGAGCCAGCTACTTATTATTAATTACAATTTTATAATCCACCTTTTAATGTTTTGCCAAACTAAGCGACCTACCCATTCGACAAATCATTACAAAAAGTGCGCTTGCCTGCGCCGCGAATGCGACAACCCTCAGGCAAAATGCGATTAAAGCATAATAACAAAGGTTTTCAAATCACGCAAACCACGCGGCGAGGGTCGCGCAGTTTGCGTGATTTAGCCAAGTAATCTCCGCACCTCACCTGCCCAACGTCAAATCTACCAATTGAAGACAGAGACACCGAGCAAGAAATCTAATAACTAACGTTCTCGATTTTTACAGTGGTACTAGTCTCAGCAGAGAGGCCTCTAGAATCAGCCACCTTGAATTTAACTGTGTATGTTCCGGCAAAAGCATAACTGTGACTAAAAATCGAAACTTGAGTCAAAGGAAGAGTTGTGGTGTAACCTTGAAGTGTTCCCCCAAAAATATTATCGCCCCAATCAACTGCATACGACAATGAACCATTCTCCGGATCATGAGCTTTCACTATCCATGTCCCAGTTTCTCCAATAGCAAGAGTTGTTGGAGCGGTTACACCATCAATTACAGGCGGCTGATTCACCGAGGTCCCTGTATAAATTTTGAAATGGAAATTGCTGGAGTCGCATACGCTGGTTATAGAACTTTCAGCACCGGATCTACAAACCATCACGCGATAGTCTCCATCGTTTATATAATCTCCGCCAGCTCCGACTTTCCCAACTGTCCAATTGTAAGATTTCCCGGCAATCCCTTTAGCAATCACAACAGTAGCAGAACTGGCCGCCGGACACATTGAGTCGGGAGGGCACGAATTATTCGGCACTAAACTTATCGTGTACAGCTGTGCCGTATACACTGGACAGGTACCTTCAAGATTTGATCCGGTTCCCACTGTGATACAACTAGGAGGAGGCAGACTATCACTCCAAGAGATAGTTTTTATTTCTCCTTTTTGCCAACTCTCCCCGCCGTTCGGAGACAAAACAGAAAGTGGAGACAAATCTACCCCCGAAGTAATGGTGAAATAATTGTCGCTGTCGTCATACAAACCAAGATCAGATGTGGAGCTGGCTCTATTCACAAGCAAACGAACTTTGTACTGACCGTTGTCTCTTGCGCAACCCGCTGATTCAGGGATAACCCAATAAATATTATTGGGAGCAGGCGTTGTTCCCAATTTGCAAGGCCCAGAAGAATTCAAAATGTACAGTGTAATAGTTTCAGTACCAGCCAATCCTGACGACTTCCAGGTTATCGTCTGCTCTGTACTTCGATTCCAACTCTGTCCCCCATTCGGAGAAAGAACAGTGATGGAAGGCGAAGCAGAATCAGACTGAACGATATTTAGAGATTTGCTCGTCAATAGACGGTTGTTCTCGTCATAGACACGCACTTTGTATTGACCATAGTCTAGGGCGGGGCTAACCGTGACCGACCATTTGCCATTCACAACAGGAATCATACCACTACCGTATACTTTATCGCCTGAGCTACCGGAAATACTAATACCGATTTGGCTCACACCGACAGCCGTGCCAATAATGTATGGCATTGTGTTTGTGATTTGACTGCTGGTCAATATAGAAGCGTAAGCCACATCGGTGTTACAATGAGGATAATTGGTCGCCCCATTTGAGCAGACCGGTGGGTTTGCTTTGCATCCATATAACGCGTTCAATTTCGCCCTCGTCGAGGGACCGGCAAAACCGGTTCCATTTTTAAGACCTGCGGGTAACAAAACGTCCGAAGCGTACTTTTCTTGAAAAGCGGTCACTGCGGCCGCCACCTGTTCATCATAAGAATCCTTCTTTAAATTTAAAACTCCCTCATTGTTTAGTGCCGTTATCAATTCCTTAACTTCGGAAGTGGCGTCACCGATACGTAAATTGAGCAAGAAATTATGACACCAAGCAACTCCACTCTTGCCATCGTCGTCGGAAATAGATTTACCGGAAAGAGTCGCCTCGACTTTCTCGATAACTTTCGACTCAGCCCCGAAAGATTTAAGAAGAGTCGTAATGGCGTTAACCTGCTCCGTTGTAAGAGCGGCCGCATAGACGTTTGTCGCAGAAACCAACGAGACCAATAAGGCCACGACGACAAAAATGGAGATTTTTTTCATATTACATTTGCTTAATTTATATAAAATCTTTACCTCACAATACCACATTCATTTAGATTATAAAAGTAATGCCCTGTGGTAATCCGGCCACTCTGAATATAATACGAAATGGCCTAGTGTTCGTAACTTTTTCTTATCTAACCTTACTTGCTCCAACAAAAAAATTATTCAAACCAATTGAGGTTTGTTTGGCCAAAGAATTAAAAGTTATTTCTCTTATTTCCAAATTTTGTAAATTCGGTTCATAAATATATCCGTATTCAATCAACGTGCTGACTCCATCAGAAGTATTCTGCCCTCCAACTGCAATCAAATCCTGATCACCGATAATGCCAGCGTCTTCTTTTGGCAAGTTGCTGACTGATGTAACCTCAGCGATTCTAGAAAAAACACTTTCGGCCACGGCGCGGCTAGCTTTAGCGTTTGAATATTGCGAATCGGGAATGTAAATTGAAAAACCGCTGAAAGTTCCAGGCCTTTTTTGATACCGTCTCGGATAGTCATTTAAGTGAACATGGATAGTAACATCAACATCATTTTCGTTTGCCCACATATTGATAGCATACAAACGGATAGCTACTTCTGATGGCGCTTTTGAATGAGACACGCCATCAGATATCCTGACGACTTTCCCGACATCAATCAGCCGACCCATTTCCAGCCTCTTTGTATCCCGAAATTTTTTGGCACTACCCCAGTTCTTCTCAAAATATGAAGTCAGCATTGAATTCCATCCCGCATCATCTCTAGCCTGTATTACTTCAAATCGGGGGTCCACTTTTAAATACACCGCCAGCAATTGAGACAACTCCAAATTAAGATCTCTTTCTTTCAGTTGATTATATTCCGCACCACCAAAATTCGGCTCATGGCCCGGCACAATCAATATTTTTACTCTGTTGCCGGAAAATGGAGCGGAGATATATTTCATCCTAAGTTCCTCGACAGAAACGCTGTCAGTGAAAAAAACCGAGGCCAAAACTCTGTTAAATTTTTCTCCGAAAGAATAAATGCGTGCGTTACCAAAAATCACCGCGGCCAAAAAGACCGCTAGCAACAAAATAGCCGCAAAAAATTTTGATAACTTCACGAGTTAAGTATAAACCAGACGGCTCGTTCGCAAAAACTTTCCGTAATTCTTAATTCATTATTCCTAATTCATGCTCGGCTACTTCCTAGCTTCAATTATACCTAAGGCAACATTGGCAGGTACAATATCATATTTATGCATTTCCATTGTGAATGAAGCCCTGCCTTCGGTCATTGATCGAAGAGCGGTGATATATCCAAACATCTCAGCAAGCGGAACAAAAGCATTGATGACTTTGCTCATACCTCTCTCATCTACTCCTTGAATTTCCGCACGCTTAGAACTCAAGTGCCCGGTCACTTCACCTAAGAATTTCTCTGGAGTCACTACCTCAATTTTCATTATAGGTTCGAGAATAACCGGCCTAGCTCTCTTGGCCGCATCTTGGAACGCCATCGATGCTGCAATCTTATAAGCGACTTCTGAAGAGTCCACATCGTGATATGAGCCGTAAATAAGTTCACAGGTAATATTAACCATCGGGTATCCGGCGACAATCCCTCTTTCCATGGCTTCCTTAACACCTTTTTCAACAGCCGGAATAAACTCCTGAGGAATAACGCCTCCCTTGATTGAATCGATAAATTCAAAATTGTCATATCGGCTGACATTTTTCGGAATCTTTTTACCCTCAACCAAAGGCTGCATCGGACGAACGATAAGTTTAGCGTGACCGTACTGTCCTCGTCCTCCAGTCTGCTTAATGTATTTACCTTCAGCCTCGGCTTCGCCGGTGATCGTTTCCCTGTAAGCAACCTGTGGAGCGCCCACGTTGGCTTCAACGTTAAATTCGCGCTTCATACGATCCACCATAATATCAAGCTGTAATTCTCCCATTCCCATCATAACCGTCTCCATTGTCTCCGGATCAGTTTTGATTTTGAATGTCGGGTCTTCATCCGTCAGTCTCTTCAAAGCCATGCCCATACGCTCCTGGTCGCCCTTTGTTTTCGGTTCTATTCTCATGGCGATAACAGGTTCCATAAACTTTATTGGTTCAAGTACCACAGGATGATCCTCAGAGCAGAGAGTATGAGAAGTTCTGACGTCCTTCAGACCAACCGCCGCCGCAATTTCTCCGGCATAAACAGTTTCGACTTCTTCTCTCTTATCGGCCTGCAATCTTACAATACGTCCCAATCTTTCTTTTTTACCCGTCGTGGAATTGTAAATATAAGTTCCCGCGGAAACAGTTCCGGAATAAACTCTGAAGAAGGCGAGCTGTCCAACAAAGGGATCGGATTGCAACTTAAAAGCCAAAGCGGCAAAAGGAGCCTCGTCTGATGCGGGTCGCGCAACATCTTCCCCCGTCCTTGGGTCCGTAGCTTTAATAGCCGGAATGTCGAGGGGCGAAGGTAAATAGTCAACAACGGCGTCCAGAACCAATTGAACTCCCTTATTTTTCAAAGCAGAACCCGTAAACACAGGGAAAACTTTATTTTCAATAACAGCCTTACGCAGGGTTTTTTTAAGATCATCAAGGCTGATTTCCTTGCCGTCAAAAAATTGATGCATCAAAATCTCATCATTCTCCACGATTTTTTCTATCAATTCCGCCCGATACTTTTTTGCTTCTTCCAAATATTCCGCGGGAATTTCTTCTTCTTTGACCACTTCGCCCATTGGACCCTCAAAGTAGAAAGCCTTCATTTTGAGCAAATCAATGACACCTTTAAAATTCTCTTCAAGCCCGATAGGAATTTGCATACGCACGGCATTCTTGTTCAATCTATCCAAAATTGATTTGTACGAACTCTCGAAAGAAGCCCCCATTCTGTCCAATTTGTTGATGAAGCAAAGACGTGGCACTTTTCCTTCATCGGCATATCTCCAATTCGTTTCTGATTGAGGTTCAACGCCGGCAACACCATCAAAAACAACAACTGCCCCGTCCAAAACACGCAAAGATCTTTTCACTTCAGCCGTGAAGTCGATATGCCCCGGAGTGTCAATAATGTTGAATCTAACTTTTCTTGAAAGGTCTTTCTGTCCTTCCTTCGTCAGGATCTGCGACATATAGGTCGGATTCCAGAAACAAGTGATAGCGGCGGCAGTAATTGTAATCCCACGCTCTCTCTCTTGTTCCATCCAGTCAGTGACAGTTTCTCCCTCGTGCACCTCTCCGATTTTATGAGTTTGACCGGTATAAAAAAGCACCCGCTCGGACGTGGTAGTTTTGCCGGCGTCAATGTGCGCAATAATTCCAAAATTTCTAACTTTTTCTAGAGGGTAGTCGCGAGACATGTTATTAAATGCAAAGTTCAAAAATCAAAATGAAAAATGACAATGCAAAAATTAAAAATTAAAGACACCGTTAGGCGTCCAGCAAGATAAGAATGCTGTGCCGAGGATTGTAATACATGCTTTGTAGAAAGTCCAATCGATTGAGTAATGTGTTAATAAGTCTTAGCAAATGTTAAAACAAACATGTAAACTGTACGAAGGCAGTACGCGATAAACACGTCTTCTAAATATACAGAAGGGTATGAAACCGAAAAAACAAATTCACCACGCCGCTGCAAGAGGACAAGCAATCGAAACAGAAAATATAAAAGCAACAGAGCCAAAAAAAACGAAACTGTACGGGAAACACATTACGTGGAGCGCGTCTAAATGCGCTCTGCAGGTTCTGGCCAGTTGTAGGAAAGATCTTTAAGCCGCCTAAACAGACGGCTTTTTTGTGTTGACTTATAAACAAATTCGTGTAATTTAGCGAGAGAACCAAAAATATGCACCCAAATCAAACACCCCCCGAAAGGCCAATCAACACCCAGAACTACGTATCGCCCTCCAAAAGAATGCGCGCCAAGCCACCCATGCGAATAAACGGCAAGCCTATCGATGTTCCGGGCAAGGCAACAAACGAAAGGGTGGTTTCGCTTCTCAAAGATAACCCAGGTGGATTTTTTTAGAGCCAGCCCCCAAACACGCCCGACCATGCGTGTTTTTATTTGTTCCTGAGCCGAACACGAGGAATTTTTCACCAGAAAAATATCCGTGCTTTCCAAAAAGAAAGACGAGTGCCTGCAGGTTGCGAAGTTTTTTCTCTAAAATCGGCGAAAAAGCAAGGCTTGCGACCAAACCTACGCAATTGATATTACCCTTCTCTCCATGAGCTTTTGTACTCAAAGCGAATGACCAAAGCGAGCCTTAGGCTTAAGAAAACATTGTAAGCGCGACGGCGCGAACATAGAAAAACCCCAGCAGGGGTTTTTCGCGTTTTCTTAAGCTTAAGGCGAGCGGCCTTTACCAGGCGAAATGGGCAAAGGCCTTGTTGGCCTCAGCCATCTTGTGAGTATTTTCTCTCTTTTTCACAGCGTCGCCCTCGTTTTTAGCGGCCGAGATCAGTTCATCAGCCAACTTTTCCGTTATAGGTTTACCTTTTTTACCTCGAGCGCCTTCAATAATCCAACGAAGCGACAAGGCCAAGCGTCTATCGGGTCTCACCTCAACCGGCACCTGATAGTTTGCACCACCTACTCGGCGGGAACGAACCTCCATAACAGGAGCCGTATTCTTGATAGCCTCTTCCAAAACCTCAACAGGATTCTCAGTTTTTTGTTTTTCTTTGATTATGTCCAACGCTCCATAGACCGCTTTTCTGGCAGTTTCTTTTTTACCTTCCTGCATGATGTAATTTATGAGTTTCGATACTTTAACCGATTCATAAACCGCATCCGGCCCGGCCATTTTTCTGTTTTTTACTTTTCTTCTCATTTAGCCTAATTCATTATTCCTAATTCGTAATTCTTATTTTGCCGCTTTTGGTTTCTTCGCACCATACTGACTTCGTCCTTTTCTTCGATTTTCAACACCCGTAGCATCCAAAACACCTCGCACTATTTGATAGCGTAGACCAACATCCTTAACACGGCCACCTCGGAGCAGGACAACTGAGTGCTCCTGAAGAGTATGCCCCATGCCAGGAACATAGGCGGTCACCTCAAGACCATTCGTCAAACGTACACGGGCGATTTTTCTTATAGCAGAGTTTGGTTTCTTCGGAGTTTTGGTCGTAACGTTTGTGCAAACACCCCTCTTAAACGGTGCCATATAATGAACAGGTCTGTTCTTCAAAACGTTGAACCCACGAGTAAGAGCCACGGACTTGGATTTCCGCTTAGGTGTTGATCTTTTTCTTTTAATAAGCTGATTTATTGTAGGCACGTTTGAATATGAATTATGAATCAAGAATGATGAATTAAGCAAAAGAAAAAAGGCCTTGATTCCTTAATGCATAATCTAATACAAGTGCTGTTAAAAAGCAAATGGCACTCGTCCCTCCCCACTTTTACTGAAAAGTCACGAACCGCAATCGATAAACATCCGCAACGAGTACAGTCAGCGCGCGTCGAACGTCGCTAGTAAAAGTGGGGAGGGGCTCGCTTCCCCCTTCGCCATTGATTACAAGGGCTCAGTAAAAAACAAATAAAAAAATTGACCGGCGAACATTGAGGAGCTCCAGAAACCAGGTTTCTCCCCTGCCCGAAACCTGGTTTCTGGGGTGCGCTTCTCTGTCATCAAAAAAGCCGGCCAAGACCGACTCGTTATTCTGCAATGACAAGTGATGAACAACTCTCACCGCGTCATATTCGGCATAGATAGGGATTCCCGAAAGAGTCGGTACGGAATAGCCTTCCCCCCTCGGGAAACGCCAACAAACTTGAATACCTAGCTCCATACCGATTAACTCAAACATTTTTTCAGTCCACTCACATTCATAGGGTTTCGGGGAAAGCACATACATAGATTTCTTCAATAACCCCAGGTTTAGAAGATGAGCAACCGAAAGTACTTCGAGCAGAGTTCCCATACTTTTTCCCGCGATAGCAATAAAACCATCATGCGACAAAAGAGACCCCAACCGAATGCCAAACTGAACAGTTTCGACTGGCGGAACAGAACCGGTAAAATGTGCCTGACGCGCACAATCGCCAATTAGGCCAAATTTTTCACCAGTTTTGGTGAACTTTTGTATATACTCGTTCGGCTCACGTCCCTGCATAGTGTAACCAACAATCGGCACCCGAGGAGCAAGGGGGTTCTTCTCCAGCCAATCAAATGCCCCCTTTGAGACCGCCTCCATTACGCCGCCGTAACCACCGGTAGCAATACCCAAACCTTTCTCTGCCAATAATTGGCCTACATGCTCTGCCAACTGATACCCAGGATCATCAGACTGGCAATTACCAGCACCTAAAACAGAGATTATTTTTTGTTGCACATGAACCTCGCTTTATTTTGTTTTTGTTCTACTTCGACTGCAACTCATACTATATAAAAGTAGTTATCTGTCAAAATCTCATCCTGCTCAATTTGAACTGTTTCTTATGCTTAGAACCTATCCACGATCTAATGCCTAGGAACCGATGACAAGACGCAAAAGCCAATCAATAACCGGAGTCAAATATCGCCAAAGGAAAACTATGAATATGAGCGCAAGGACAAGACCGTACCTTTCCATAGTCTCCCTCCAATGCGCCAATCGAGGTGGAAGAAAGGCAAAAAGAATTTTGGAGCCGTCCAGTGGCGGTATAGGAACCATGTTAAATACAGCAAGCACCAAATTTATGATTATTATCGAAGCGACAATCGGCATAACTGAAAATGGAACCAGGTCAAACCTCGCTGCTAGACCAAAAAACAGAGCTAAAACAAAATTGGATAACGGACCGGCAAAAGATACCCAGGCATCACCCCACTTTCCATTCTTTAAATTGTAAGGATTAACGGGTACCGGCTTTGCCCAACCAATAATAAATCCCGCGTTGGAAAACACCAGTATAGCCGGGATAATTATCGAGCCCCACAAATCAATGTGCGGAATGGGGTTTAGTGTCAAACGCCCCGCGTACTCCGCGGTTTTATCCCCCATGCTTCTCGCGGCATAACCGTGAGAGACTTCGTGTATCACAACTGACATGACCAAAACTGCTATTTGAAAGACAGTATCCATATATTAAGGTTACATTTGCAATAATGTGGTTGTAATGATAACATGGCAACTCACAGAAATTAAACGAATTCATAACATTTTTTCACTTAACATACTTCGGAAATGGCAAAAGTCTGTCAAATTTTAAAAAAGGGATCACGTCTTGGCGGCGGTTATTCAAACCGCACTCGTGCCACGCAATTCAATCCGACCGGAATGGTGCGCAAATATCCAAACCTCCAGAAAAAGAGGATTTATATTCCTGAGCTCAAGAAAACCATGACTCTAACGATTTCGACCAAGGCTATCAAAACCATCAACAAGCACGGCGCGTATGCGACTCTAAAGAAGGCCGGGCTGATTTAGGCACTAGGCACTAGGAAATTCAAAAAGAAAAGGCGGCCCTCGGTGGTCGCCCTGTTGGTGTCATAACTCCTTTGAAATTCTAGAGTCCCCGAAGATTCTCCATTTCTTCATCATAGATGCGAAATGCGTAAACAATCTTATCTATGGTGGGGTGCGGAGTCGGATGATTAGCAGTAAACTTATCGTGGCTATCAATCAACTGCTTGATCATTGTGTTCGTAATTTTGCGCCTGGCAGGAATGACCACGACTTGGCCATTCAAAATATCGAACGGAAGCTTGGCACCTGTCAGCAGGTTACGGAGATTCTGCTCAAGACGAATGTAAGCGGCCACGTCAGGATGTTTTTTCTCAAACTTGGCACGGCGCCTTTCCTCGGCATCAAGGAGTGCAAGAATATGCTTTAGCGACTTCATAAATGTTCCGCATTTTTTGTTTTTTGATTTCGCGACATTTCTCTGGCAAAAGATCACTTTTTCAGCCAGAACCCGCGAAATCCCTACCAAGATGATAACATCGCGAAAGATTTTCGTCAAGGCTTTTAGAAGTAAGTATCCACACCTCCCACCACACCCCATGATATAATGTCAATATGAACCTCTCGGAAAACGAGATAAACA
>MHRK01000002.1 GCA_001820955.1 Candidatus Taylorbacteria bacterium RIFCSPHIGHO2_02_FULL_43_32b
AGGGCGTTGAAAACAAGGGGGGGGGTTGGAGGGTGTGGATACTTACATTTTTGTTAATTGACAGGCGTATACATTCGTGCTACTATGCTCCTAGAAAAGGTAACAGAAACGCCAAAGCACCACCCAAAACACAAAGCATGAAAAATAAAACCGTCACACAAGAAGAAAGTGAACATTTCTTCGACTTCTGGTCACAGCAAAAAAACGCAATCCGGAGACGTGTCTCCACAAAGACAGCAGACTGTGTCAATTTGTACACTGCCCCCGACAATGTAGGGTACGAGTTTGGCCAACTTCGACCAGGCAAACTCGGCCAATGGGATCTGTTCCACACACTAACCGGCCCCCAAAGCCAGAACATCTGCGATGAAAACGAGACCATGATTGCCTGCGGTCTTACCGCAACAGAAGTGGCCGAGGAAGTCCGTCGAGAACACTATCTGACGAATGGGGTTAACCCCGACGACAAGTTCGCCGTCGTAGCGTTCGAGCGTGTAAATCGGATGTCCCCCGAAGAGCTCGACAGTGAAATCAGGCGTCTTGAAATCAGACTTTCAACTGCAGGTCATGCCTAAGCCGACAGTACAAAACCATACACAAAAGGCCATCGCACCACGCGAGGCCTTTTCTTTTTTGGGAGCATTGCGTTTGCTTTTCACATAGATGGAATAATTGATAATTCCAATCATTGACACTCTATATAATCAATGTTATTATACTCCTCAGTAAACGTTCCTGTTTTTCAAACAATCAACCAAGCGAACAAGTAATGAGTTACCGTCAAAAGAAAGCCAGTCCCAAGCAGAGAGCATTTCTAGAATCACGAGGCTTCGTTGCCCCGGAAAGCGGAGCCATGTGCTCCCGATTCATAGGGTTTATCAAAGAAAATAACGGACTGGGACCCGAAACTGAATCGGAGAGAATCGCTTTCTTGAAAGCGACACAACAAAAATACGAAGGGAAAAGGGCGCAATTGCGAGATGGGCAGGAGACCGTAATTACACGGATTTACCCAAAGACACGGGACGAGGTCCTGCTCAACAAAGAGATGCACAGCAATTCAAAAAACATCTCCCCATTTCTTGCCAGTCTCACCATAATCGGTACGGACGGCACTAAAAAGGGCATCTCCAGCCATCTTGCCTACATTACCCTTCTCGAGTAGCCCTACCTTGTCCACAGCACCTTTCGACGTCAAAGACTCTCACAACCTCTGAGAGTCTTTTTTTGCAAAAAACGATATCCACAGACGAAGCTTGCATGTAATATATTTTTGACGTAAGATATACTTTACATTAATAATAGCCAGGCACTAGGCTTTAGGCCCTAGGCGATAGGTAGATTATTTAATTTCCTAGAGCCTAGAGCCTTCCCCCCTAGAGCCTAAACTCATGATTGGACAACCACAATGGTTTAATAGAAGAAAATATGGAGGCTGGGGGCTCTACCCCAAAACGAAAGAAGGCTGGTATTACGTGCTCGGATTTATTGCTCTAATGGCCATTTCTCAGTCTATTCCTGGAATAAGTCAGGAGACGAAACTATACGTTTTAATGGGCTTAGCGCTCCTCCTAATAGCCGACACCATGCACATCATGGCCAATCTCAAATTAGACGAGCGTGAAAAAATTCACGAAGCAATAGCGGAGAGAAACGCTCTTTGGGCGATGATATTCATTTTAGCCGCCGGTGTCGCCTACCAAATCGCATCGGGGATAGTTGCAAACGATATCCTTGCTATTGATCCCGTCATTATTATCGCTTTAATCGGCGCCCTAATAGTAAAAGCCGGCACAAATTTTTATTTGGACAAAAAAGATTAAAATGGCAAAAATCACCAATAAAATTTTTGATTTAAGAAAAAACCTGGGATTAACTCAGGAATCCTTGGCTGAAAAAGTCGGCGTAACGCGTCAAACGATAATTTCACTGGAACAAAACCGTTACAACCCGTCTCTTGCGCTCGCCCATGACATCTCGCAGGTGCTAAATCAAAAAAAGATCGAAGATGTTTTCTTCTTCTCCTAACGATTCACTCACATTCGGTCACTGACCTCAGTACTTCCTACATTCGGCGTGCTCGCCTCAGTATTCCTTCGCTCAACGCTCAGTCATCGCTCTCGCTCGGTCGCTTTACGCTGTTCGGAGCGCCTCATCCCAGAGCATTCCTGAAAGATCCCGTGGGGTGCCCGAAAACGGGTACATATGCAAATCGAGAAATGGAATGGTATTTATCTCGATTGTTCCGCAGGGCATTTGTCCTCTCCACGGTTTTTTTATATCTTCGATAATAAAATCCAGCCCTATAAGAGGGTCTTTGAGATACTTCGCAATATCCAAAAACAGTTTCTTGTTTTCCAGATGAACTTCGTCTGTGACGTCAACATTCGTACCTCCCTGACTACGCCCGATTTTTGTACCGACAATAATCTTTTCACCAAATCGTGGCACGCTATCCCTATTTATATTCTGGATTTGAAGCGCGGCATCCATTTCCTCGTTAAACGGAATAGCGTGAAAAACATGGCTTTGCCTCCTCTCATCACTGTTGGTCTCGATGACCAAATTTCGAACACTCTTTTGACCGTCACCGACAACAAAAGGCGGATCCCGACGCAAAACACCCGCCAATTTGCCTCCGATCAAAACCACTCGAAAAACAGTACCTCGAAGCTCCTCCTCCACCGAAACAACCGGCCCTATTTGTTTGGCAATTTTAAACGCAGTGATAAATTCATCCTCAGTTTTTATGTGGATTCTCGTATGTCGGCTTCTTGAGCCTAGAGTAGGTTTGACTACAGTCATGCCGCCGTTTTTCCTGATTTCTCTAAATATTTTCATTCCTTTGGATAAGGTGAAACAAGAATCACCTCTTGGAACCGGAAATCCCGCCCGCCGAAACTTAATTTTCATTACCCCCTTATTGTCCATCCATTCCAAATTGGGCGAATCGCCTCCCGGACGAGGCAAGCCTTCAAACACCAACCGCTTGCCGTTTGGCAACTTTGCCAAAAAAATATTAAGAGGTTTTGCCAAAAACCAGACCTCTTTAACCAAAATCTTCCTTTCGTTGGCCGCTTGCCACATGCATTTTGCCCGATCAGTATCCAAGTCAGATGAAGGCTTTGTGGCCAACTTGATAATTTTCAAAAATGAAAGCGACACCAACAAGCAATAAGTCAGTAAATCAATTTGGCGATTAAAGTTAAGGATTATAAAACGCACGACCGGGCGAATGGGTGTAGTAAAAATGTCAGCGGTAATACCCACTGTTTGGTTTAATTTACTGAGAAAATGCGGCACTTCCGCCGGACCGCACTCCTGACAAAAAGTTTTATACATAAATCATATTTTACCATATTGATTAGAGCTAATCTCAAAACCTAGTGCGTGAACAGTTCAACGAACATTTTACGTATCGTTACACAAACATGGTTCAAAAATTTTCCTTAGAACCCATCTCCAATCTAATGTCTAGAAAAACAGCAACATCCCCGAATTTCAGAGTGGTTTAATAATGTGATTATAGTCACATTATTAAACCACCTTTACTTATTTATCCGCGCCGACGAGATCAAAAAAATTCAAAGATGTCGCGATATTTCGATAATTTTTACCAAATCTTTGCCGGGATTTCAAAGAATCACAGCGAATGATTAGTTGGAGACGGTATAAATTTTGACCATTTAATCGCCATCCAGATGCCATGCTATAATTTGCCCTCATGAACACGGATGGAATAAAAAAACCAACAAAAAGAATTCTTGGTCTTAACCAAAATGTTTTTTTCATGGGCATGGTCAGTTTTTTTAATGATTTTTCAAACGAGATGATACTGTCGGTCTTCCCCGCTTTTTTTGCGGGAGTCCTCAAAGCCGGAGCGGCATCTCTTGGAATGGTGGAAGGAATTGCCGATGGGGCATCTCAATTTATCAAAATTTTTTCCGGCCGATACTCAGACAAGATACAAAAGAGAAAATTGCCTGCTGTTTTGGGCTACGCCCTATCGGTGGCGGTTCGACCATTTTACATAAACGCATCAACCCTTTTGGGTGTTCTTACGCCAAGAGTTATAGACCGCGTCGGCAAGGGCTTACGAGAAGCCCCTCGTGACTCACTTATTTCCCTGTCTGTTCAAAAAGAAGAGCTTGGCAAATCATTCGGTTTTCATCGAGCAATGGATACCGTAGGAGGCATAGCCGGGCCCCTCACCGCCTATCTCATCCTTCGATACATGCCCAACAACTTTAATGCCGTTTTTTTATGTGCTTTCGTCATCGGACTTTTAGCCATTTTTTCTTTTGTGTTCATTAAAGAGGTAAAAGTGGTAGCTCAATATGTCTCAAATAAAAATTCCCGCATTCCACTACCTCCCCACTTCTTCTCTTCTCTTTTGTCTTTCTTCATATTATCGCTTGGCACTCTTCCTGTAGCCCTCATGCTTCTTCGTATTGCCGATTTCGGGTACGACCTCTCAACGATTCCCCTTTTCTATTTAATATACAGCGTCTCCGTTTCAATTTTTTCAATCGGAGCGGGAAATTTGGCGGATAAAATCGGTGATAGAAAAGTTTTGTTCCTAGGCTATGTGATTTTATTGTTTTCATACTTCGCCTTATCCTTCCATGGAATGGTGGCTCTAGTCATCAGTTTTGTTCTGCTCGGGCTATTTTCCGCCTTCACAGATGGCATACAAAGAGCCTACATATCGCGCATCAGCGCGCCCGAAGCAAGAGGTACGGCAATTGGTTTTCTAAACGGAGCATCCGGTCTCGGTTTTCTCTTTGCCGGTATCGTGGGAGGTCTTATCTGGCAAAATCTTGGCCCTATTTACGCAATTCTCGTATCAGGACTTGTCATTTTGGGTGGTCTTTTTAGCTTGTATATTGAATCCAGACTAAGAAGACTGAGCTAAACTCGAAAAAGGCTTATTTTCTTGCTTATTTATTCAAATATGTTATAAATACTGGGCCTTTAATTTAGGCCGTAATCAAACAAAATTGAGTAATTCTCGAACAAGAATAAATCATCAAATCCGCGCCGTCGAGCTCCGTGTTATCGGAGCCGAAGGCGAGAATATTGGTGTAATCCCGACCAGCGAAGCCTTAAAAAGGGCTGAAGTTTTAGGTCTCGATTTGATAGAGATATCGCCAAACGCCAATCCCCCGGTAGCCAAAATAATGGATTACGGCAAGTATCAGTACACCGAAAACAAAAAAACCAAGTTAATAAAGGCCAAAGCACAGAATTCTGAAATAAAAGAGGTCCAAGTTAAAATTGGCACAGGAGAACACGACCTTGAGTTGAAAGCCAGCAAAGTCACAGAGTGGCTTAAGGAAAAAAATGTCGTGCGAATTGACCTTTTTTTGCCAGGAAGATCAAAATATTTGGATAATAAGTTCCTCGTAGAAAGGATTAATAGGATATTGAAATTTGTATCGGAACCGTATAAGATTTCCCAACCACCATCAAAAAGTCCGAAGGGTATGTCGATGACGATAGAAAAAGCATAAAGTACCAATAATGCGAATGGCAACGAATTTTAACGAATAAACTTAACGAATGGGAATTATTCGCAGGCTGATTAGTTAAGATTCGTATTGATTAGTTGATTAGTTAAGCGTTAGCAATGAAAAACCTAAAAACATTTTCAAAAAGATTGAGAGTAACGAAAAACGGCAAAATTTTGGCACGCAAGTCCGGCCAAGATCATTTTAACGCGAAGGAGCGCCGTGCCGGAAAAACGGGCAAACACAACATGTCAGTCGTAGTTTTTACAAAGAAGACGATTAGTAGATATCAGTTATCAAAAGGAGCGTAGCGACTATTTGATAACTGACCCCGTTAAGTGATTTCAAACTTAATGAGGCTGTCAATTATTAAAAACCCGCCCGTAACGGAAAATTTTTACAAAACACGAGATTAAGCTAAGTTTGAAATCAAATTTTGCAATCAGCAAAATTTACTTAACGGGGTGATGATTTTCAAATTCGCTTCGCTCATAAGAAAATCTATCATGACAAGAGTCAAAAAAGCAGTAAACGCACTTAAATACCGCAGAAATATCCTCAAGATGACAAAGGGTTATCGTTTTGGACGTTCCAAAAAGGAGCGCCAGGCGCAAGAAGCGGTTTTCCATGCTGGTATTCATGCTTTCGCCCATCGAAGGGACAAGAAGTCAGATTACAGAAAGCTTTGGAATGTAAAGATAAACGCCGCTGTACGACCCGCAGGACTTTCCTACAGCAGATTCATTAACGCTCTAAAAAAGAAAAACATTGTCTTGGACCGAAAAATCTTGGCCGATTTGGCGGAAAATAATCCGGAAAGTTTCGGGAGAGTCCTCGAAGCGGTCAAATAGGCGCTAGGCCCTACGGAATTTCTAAATCAGATCATCATAAAATAAGACCCGTAAGGGTCTTATTTGTTTTAAATCGTTTAAAGGCTATTTGAATTACTCAAACCAGATTTGAGTAACTCGGTTTGAGTAAATTTGCAATTATTTTAAATCTGTGTTAATGTTGGGCTATCGGCAAAAACTTGCCGGGCCGCTAAAGAGCCCCTCTCTGGCTCTTAACACAAGTTCCGACACTTACGTCGGAAAGTGCTCTACAAAGGTGGCGGGAAATCTCTTGAAAGGAGATAAAAATGAGAAACTTAGATCCTGGGTACATTGAAAAGCTGATTGTGAGTGGTCTGGGTAAAAGAGCTTTTGCTCACTATCTCAAAGCTTATGAGAAAACCCACAGCAGAGAAATTCTTAGGGAAATTTTGATCCCGACAGTTGCCAACTGCGTTGTCAGGGGAATAACTAATCCGGCCACTTTGGTCGTCATCAGAATGTACCACAAAACTTCGGTAGAAGTTCGACTGGGCGAAATGAACGTCCCGAGGCTAATGGACACTAAAATCCAGACTGAAGATGTCGAGGATGTGCTGAGTAGCGAAAATCCTCCAATCGCTCTGCTTCAACTCATGGCAACGTACGCGGTCACCGACGTTTTCGTGGACATGATCGCCTCAATCGCCCATCTTAGCAATCTTGGCACAATCAGTAGCGAGTACGTTGAGTAGCCATATTCCAACTCACAAACCCCACACCTCACGTGTTGGGTTTTTTTAATTACCAGGAAACCCCGTGCGACTCCCTCTGTCCTGGGGAGCACGGGGATGAATGGAACCTTATACGGTTCGGCCTCAAGCGAACCGTAGTTCCACGTACTCGTGCCGTAAAAGGAAACCCCGGGTGTAGCGTACTCGCGGAGGCCGGGGAGGAGGTCATTTCATAATTTTTATTGATTCCTTAAACTGCTCATTTTGTGACGATCGTCAGAAAAAGAGCAGGCAGAACATTTTGAAAAGTTTGGACTTCGGTAAAGTAAAATTTCTTAAAACAAAAGAAACTCGACGGGATCTTTTTGACGTCCAGCCAAACAAAAAGGAGGCCGGTGCCCCCTTAACTTACGCGCGCATCATCGAAGGGTCGATTTTACCTATCATCATTATTCTGGTTTGACTCAAAACTTTGGCCAAAATAAATTTTCGGTTTATGTCTAAGTCCTCGCCCCGTTGCTTAGCTTCCTTCGATTCCCTGTAAAGTTGGAACAAAAATTCTTTGACAACATCCACACCAAGAGGTTCCACTCGCTTTTCAACAAACTTCGTCAGCTCATCAGTCATAGTCAAAAACTTCTTTACCTTCCGCAAAGATACACTTCAAACCAGCGATTCGCAAGCACGAGTGTCCAACCATACTTTTTGCTTCCGGAAAGCATATAAAAATTTCCCTTTCGTCCCAATTTTCATATGCTTTCTAACAACTTGAGAATTGTCTTAAAAAAAGACTAGCGAGGGTGGCTGAGCCGAGCTCGAGGAATTTTTTAGCAAAAAAATATCCGTGCTTTTTCTAAGACAATTCGATAGTCTCGCCTTCCTCCGGATGTATCGCCTCAACCCCGATGTAATCCTTGATACGCTGAGCAAGAAACATTGAGGCTTTCGGCTCCCCCATTACCACAAAAACTTTTTTCAAGGTGTCCGCCGAATATTCCACAAATTCAACAAGGTGATCCAAATCTTTATGCGAGGAATAACCTATTATTGTTACAACTTTTGCACGAACAATAACCTCTTCCCCGTCTATTTGCACTCTATCCACCCCTTCCTCGATTTGCCTCCCCAAACTACCGGCCGATTGGTATCCTATGAAAAGAATAGTGTTTTCTCGCCCACCCAAATACATTCGTTCGTGTTTCGTGATCCGTCCCCCCGTTGACATGCCGCCGCCCGCAATGATTATTTTGGGATTTGGCGTTGTCGCAATCATTTCTGACTGCATCCTACTAGGCGTGAATTTAAGCTTGGGAAATCTTAAAATATCGTCTCCCCCTTCAATAGCCCTTCTTGCTTCTTCATTAAAATTCTTATGATTTCTTTTATATATTTCCGTAATTTTTATAGCAAGCGGTGAGTCTAAGAAAACAGGCACCGCCGGCACTTCCCCTTTTTCAACCAGATAATTCATCTCGTAAAGAAGAACTTGGGTTTTCTCGAGCGAAAAAGAAGGAATAAGCAACGTGCCTTTCTTTTTTATGGATTCTAAGATAGCCTCCTTAAGTAGCTCACGTCTTAAATGTCTTGATTCATGATTACGATCTCCATAAACGCTCTCCATAATCATATAATTTATTCCTTTCACCCTTTCCGTATCTTTGAGTAATGGAGACGGCGAATTGCCCAAATCTCCGGTAAATAAAACTCTGATTTTTTCGTGATTTCCGTTCGAATAAATTTTTGAGTCTATTGAAAATTCAAACATAGCCGAACCCAAAATATGACCGGCATCTCTCGCGGTAACAAAAACCCCCGTAAAAATTTCTCTCGATGTCTCATAAGGAACCCCTTCCCAAAGTGACAGCGCGTTCTCGACATCCTTTTTTTCGTACAAAGGAAGAATTCCCTTTCTCCTTGAATCCTCCTCGAGAAGTCTCAAAGCGTCTTCGAGCATTGGCAAAGCCAATTCTTTGGTTTCTCCCGTGCTCATTATTCGGCCGCGAAACCCTTCTTTGACGAGTTGGGGCACACGGCCAATATGATCCATATGGGCGTGCGTCACGAACAGAAAATCGATTTGCGTCGGATCGTAAGGGAAAGGATTGCTATTTTTTGCCTCCATCGATTCTGTGCCCTGTGTCAAACCGCAATCGATCAAGACGCGATGGACTCGGTCTCCTTCTTCAAGCTCGAATAAAAAATTTGCGCCCGTGACCTCTTCTACACCACCGCAAAATGTTAAAGAAATTTTATTGCTCATTTTTTTAATTTGGTCACCACAAAGTAAGTGGAACTAACAAAAGCCCCCGCCGTACCCATAAATATATCTTTGGTCGTATCATAAACATAATTTCCATAACTAAAAAATGGACCCAAAAGATATTCATAAATTTCCCAAAGACAGGCGGTTATAATGGCAAAAAATACTGATATCAAAACATGTCTTTTTCCTATAAGTAAGCTCTTTGCCCAGCCGAAATATCCGGAATAAAAAAATAACCAGACAAACAACAGTCCAAGAAAAGCTCCCCCTAGAAAATGGGCAACAATATCCCACCACCAAAACATGGCGTAAAAACCGAAAAATATACCGGAGGCCTGCACAAAAGAAACGGCCGCAATAAGCGCCGCCATTTCTACTAAAAGTCTGTTTCGCAAAGTTTTCATTAATTTTGTTTGGATTTGGGTTAAGAATACGCTGGAAACCTCGTCACCCCTTTCGATCATACCGTATCAGTAATACAACTCGGAAAATAAGGGAGCAAACGAAAAGGCTGAAACATTATAACAAAAAATACCGTCATATTGTGACGATATTCTTTGGTGGATCACTTAAGTATATTTCCCTAGATAAAGTTCTAGGTGGGTGCCCGCAGAGGCATTCGTCAGATCCCGCGAGGGTTCATCGGTTTGCCTAAATGTAAGGCTCCCTTGAAATATTTTACAGAGAAAAAATACTCAAGTGACCCGTATTTATTATACGCCCCAAGAAATAAAATTTATACAACTATCAGTCATTTGAGCACATTTTTTTGCGCATTCGCAAGGTCAAAAATTGCAGCAATTCTGTTGAAAAGCAATACCCCGCTCACTTTTCGTTGCGGGGCATTGCTCTCTAGGTTGAATCTTGGACGCCAGATTTTAAACAAGGTGGGCTTTCACTGCATTCTGCCCAAGGCACAACACTTTTGAAATCCCTAAAAATAATTTAGTTTTACTGGGCAAGAATACTTCAACCTTGCATGTATATAACTCCCTATGAATGTAAGTGTTACAGAAAATATGCAAAAAATGCCGCGTTTGCGACATTTTCTGCTCATCATTTTAAATCACAAAATTATTCTAACAATCCGTCCATATTCACGTCGTAGAGAATCTGTTCGGAAATCAGTTTGTAACTGATTAACTCATCCTTTTTAAACCAGTGCTTCAATTCTTTCTCCGCGTCAGTTTCTGAACCGGACGCGTGAATGAGGTTTCTAATCGCCCGGTTATCCGTATCAGCCATGACATACGAATCCAAAACAAAATCTCCTCTTATTGTACCGACATCCGACGAAAGGGGTTCAGTACCGCCAACAATCTTTCTGACCATCGGCACGGCGTGGGCACCCTCGATAGCGATGACCACAACAGGTCCGCTCACGAAGTATTTCTTCAGTCTTTCAATAACTTGCGCCCCGACCTTAAGAGGATCATCCGAGGGAGGCTTCACTCCCTTTTTTATGTAACTTTGAATAGCCTTCTCCCCCACCAAACGCTTCCAGTTTGGATCGAGATTGTAATGTTTCTCAACATGGGAAGGCGTAGGGACGGCCATCTTCATTCCCACAATTTTTAGCCCAACTTTCTCAAATCGACCCAAGATTTCGCCGATTAACGAGCGTTGGACTCCATCAGGTTTAATAATAACTAACGTACGATCTGTCTTTGGGTGTTTGGGCATAGAATTATGGCGTTTAGCGCCTGCCTCGCTGGCGGGCGGGTTAAGCGCTTAGGTAACCCGTTCCCAGCTATACACTGTACGCTTCACCCTAAACGCTGTTTATAATGCGAGGATAATACGGTAAAAATTCGTATATTTCAAGTATTCCCTGATTAGGCACTATTCTTGGATTCAATATACATCCATCTGATCCTCCAAATTAACACAGCGCTCAGCAAAACCAAAAAAAACATAAATGGCCGATCGCCGATCTGATCAAAATATTCGAGCGCTAATTCTGGCCAAAAATAAAAAGGCAAAAAAAGAAAAGCCGCGGGAAGTGACCAGAAAGTACAAAACAACCCTATAAATTCAAAACAACCCCAGGTAAAAGCATAGAATATAATAAAAGACAGTAGAAAAATTAGTGGGATTTTTAAACTGGCAAGAAGTTTAGGGCGAAATCGTGGGTCACAACTCAACCGCCAAGCATGGTTGATCAATACGACCAAGGCAGAAATATAAAAGCAAACATTACTGAATACAAATACACCAATAACAATTTCACGCACAATATTACTGGCGTTCGCAGACAGGCCCGGGAACACAGCCGGTAAATTGTTGACCAATATATATTCCGCTACAAGAACCCAAAATGCAATTGGAAAAATTAGACTAGTGATCCTGTCATAATCAAAATCCCTTTTTACGGTTTGGCTCATTTTCTGACTTACAATTGATTAATATTTTTTTCCGATCTCTTCTCCCCCAAAATAACAAACCAACAAATGCTTAAAATGATCAGAAAATTGATAATAATGCTGATAAATGCAAGCGGCTTAGGATCATCCAAATTGGTTATGAAACCCAACAACCATGACCACGGCATACCATAGTTCATATATGACGGAAAAAAGCACATAAAGCCGGGGCAGTGCTCGATCACCAAAGAACGAACAGCAAATAAAAGGTAAGTTAGAGGGATAATCAACCGAGCAACATAGAGGGCGCTCAAAACTCGATACCTAGCCCAGTTGTTTACAATAACAGCCAGAATGACTGAGACAATAACTAAAGCACCGATATAATATATAGACGTGCCCATATCGAATTATTGCCCTAATTCATAATTCATAATTCTTTATTCATACCATCTCTAAATAACATCTGAACATTGTTTTAATATCCACTCATATCCCAACATTTTTTTCA
>MHRK01000003.1 GCA_001820955.1 Candidatus Taylorbacteria bacterium RIFCSPHIGHO2_02_FULL_43_32b
ATTCAAACATTATATACCCTAATTACAGCGGCAATTCATCCCTGTGCAGGAGCACAGGGAGTTCTTGCCGCGAGACTTAAAAATTGAGGAAAACGAAAACCGGCCGAGGTATCGCCTCGGCCGGTTTTGTGTTTTTAAACCTTGATTGTCGAAATTTGAATCTAATTGCCAACAAAAGCCAGCGTCATTTTCTGTTCTTTTGGATCAAAGAGAGTAATTTTGAACGAATATGTTTTCCCGAGTTCAAGCGTGGAGTGCAATTTATCCTCACTGCCAAATTCCGAAATATGAACCAACCCCGCAACTCCTTCCTCAATGGAAGCTAGTGCGCCGTGGCGATTGAACTTTATAACCACAGCCTTAACCAAATCGTCTTTTTTGTATTTACTTGAGGCTTCAGTCCAAGGATTCGGCTTTAAGGCCTTAACTGAAAGAGAAACTTTGCCATCCTTGACCTCAATCACCTTGGCTTTAATCTTTTCCCCAACCTTAAACATAAGCCTCGGATTTTCTACAAGCCCCCAGTCCATTTCGGAAATATGAACCAAGCCTTCAAGCCCCTCCTCAACCTTAAGAAACAATCCGAAATCAACTATACCTGTGACCTCGCCCTCAACAGCATCTCCGACGGCATACTTGCTGACCAATTTCTCCTTATCTTTCTCTTCAAAAGCTTTTTCCGAAAAAATGAGTTTATTTTCCTTGGGAGAAACCGATATTATAGACAAGGTAATTTTTGTTCCAACCAACTTCTTCAACTCATCGTATATTTTATCCTTATCTCCATCCGGAACCCGAGGATAATGCTCGGCTTTAAGCTGGGAAGCCGGCAAAAACCCCTGTACACCCTGCCATTCAACAATAAGCCCGCCTTTGTTAGCCTCAGTTGGAATGAGCTCAATGGCTCTCTTTTCCTTCATTATCTCCTCCGCCTCGCTCCATACCATAGCCTGTCTCGCCTCTTTGAGTGAGAGCTCGATGTAACCATTTTCGTTCTCCGGATCGACGATCTTAGCGGAAATTTTATCCCCCGGATTTACTTTTTTGATTATATCGCGGGCAACAATATACTCCCGGCCGTAAATAATGCCGGTTCCAAAAGGTTTCAAGTCAACAAAAACTTTACCTTTGGCTACGCTGATAACCGTCCCTTCAACAATATCCCCGCCATTCGGTATTCCCTTTATCTGTCCGATAAGAGATGTCATTGGCGAATCCTTTTTGGGATCGCGCAGGGAAACGTCTGCATTCACATCAGCTTCCATTACATTTGTATCCATTAAAATTTTTTGAAAGGTGATTTCGCAACTACCTGAGTTAGCGGGATGTCGCGAGATTATTCATCTTTCAATTTAGGCACCGAGCCCCCATTAATAAAACGGACTAGGTCCGATTTGACGCCTATCCTACCACAATATTTAAGGAAGTCTAGTACCTGGTTTTTTATTAGGAGTGGTCAGAATACCTCGCCGCTCTGCGGCGGGGATGAATGGCCACATAATAAATAGGGCGCCGGTGGGCGCACATTACTAACAAAGTTTTCCCGGTGTCGCGGCCTGACTACCTCATTCGAGTCTGAAGACTTTCAGAGTCTGAACGACCCGCCGAGGTAACCCGAGGGAACAGTTTACTGCGGGGATAGGACGAGGGCAAATTTTATTGCAATTGCGAAAAACTGAAACTAATACCATCCCCAACTAATCATTTCCGACAATCCTTTGCAATCTTGGGCTACGATTTTGAGAAAAATTTTCGACATATCTCGATATGCTCCCGTTTTGTTCACGTTACCACGTAAGTACAAAACGTAGTCCTTTATGGCCTCGTATTTTTCTCTTCATCTCGCCTGACTGCGTGTACTCACAGGCAGGCCACGAGATTTCAAACGCTATCAGAAAGCCTTACTTGGGGATGGTATAAAGGCTATTGTATTTGCCCATCGCCTTGTCCTTACCTTCAGTAATCACAGCTTTAACCGCCTCTCCCGCACTCTTTAGGATTTTTTTGAGTTCAGTTTCTTCCACGGTCTTAAATTTTGCCAAAATAAAATCACCCACCGCATCTTCGCCATGTGGTTTTTTCATCTTCCCGCCTGAAGTCGTCGGACAAATACCCATTCTGATTCGTACGAAACCTTCGGACTTGACTGCTTTAATAACGGATTCTACCCCCCTATGCCCGCCGGAACTTTTATTAAACGAAACTTTCAATTTTCCAAACGGTACATCGAGCTCGTCATGAATGACTACAAGATTCGGAATTACTTTTATTTTGTTGACGGTCTTTATTTTTAAATCTTTTATTTTTCTCAAAGCCTCACCGGACTTATTCATAAAAGTGTTCGGCAAAATAACCGTTACTTTCTCTTTTCCGATTTTTCCCTCAGAAATTTCAGCATTTGAAATCTTACTGAATGT
Organism: Candidatus Taylorbacteria bacterium RIFCSPHIGHO2_02_FULL_43_32b; assembly: GCA_001820955.1. Classification (GTDB taxonomy): domain Bacteria; phylum Patescibacteriota; class Minisyncoccia; order Phycocordibacterales; family 2-02-FULL-43-11; genus 2-02-FULL-43-11. The sequence continues at coordinate 2,418 of MHRK01000003.1, forward strand.
AAAATCCGACAAACCATTTTGTTTTGCAAAAATGGCGGCGACCATTCGGCCCGTATTATGCCGCGTATTGTCATATTCCTGACCCGGATTTCCTAACCCAATAATGTAAAACATCCAATTATTTTTTTGAAATTTTAAGTTTTTACATTTTGCACTTCATCTCCGCTTGTGTCAACGTCATGAATCATACTACAATTTTGCCAATCATGATCCCCCCTATCCAACCCGACACAAATAATATTGAGACCGAGAAAAAACCAATAAAAGCGGTAACCGAGACAAACGACTGGTCATTTCGGGAAATGCTTCGATTCGCAATTATTGCCGCAGTTATTGTAATACCGATCAGAATTTTTGTGGCCGAACCGTATTTGGTCAGACAAACTTCAATGATCCCGACCTTTTCAAACAACGATTACCTGGTTGTAGAAAAATTGAGTTACCGTTTTATTTCACCATCGCGCGGCGATATTATAGTTTTCCGTTCACCCCTTGAAAGCGGCAAAACTTTGATCAAAAGGATAATCGGACTACCCGGCGAAACCGTTATTATCGAAAACGGCCAAACCTCCATAAAAAACGGTGAGACTGTCGAACTTGACGAGCCTTACGTTGTTCATGAAGCTTCAAGTTTTTCCGGAACTTTCACCCTCGAAGAGGGTGAGTATTTCATGATGGGTGACAATCGTGCCGGTAGTTATGATTCAAGAGCTTGGGGCCCCATTGATAGAAGCGATATTATTGGACGCCCCATCGTTCGTTTGTATAATTTTGAAAACATAGGATTTTGGCCGGGGCAAGATGTCCTACCCAAAGACTATCTAAAAAATACCCCTTCTTGGTAACGACAATAATTACTATAAATACGATTTCCATGACGAAAGTTTTACAGAGAAGTGGTAAGAGAAAAATTAGCGTCAAACCACACCTCCAGCACCACGAAGTGTTGTACAAAAACATGGACTGGGCCGCGGAGACAGCTGCTTACTACGGTTTTTCTCCTCTTAGTTTTCCGGAAACAACAAAAATTGACCGCGAAAAAGCCAGACAGGTTGAAAAAAACGATAAAGAAACGGAGAAAAATTACCTTCCTTTTTTTGAGCTCTCCGATCGAATTGCGGTCTTAAGAGACTATGTTCAGAAAAAACTGGACAAAGAGCCCCAGCCCATCCTTATTTCCTACTCATCGACAGGAAGTGATAAAAAAACTTTTCGTTTCGGTCTCGAAATAGTCGGCTCGCCCAAAAGCATCGCTGATGCCACAGTAATAAAAACCGCGCTCGAAATTTTAAAAGGCCACCATTGTAACAATCTGATAGTCAGGATAAATAGCATGGGCGACAGAGAATCATTCAACAGATTTTTGAAAGAATTTATCGCCTTTGGTAAAAAAAATCTCGGCGAACTTAGCCAGATTTGTAGGAATGATTTTAAAAAAAACCCGCTTTGCATTTTTTCCTGCAATCACGAAAAGTGCGGCAAAGTCCTTGTCGATGCTCCAAAACCAATGGGCACGCTCTCGGAACCCAGCCGAATTCATTTCAAAGAAGTGCTCGAATATTTGGAAATTCTGGATATTCCTTATCGAATCGAAGACACATTGATCGCCGATCGAACTTTCGGTTGTCAGACGGTCTTCAAAATTTCGGAAGAATGTGATGAAAACACGGCGCTGGCAACCGGAGTCAGATACAACATACTTTCGAGAAAAATTGGTTTCAAAAAGGAACTTCCCGCAATCAGCGCCAGAATTGAAATAAAAGACATGGGTAAAAAAGTTCCGTGTTCGAGAAAAATGGAAAAACCCCTGGTGTGTTTTGTGCAAATTGGTTTTGAGGCAAAGCTGAAAAGTCTCGAAGTTGTGGAAATTCTCCGCAGCGCCAAAATACCGACTTATCAGTCGCTTTCTAAAGACAAACTTTCATCCCAGCTTCAAATTGCGGAAAATCTTAAGATACCTTTTACCATTATCATGGGGCAAAAAGAAGCTGTTGAAAATTCCGTGATCGTCCGAAGCATGAACACTCGTTCGCAGGAAACGGTACCTCTCCCCCTTCTTGCCAAATATCTCGCAAAATTGATCAAATAACAAACGTGTTGCACAAATCAGCTTGATCTGTTACAGTATTTCCCTATGTCAATCAATGTTGAAGTAGAAAAAACAGGAAGCGAAACCAACGCCAGTTTAATCAGGCGATTTTCGCGTCGCGTTCAAGGTGCGGGAATAATCAACAAGGTCAAAGGCGGACGCTATAAAGATCGAGCTGAATCAAAATACAAAAGAAAGGTTAAAACTTTGGGCATGCTCGAGAAGCGCAAGAGAGTTGAGAAACTGATCAAACTAGGCAAAATTACTCCTCGTTTTTAAGGTTGGTTTTTGACCAAACCCAAACACCATTTACGGAAATGGTATGAAGAGACTCGAAGACAACAATTTCACAATATCAAAAACTATAAAGCGCATCCCGCCAATTGAGGGGTGCGTTTTTGGTGACATAAAAGATGAAGTTGTCGGCACAAAATACAAACTAAGCTTGGTTTTTATCGGAGAAAAACGTTCAAGAGCATTGAACCGAACTTACCGTGGCAAAAACAGACCTACGGACATACTCTCTTTTCCACTTTCCGAAAATGAGGGAGAAATTTTCATAAATCCATATCGCTCGCAAATTGAATCCAGAAAATTCGGCAGAAAATTGCCAAATTTTTTGCAATTTTTATTTATCCACGGCCTATGCCATTTGAAAGGCATGACACATGGTAGTAGAATGGAGTACATTGAGCGTAAATATCGTAAAATATTTAACGTCTGACGCTCACCTTTTTTGGTTTTTAGCCAAAAGAATTAAAAATGCAAAAATCAAAATGTAAAATTGTCGTATCCGCAAAAAGCGGATGACATATTTTTTTGATTTTGAGCCGTCATTTTTCATTTTGATTTTTTAATTTTGCATTAATTATCGTGTCACGATCAATCGCTGTCGGAATAGATATTGGAACATACCAAACAAAGGTGGTCATTGCTGAGGCTGATCGCAATAACGAACGACTTGTTCCCCGAGTAATTGGCGTTGGGTACGCGGAATCCAAAGGCCTCCGGCACGGCTATATCGTGAGCCAAAGCGAAGTTTCGAAAAGCATCAGCCAAGCCGTTGCGCAGGCCGAAAAAATGTCCGGTATTGAGGTCAAACGCGCTATTTTTTCAGTAGGGGGAATCGGCTTGTCGGGCGTTACGTCTTCGGGAATGGCCGTCATATCGAGAGCCGATTATGAAATTACCGATTTGGATCTTCAAAAATCAATAGACGCCAGCCAGTCCGAAATACCCCAAGCGCAAATTGCAAACAGACGCATCATTCATACTGTCCCGATAAATTTTCGCATTGACGGCAAACAAGTTTTCGGCAATCCGGTAGGAATGAAAGGCATGCGCCTCGAAAGCAAAACTTTTTTTGTTACGTGTCTAAATCATCATTACGGCGATATTATCGAAGCCGCGGCTGAAGCTGACATTGGAGTTGAAGAAATAATCGCTTCACCGATGGCCGCAAGCGTCGTAACTCTTTCAAAAGCTCAAAAGATAGCCGGCTGTGTTTTGTGCAATATCGGCTCAGAAACCGTTTCGATAATTGTTTACGAAGACAATAAACCTATCTCTCTTGAAATTTTTCCTTTAGGCGGCAACGACATAACAAACGACATCGCTCTTGGCCTTCGCATTCCGCTTGAGGAAGCTGAAGAAGTCAAAAAAGGCAGTATTGTGGGGGTGTCCTATCCGCGTAAAAAGCTTGATGAAATAATTTCCGCGCGGTTGTCCGACATATTCGAATTAATCGAGGCCCACCTCAAAAAAATCGGAAAGAATAATCTTCTTCCCGCGGGGATCATAATCACAGGAGGAGGTTCCAGCATTGAAATGATAGAAAATTTGGCAAAAAACTCTTTAAAATTACCATCACGGATAGGTACAATAAGTTTTGGCGAAGGCGCAAAAGGCCAAATCAAAGACGCTTCCTGGTCTGTCGCCTACGGCTTGTGCCTTATCGGACTTACAAATAACGGTGACGAAAACGGCGTTAATCCGCTTACCGGAATTGGCAAAGGTTTTGTAAATTGGTTAAAACAGTTCTTACCGTAAAAAACGCTCGTCTCTGGTTTGAAAAAGCACGGATAAATTTTGGATAAAATTTTCCTCGTGCTCGCCTCGGTCAGGCTCGCAAGTCTTTTCCAAACCAGAGGCTCGCTTCCATCATTCGTTTCGAGTACGAAACTCATGGAAAAATGGGAAGAAAAAAACAGCGACTGGTCGCTGTTATATTTTGTGCCAAGTAGAATCGGTATCTAAGGCGGCCTTGAGTTTTTTGTCAAAAAGACAGAGTTCTTGAAGCTCCACTGAGATATTGACAAATTTTTTGCCGTCAAAGCAGTCCGCCAATCCGGAAACACGAAATCTGCGATAAATGTTACAGAGTTTAATTTGAACAATCGACTGCGGTGGGGGCACAGCGACAAGAAGAATCTTTTTTCGGTAACTAGCCCCGACAACATAAAGAAACGCGTTAATTGTAATCATTCTCAAGCCTTTCGTTGCTTTATCTCTGCCAAACCCTAACCTTAATTTTTCAATTGTCAACCCAGTAGTAGTGAAATACTGTTTCTCTTCCCTTAAAAAGTTTTTACAACAATCGTTTAAGCTGAAAAAACCGCGTAATTCACTCAAAAACAACTTTTGGTTCAAAACATTAAGACAAGATTCTACTACCCGGTCAACTCTTCCTTTTTTCCCATTCTTCTCTTATGATTGCGTCAAGCCATAGAAATTACCAGGTAACTACGCGGTATCGATTTAGCGTCTTTACTAAACGCTTTACGCTACACGCTACATGCTTAAGAATATGCCCCAAATAACACCAGAAGTTGAATCATTTGCGAGAATAAAAGTCTTCGGCGTCGGAGGCTCAGGAAAGCATGCACTAAATCATATGGTAAACGCCAAGGTAAAGGGTGTTGAATTTGTTGGGGTTAACACCGATGCTCAAGATCTTCACAACACTTTGGCTAAAAAGAAAATTCATATCGGGAAAAATGTCACAAGAGGCCTCGGCGCGGGGATGAATCCCGAGCTTGGCCGAAGGGCGGCTGAAGAAACAAAGGAAGAACTCCAGGAAGCAATCAAGGGTTCCGACATGGTTTTCATCGCGGGAGGTATGGGAGGAGGAACGTGTACCGGTGCCGGACCGATTGTCGCCAAAATTGCCAAAGAAATGGGAGCTCTTACAGTCGGCGTAGTCACGAAACCTTTCTTTTTTGAAGGTGCCCAAAGAATGCGCATCGCCGAGCACGGCATCAGTGAAATGAAAGAAAGCGTCGACGCCCTTATCGTTATTCCAAACGATCGATTGCTTTCTGCGGTTTCCAAAGAAACTACGGCAAAAGAAGCCTTCTCCATGTGTGACGAAGTTTTGAAGCAAGCGGTTGAAGGAATTTCAGATTTGATAACCACTCCGGGAGAAATCGCCAACATCGACTTTGCCGACGTTCGGGCTATTTTGGAAAATGCCGGACCGGCCTTGATGGGAGTCGGATTCGCAAGCGGAGAAAAGCGCGCGGAAGAGGCTGCTAAAATGGCGATCAACTCTCCCCTTCTCGACGTTTCGGTTTCGGGAGCAAAAGGTATGCTCTTCTCTATCGCGGGAGGTGACGATCTTACATTGTTCGAAATTCAGGACGCGGCCAAAGTCATTACCGAATCAATCGATCCGGAAGCCAAAGTCATTTTCGGAACAATCAAAGACGACAAACTCAAGAAAAATGAAATTCGAATCACCGTCATCGCGTCAGGTTTTCCGGAGACAGGAAACAAAAAAACTTTGTTTCCGATTGGAATGGCCGACTCAAACAAAACCGTCAAATCACCCTCTTCTCAACCGCTTCAAACACAACAGACACAACCCACTGTACCTGAGACTCCCAAAGCCTCGCCTAAGCCCGCCTCTCCGGATGAGGACGATGATTGGAGCGCAGTACCGGCTTTTCTCCGAAGAAACAAAAAATAGTTGAAATTCCGGCATTAGACAGAGACCCACGAAAAAATAGGAAAAGTCCCGAGCCGTACGGCTCGGGACTTTTTTGGTAAATCTTCTCTAAAGCGACACGTTTTTTTATACTCATCCTTAGCATCAGAACCCGTCCGCCATCAAGTGCCAAAATGAGATCCAGGTCGGCCGTGTCTAATCCGCCAATTTGGCATAGACAATAAGCCTTTGATCGTACGTGGAGCCGTCGGCTGTAAGCGTACCAGCGCAGGTAATAAGATTAAGACGCGGCTTGTCGGATCGATTGAATAATTTTTCTCTCGGAACATCAGGCAAATCGTAAATAGATACTTCCTCAACCACAAAACGTAGAACTCCATCGTCAGTTTGCATAGTAATGTCGTCTCCCACTTTTACAAGATACAGATTTTTGAATGCGGCAAACACATGAGCGTCCAAAACGGCACTGCCAACTTCACCTGGAGACGTGCCGTACTCATACCATCCGACATTGTTGGTATCACCACTTGGCACGTCCATCTCACCTTTCGTGTTTAAGCCAACCGCCTGAATGGGAGAAACGAGTGATATTGAAGGAATATACAATTTAACCGGTCTAGGTGGTGGCTCGACTGCATCGGCATAAGCAATTGACACGCCGGAATAACTCAATTTTTCAGTTTGTTCGACTACTGGTTCCGCTACAATATCTGTTTTTTTCTCCACGGATTCCGCTTGAAGCGTCTCGTAATCGCTTGGCTCATCTTGTTTTTGTATCTCCAGCCGTATGAAGCTTCCGTAACCTGTTTTAAAGGGAAATGTGCCATAAGCACCGATAATTAAAGCAATAGCGATGCAAATATAAATTAACTTTTTTTTCATGTGTGCCCCATTCTAACAAGCTGAACTCCTATAGCAAATTTCTTCATACAACATTCACAAACTCTCCAGATCAGCCATGTCTACCAACGATTTAACTTTCTGAAGACGAGCGTATCTTTCTAAAGAAATTTCGGTCAAAAAATGAAAAAACCGAGCTATTTTGCTCGGTCGTATGCCTTCACCTTTTTTACAATTCTGTCCAAGATTATCCTTGCATGAGGTTTCAACGCAGGGAAAATGCGGAGTATTGCCGCACAAGGCGGGCCGACAACATGATAGTACAATCTCACCGCGCATCTGCCGGCAAAAGTTTTGACAAGCACGCGATCTCGCCACCCTCGAAGAACCACAACTTCTTCGGCACACTGTTCTCCATAGCATGCTGTCGCGACGAAACATGACTGACCAGTTGGGATCATATTTTCCTTTCTCTGTACATGACAATTACTTGACTCTTGTAACATTATACACTTTTCGCCCCAATTTGATTCTTAATTCTTAATTCGTTATTCTTTACGCATGATTTATGACTTAGCAATTTTAGGAGGAGGACCTGCCGGAGTAGCCGCCGGCGTTTACGCGGCGCGCAAACGCCTCAAAACGATAGTAATCGCCAAAGAAATTGGCGGTCAAAGTGTCGTATCTGAAAACATTCAAAACTGGATAGGTATACCTTCCATTCAGGGCACGGAACTTGGAAAGGCCCTAAAAAAACATTTGCTGACATACGCGGCAGACGTTTTGACTATAAAAGAAAACGAGCTTGTCCTCAAAATCGAAAGGCAGGATAAAACATTTATCATAGCAACTGAAAAAAGTGCTTATGAAGCAAAGACTATTCTGATAGCGACAGGAAGCCGACGTCGCAAACTTCCCGCGACAGGAGCGGACAAATTTGAAAACAAAGGCCTGACTTACTGTGCTTCCTGCGATGGGCCATTATTTCGAGATATGGACGTAGCGGTTATAGGAGGCGGCAATGCCGCGTTTGAAACAGTTGCCCAACTCCTTGCCTATTGCAAATCAGTCACCCTGCTTCACCGAGGAACAGCATTCAGAGCGGATAAAATTACAGTCGATGCTATATACGCCAATGAGAAAGCAAAAATAATAACTAATGCTGAAATAGTAGAAGTGACTGGAGACAAATTTTTGAATGGCCTCGTATACAAAGATGTGAAAACCGGGCATCAAACTACCCTGTCTGTTCAAGGAATTTTTGTAGAAATAGGAGCAATACCGACCACTGATTTCGCCAAAGGAATTGTTGAAATAAACGAGTTTGGCCAAATTGTGACCGACTCCATAAACCAGAAAACTTCGCAGTCGGGTATTTGGGCGGCCGGAGACTGCACCAACGGCCTCTACCATCAAAACAATATTGCTATGGGAGATGCAGTCAAAGCTCTGGAAGATATTTATCTGTGGCTCCACGTAAACGGTTAGAAAAAAACTGACCAAGCGATCAGTTTAACTAAGCACAAACCGGCAAAGTTCCCCCAAACTGCCGAAGCATTTTTCCGCACCGGAAGAAAGAAGGTCTTCTTCCCTTGAAATACCGGTCGTCACTCCAAATATGGGGAGGCGGGATTCATATGAAGCTTTTAGTTCTCGAACTTCCGGAGCAAAATCACTAACATACATCGCTAAATGCGGCGGGATAGAAAGATCATCCAATATTTTTTGAACGCCATTAAACTTAAATTCATGCCCTCCCTCCACTCCGGCGACATGCTTCGCGAGACCAGTATTCTCACAAACGTATCTTACGTCCTCGACCGGCCCCGCGCTTACAACGTAAACTGCCATAAGTTTCGATAAAATCTGAACCACAGGCAGAGCGTCGCTAAACAACTTCACTCTCGTCCTGACGATATTCGAATTGTAGATTTTCCAAATTTCATCGGGTGAAAGAGTCGAACCAAAAGCGCTGTAGCACTCCTCAAAGGGGGGCTTTAGGGTTCGCCAAAAATCAATTGGATCGGGAGCCGGCAAACCTTGCGCGCTAAACACTGCCCTCACGGCTTCGAAATGCAAGGGAATTGAATCGGCCAAAGTACCGTCAAGGTCAAACAAAGCAACTTTTAGTTTCATAAAATGAACATTTCAAAGTCAGCATATTAAAGGCTCTTGCCTCCGTCAAGGTTTTTGTTTGTCCAATCTATCCAATCTAAAAAGTTTTAGAGCAAAGTAAACAACCGCCATAATAACAACAAGGTTGATAACATTATTCAGGAAATTTCCGACTTTAAGCGTAGAGCTTCCGATCACTAGAACAAGCCCGGTTAAGGTTTCTGCAGGACTGAGTAAAAGGCCGATAAGCGGATTAATAATGTCATCGACAAGCGCTTTAACCGTGGTTGAAACTGCGCCTCCGATTACAAAACCGACCGTAAAGCCCACAACGCCCCTAGCGCGAATAAACTCAACGAAACCGGTTACTTGATCTTTTATAATTTTTTTCATTGATTAAAAACAAAAAAATGCTGGACTACGCGAAAAGACAGCACTGTAGTCTATAACTCTTGTTATTACATTAAGAAAACTTCATGAATCAATCCTGAATTTTTGAAAAACATTAGTTGTTAGGTTCTTATCTACAAACTAAAACTTTTTGCAAATAACGCCAATTTTGCTAGAATGCGTCCAAGTCAAATAGCGCGGTTAGCTCAGTTGGTAGAGCGTCTCGTTGACGTCGAGAAGGTCATAGGTTCGAACCCTATACCGCGCACAAATAATCTACACCACATAAAGTGGACACTTTATGGGGTACAGATCAATTTGCGGTGTGTATTAAACAAAGTTCGACAGCACTTCGAGCTGAACCCTGACGAAAGCTACTGATGCGCGCCTCGTCCGCTCCCTTCGGTCGCGGGAGCAAAAACCAAAAATTTTCCTTACCTTTCTTCTTTTCCTCGGCGGGGGTGTGGGGGGAGCCGACAAAAAATGGAAAGGAAATTTTTGGTTTTGCTTCGCCTCTTCAGACTACGAAATGAACATTTGTATTATATCATTTGTGGTTCTTTGGAGTTGTTCATTTCTCCGTCCTCACGGCGACCGAGGCGCTTCCTCTCGGCGTTCTGTGGCAACTTGAAACTCTGTGCCTCCGATGACTGGTCGTGGTAACCCAACTAGATCAAAACATTATATTTTATTTAAGAGCTTCGTTCCACATTTTCTTAAATACTTCTCTCATATTGTGGGCAAGCGTTGCGTCATGAATTTCCAAAAGATAGAATGGATGCTGTTTTGTAACAATCATAATTAAATAATCTCCCCCTACCCATACTGAAGACGTAAAATTCATATCTTGCGAAATACGAATATCGCGCTCCGGTTGCAAATGTTTTTTATGCATTTCCTTTTCTACTTGTGATTCATTGCTTACTTGATACATCTTTGCATCTTTTGCAAATGGTTGTTTCCAATACCAATCTACAAATTTTCCGTAATGTTCTAGGAATGTGTAATCTTGAGTACCCCACCAAACCTTGTCAGACACTAGAACACTTTGTTGCCACTTTTCAATATTTTCATAAAGAAAATCTTCCAAATTATTTTCTTCGACGAATCGAATTTTAGGAACAGGGTACTCTTTATTTGCAGTAATTAAGCTCAGTTCATCAATTGCCTTTTTAACTATGCTTTCTTTTTCTTGAAGTTCACGTATCGGTCGGCTAATAATCTGTTCGAGATTAGAGAGTGGAAGTGGAGTGAAATAGAGTGTTTTACCACTAAGATCCTCCGCAATGATACCTTTTGATTGGAGATTTTTCGCGATATTGTAAACAGTTGCCCTGTTTATTTTAGTCAACTTTGAAAGCGTCGACGGAGTAGCTTTCCCATTTTTTAATAATGTTAAATAAACCTCAATTTCCTTATCATTCAAACCTAGCTCTTTTAATGTTGTATTTATTGCCATAATTGAAGTATATACTGTTGTCAGGTTACTGTCAACAGTTGTTCAACAGGACTTGACTTTTTATGAATTATGCGCTACAATAACATCAGAGTCAAGGTTTCGTTCTTTGACACTTGATTTCAACTGTCAACTGTACACTAGGCCAGTGTACCTATTGCACTGGTATATTACCTCATGTATACTATAGTTATCAAGTAATTATGAATTTGCAACTGATAAAAAACTCTCTTGGTAAACCTTATTTTGAAACAGACGACTGTCTGCTTTATGCTGGCGATTGTTTAGAATTGATGAAAAAAGTTGATTCATCTCTCGTTGATCTAACAGTCACCAGTCCTCCATACAACATCGGCAAGGAATACGAGGAACCAATGCCCCTTGAAAATTATTTAGATTGGTGTAAAGATTGGATTTCAGAAATTCATCGGGTAACTAAAAATCAAGGTGCTTTTTGGTTAAATATTGGTTATTTAGAAATTCCCGAAAAAGGAAAAGCTGTTCCAATACCATATTTGCTTTGGGATAAAACGCCATTCTACTTTATTCAGGAAGTTATTTGGAATTATGGAGCAGGAGTAGCGGGTAGAAAATTTTTCTCTCCTCGCAACGAGAAACTTCTTTGGTATGTAAAAGATCAAGAAAATTATGTTTTCAATCTCGATGATATTCGTGATAAAAATGTAAAGTACCCTAATCAAAAGAAGAACGGAAAGCTCAAATGTAATCCCTTGGGTAAAAATCCAACTGATGTTTGGCAAATCCCAAAAGTAACTTCTGGTGCAAATCGCAGTTCGAAAGAAAGAATGCCACATCCAGCACAATTTCCTATTGCGCTCATTGATCGAATAGTAAAAGCTTCCAGTAACACAGACGAAGTAGTATTAGATCCCTTCCTCGGCTCTGGTACGAGCGCAATTGTTGCCCTCTCAAACAAGCGTAAATTTATAGGTTTTGAGATAAACGAAAAGTATTGTGATTTAGCAGTGGAAAGGATCAAACAATACAAGAATTCACCACAACCTGTGTCTCTTTTTGAATTTGCTACTACAACTCAATTAGTTTGAAATTCTCAACGTTTCTGCTAAGGCGTGACTGCTGACCAGTTGCGGAAGCCTGACCAAGCCAATCTGAATGATCTAACCAACCAAATCTAATTTTGAGTATTTTAGGTGTCGGGCATGTATCGGTACATTTTTCAAAATTGATAGCTAGATAATAACCCGCCTTACCTTTCTTTCCGTTCAGTGATTCTTGGGCATAGCTTCTATTCCCGAAAATACTTTGCGGATTTGATGAAGTTTTTATCTCAATGGAAAAGTTATCATCTGTTATGTAAATAAGGTCTTTATCTTTAGCGGAAATTTCTCTGCGCCACTTTTTGGGATACCTTTTCTCAAATTCTAGTGGGATGAGTTCGTGCAGGAAAAATCCTAAAATCTGTGGTTTAGGATAAATATCTTGCCCAATTTTGTATCCTCGTTTACCGATCTTTGATTGAAAAATATCGTCCCAAGATTGAAGCACCACTTCTTTTATTTCTTGAGGTGAAAGTGGGTGCTTTTTGATAAGCGCCTTTGTTACTACCAACCACTCTTCTGGATTTTTACCTGCGTATGGAGAATTCATAATTTTATGAATGGAAAAAGTCCGCGATGCTGATCTTGAGAGCTTTCGCGATCTTCTCGATATTTTCGAGAGTAATATTTTTTTCGGCTCGCTCAATCATGCCGATATAAGTCCGGTGAACGCCTGCTCGACCGGCTAGTTCTTCCTGTGATAAACCTAGCCTTGCGCGCTCCTCGCGGACTTTTTGACCAAATTTGATTAAAACTTCTCGTTTCATATTGATAACTGTAGTATACGCACTTGCTAACTTTGGTTCTACATACTATAGT
>MHRK01000004.1 GCA_001820955.1 Candidatus Taylorbacteria bacterium RIFCSPHIGHO2_02_FULL_43_32b
TTTCTGAGCCTTATGAGTCTTTTGTTTATCTCGTTTTCCGAGAGGTTCATATTGACATTATATCATGGGGTGTGGTTGGGGGTGTGGATACTTACATCGAAAGTTTGGCTTTCCGAACTGGAGGACTGATAGCCGAAAGTATCTGGGAATTGTCGGGATGTATTCCCCGTAATATAAATACGGCTTAGTCGGGCGCTTTTTTAGTGCTTGACAAACAGCTATGTCGTGGTGTATAGTATCGCCTAGGCAAGGGCACCTCAGAAAGCAATTACGCCAACTGACACCCCCTTGAGAAAGGACAGTTCGTGAACAACAATAAAGAAAACGTAGTTGAAATCCCTGACTTTGACCACGTCGACATCAACCATTGGTCAGTAGGGTGCACTCTTCCAGTTATCTTTGCCCACTTTATTTACTTGTGCGGCAGGATGACCTGGCTGGCAACGGAAGGCAAGCGTCTGCTCGATTCAAGCGCAGCGTGGACATACAGCGAGTTCAAGGCAATCCTTGAGAACGTTTGGCAGATTTACACTGCCGCTCCTCAAACGAAGACCATCACCTCGCTTTACCAGTTCGTCTTGCGTAAAGCTATCGCGTCTCTGTTCCTGCTTGTTTCCAAAAATATAATCGATGGTGAGCAGGCGGACGAATACTTTCTGTCCATTCAGTATCAGCTTCGGGCTGGAGCGGCTTGCGGAGTTAATTCTCATAGTTGCCGCGCTGAGGATAGCGTTGAGATGATTGATTCAATGACTGCTATCGCCCAAGTCTGTAAGAGCGAAAGGATGCTTGAGCTTCTAAGCTCTTGCCGTCACCCTGGACGCGACAACGAATTGCCCCGCAAGCTCTACGTTGCAAATTTCAAAAACTGGTAAGTTATGATCAATCCCTGCATCTATCTGCTGCCGCTTCGCGGAATCAGGCGCGAGGACTTTAGGGCTGTCGCGGAGCTTCTGCGCAGTTCCTATCAAGTTCTCAGGTCGGGACTCGCTCCGTTAGGAATCGGTGTGCTCTACCAGACGGCGACGCCCGTTACTGACGAGCACCAGCAGGTTCTCGGACTTGTTCCTTGGGAGTAGTCTGCCCGTACTCATCCGTAAACCATCAAACGAAGGATCCCACCATGGAAAAAATTGGTAAGGGGTGGCGCGTCCTGATACGCAGGTTCTTGATCCGTTGCGACTGGGAAACCAGGGCGGTAATCGAGAACCACTATCCGAACGCCTGGAAGCCGACAGAGGAGTTTACTCCCGACGTGGCTTTCGACCCCGACTATGGGGCCACCAGATAGCACAAACATCAACCCGCAACCGACAAGGCTGCGGGTAACTTTTTTGCTTAGATGACGAGCGGTAGCCATTGATATTCTGAATAAAATCTGGTAGCCCTATCGGGAGTTTCTCCCTCGACTTTTGCCTTGCCGTCGCTCGGCAAAGTCTGCACCACAAGGGCACTTCTATTTTGATAAATCAAAATAAGTCGGGCACGGGCTCGTCTGTTTCTTCTGCTAAAGAAACATGACTCCGCCCTTCGAATTTCGAACGCAAGCCAAGCAGTTGGCTTGCTTAGGGCTACAAATAAAAATGGCCGGCCAAACCAGCCGGACTCATTTTTATAATTGTAGCCCTATCGGGATTCGAACCCGAGTTAACGGCTTGAAAAGCCGCTGTCCTAGACCAGCCTAGACGATAGGGCCATTTTTTCTATACTTTCGAACAAATCATGTCTTGCTTTTGCGTTTTTCTTTAAAAATAATTCTCTTCGCCTTGCATCAGTTTTATCATTATACTCTTCAATGTAAGCAATTTCCCAGGGCCTATATGCCTTTGTCGAGCGTACATCACCTCGGTTATGTTTGGCAAGTCTTACTTCAGTGTCTGCAGATATGCCGATATAGTGTCTCGAAAACGTTATGCTTTTAAGAATATACAAGTAACACATATTATACTTGCCCTCCGGAGGAGGGTCCGCCTCGGGCGGAAAAAGCCGCTGTCCTAGACCAGCCTACCTGTCCGCCTCTGGCGGAGACGATAGGGCCATGTTGAATATTAAATATTCATTACTGGCGCATATTTTATAGCATAAAAACTGATGAATAACAAAATTTCTGCGATAATTGACAAAGTTTTAATAGTTCATACTATGGAATCAGTCTGAACTTTGCTATTTATGAAAACAAACAAGTTACCCGAAACCAGGGTCTGTTTGATTGACATTCCTGTCGTCGTCGAAACATTGAGGCTAGTTGTCGAGCGAATGGGGCTGGAGCTCGTTAAAAGCGGTAATTCTGTTTTAGATTGTTTGGACGTCGTTAAGCAATCGGCGCCCGAGCTTCTCATTTTGGACCCTCTCCTGCCTAGCGGTCTCGATCTTTTGAAGAGTCTTCGTTTTTCATACCCAGAACTCAAAATATTAGTTTTTGCGTTCAATGAGGAGCTGTATGGTCTTCGATGTCTTTCTGCCGGAGTAAATGGTTTTCTTGAAAAAAATGCGAGCGTGACTAAAATCACTGTCGCAATCGAAGAAGTGATTCTAACGGGGCTTTCATTTAGTGAGGCTTTGGGGAAAAAGGTGGTTCGTCTCACTGTTTTGGCAAAGCCCGGACACTTTCCAAGCACAGAGCCTCTGGACGCGTTGTCTGATAGGGAGCTTCAGATTTTTACCCTCATCGGGCGGGGCATTCGTACGCGACAAATTGCGGAAGATCTTGGTCTTAACGTTAAGACGGTGGAGTCGCACAAGGCTCATATCAAAGAGAAGCTTTGTATACCAAACTGTACGGAGTTGGCGCGAAGAGCCTTTATGTGGAGCGGTAGTTAGTTCTACCGTTTTTTTTATAAAAAAACCAACCCTCTTGAGTTGGTTAAAATGCAGACTGCGTCACTTAGTGGACGAAGAGTTGAACGCTGTCCGCACGTAGGCGACAACCAGGGCGCCTAAAGTCACACTATCCTCGACTGGGTACCAGTTGGCGACATTGGCCACTGATGTTTTTGCAATCGCGGCAGGCCTTCGCCAGCCTTTTGCAATCAATCTGTTGGCTTCGGCAATGGAGGCTATTAGAGTATTCATTTGTAATCAGAGTACTTTCGAGATAATAACACGAATAAACTTTGCGTCAATGCGCAAATGTTTGCACTCCAAACCCGTTAGTGGTCTCTCAGAAGCTCTCTCCTCTCTATGTCTTTTTCTTCCTTTTCCTCTTGCAAGACAGTCCAATCTTTACGCGAGTTGCCAAATTTACCGTTCTCTAACTGAGATTTTGCCTGCTGGCCGGCGACGTGAGACTCGTCCTCAATTTTTGAGTTCAACGAAAGAGCAATTTCCAGAAGCTCTGCCTCTTTGCCCACGTCCGGATTATCAACCGCCTCGTGTGCTTTTTTAAACCATTCGCTAGCTTTCATATTTATGCTTAGCTTAATAGATTATCCACGACCTTTTTGACCAAAGTTCCGTCAGCTTTGCCTTTTAGGTCTTTCATGAGTGATGACATGAGGATTCCGGCCTTCGCTTTGTCGCTTATGCCAAGCTCTGTTTTTTTGGCTTTAGCCAGTTTTATGATTTCGCTTTCGCTCATCATTTTCGGCAAATAAGTTTCGAGTATAGTAAGTTCCTTTGCCTCTTCGTCCGCTAAATCTTTTCTATTACCCTTTGTAAATTGCTCAATCGAGTCTTTTCGTTGCTTAACCAGGCGCCGAATAATTGTCAGAGCTTCTTCATCTGTAAGCTCGGTTTTTTTGGCGTCATTTTTTCCTATAAGCTCGTTCATAAATGTGGCTTTCACGCCTTTTAAAACAAGCGATTTGATTTCGTCCCTTTTTAGCATGGCCTCCTTGGCGTCATTCAAAATTTGTTGATGTAAAGACATGTTAGTTAAGAAATAAGTATTATTCACACATTTTATCATATGTTGATATAATGTGGTCCATGGATGCAATTTACTTAATTCTGCTTGGTCTCGTCGTGATTTTTCTTGGAGTAAATGGCTTTTTGCTTTGGAAACAAAGTGGCAATGGAAGGCAAAATGAGGACAATGATGTCGGCTTCAAACTGATTTTACAACAGGTCAACGAGCTTTCAAGAACGGTTGACGAGAAGATGGGGGAAACGACTCGTTCGATGAATGATTCCGTACGCAATCAATTCGGTGAGTCGCAAAAGCTCATAGATAAGTTTTTGCGCGAGGTGACCAATATGACCGAGAAAGTGACTAGGGTAGAGGAGACCGGGAAGCAGATGGTCAACTTTGCCGACCAGCTTCAAAATTTGCAGGATATTCTTAAAAATCCCAAACAGCGCGGAATTCTGGGGGAATATTATCTGGAGACTCTTCTAAAAAATGTTTTGCCGCCGGGCAGTTTTGAGATGCAATACAAATTGGGTGTCGACGAAAACGGCCAGGAGCTTATTCCCGACTGTGTAGTTTTCGTTAAAGAAAAAATTATTCCGATAGATTCGAAATTTTCTTTGGAGAATTATAATAAGCTTTCTGAGCAAAAAGACGCGGTAGAAAGAGAAAAATTGGAAAAGCTTTTCGTTAATGATTTAAAAAATCGCATTGTTGAGACTTCAAAATACATCCAACCGTCCAAAGGAACGATGGATTTTGCCTTTATGTTTATTCCCCATGAGGCGATATATTATGATCTTTTGATCAACAAAATCGGAGCTTTAAAGGAAGAGACCGAGAGCTTGATTCAGAGAGCGGCGTCGAAGTACAAGGTTATAATAGTATCGCCTACCTCATTTCTGGCATATTTGCAGACAGTTTTGCAGGGCCTCAAGGCGATGCAGATAGAGGAACAGGCCTTGGATATCGTGAAAAGAGTCGGTGATCTTACCACTCATTTGAAAAAGTTTGCGGAAAAACAGGACAAGCTCGGCAAAACTATAGCGACTGTCGTAAATCAATATACGGACACTTCGCGCGAGTTTAAGAAAATTGACAAAGACATCGTGCGTATCACTAAAGCCGATGAAGCTTTGGGATATGAACCGCTGATTCTCGAAAAGCCCGAGGTGGATGAATCGTGATATCCCCAGCTGTTAATTGGAGAGGGAATTGATTGTGATAGAATATATAAACATGCAAAGTGAATTTTTTATAATCATTTCAGTCGTATTGCTGTCATCCTCAGCTTTTTTTCTTATGATGGCAAGTAGCGCACTATAGGATTACCGGAAGCATTGTGTTAGTGCCGGTGCCGTTGCGGTTTTGAACTCTCGTGTTAGCATGACAGGAGGAGTTTTTTATGAATGTGCCCATAGAATGTCAGCTTGACCTCTCAATGTGCGGTTGTGTTAATCGTGAAAAATGGCTCACGAATGTCGAGAGAAAGTTTTCTAGGGAGTTTGCCGATAGGTGCCGCGAACTTTCAGAAAGCGATGACTCTGATGCGGCTGCTCGCCGAGGCATTATGGAGCAGGTTATTATGGAGTTACAGCCGCTCCTATCTAGGGAAGCTGTGTTTCTGTATGTTGCTCGTGAATATGGTGACGAATATGAAGAGGAGTTGGAACGTTTTGGTTCGCTTCCTGACCGCATTGGACCGATTGAAGCACTGAACCAAATCAGAGCCGTTTTACGGATTTACAACCATCCCCTCCGGGAGAGTCGTCATCCGTATTTGGACATCTACGCCTGGAATAGGGCGTATGATGAGCAAGGACGTTAGACCGACCAAGTGGCCGGTTTTTCTTTAGTCGAAGGTTAGACTTGTGTTTACGGCAAGTATTTGAAATTTTGGCGATATGGAGGTCTCATCCAAAAGCTTGCAATTCCTTAGAATATATGTAAAATACAGGTCTATAACTTGTCCCGTAGATATTTTTTATAAATGCGGGTATTTGAATAAAATTGATTTATGGCTGAAAAAAAGACAAAAAAAACGGGCGACTCGCAAGCGACAGAATCTTTTGCTGTCATTAAAACCGGCGGCAAACAGTACAAAGTTAAAGAAGGTGATACCCTAAACATAGAGAAAATTGAAGGAAAGGCAAAGGGAGACAAGATTTCTTTTGATGATGTTTTGTTGATCGACAACGGAACAACTTCAAAAGTGGGGATGCCGTTGGTTGCAGGTGCTACGGTAGACGGTGAGATTTTGGACGCTGGGCGCAATCAGAAAGTCGTCGTTATACACTACAAACAAAAGAGCCGATATTACAAAAAGGCGGGACATAGACAGCATCATCTTAAGGTTAAAATCACGGGCATAAAAGGCTAATATTCTGAAACCATACAAAAAACCGCCGCGCGCGGTTTTTTGATGGCATCGGCGCCACATTCGAGGCGACAGTTGAGTTCTGTGGCCTAAGGGCGTTTAGTATTGACAAAACTACTTGATTCATATATTATGCCACAGTAACAATCTCAAAGTTTTTCGTTTAAAGGTAACTCCTTCAAAACGTCTTTAATTACGGGCTTTATATAAAACACACGGGGTTTGGTTACAACATTAATGGTTGTCCCATGTTTGGGTTATATAAAGTATGTATCAAAGATTCAATAGAAATAATGCGGGTCGAGCGCATTCATATGGCGCTACGCGTGCAAAGGGAAGATTCGGTTTTAAAAACAGAAAAAGTCCTTCGCGGGGTCAATATATTGATCCGTCCAAATTTATAAACAGAGCTGTAATTACTGAGGAAGTGGCCAAATTTGTGCCTGAACACAAGTTTAGTGATTTTAACATTGTTGAAGAATTGAAAAAAAATATCGAAAAGAAGGGATATGTTTTACCGACGCCAATCCAGGACAAAACCATTCCGCATGTATTGAACGGTCATGATGTTGTTGGGATTGCCAATACCGGCACCGGAAAAACCGCCGCCTTTTTAATTCCGCTCATAAATAAAGTGAGGAAGGGTAAGAACGAACAGGTGTTGATAATTGTCCCAACCAGAGAGTTGGCACTGCAGATAGATGAGGAGTTAAAAGTTTTTGCAAGAGGGATGGGTATTTTTTCGGTGTGTTGCGTTGGGGGTGCATCGATCGTTCCCCAGATTAAGGCTTTAAGATATAAGAACAGTTTCATAGTTGGCACTCCGGGAAGACTGAAGGATCTTATTGAGCGGAAGTGCATAAGACTCAGCGAATTTGGAACTTTGGTTTTGGATGAGGCGGACAGAATGCTCGACATGGGATTCGTTGCCGATATGCGCTTTATTGTTCTTGGAATGCCAAAGGACAAACACACTCTATTTTTTTCCGCCACTATTTCTTCACAAGTAGAGACACTGATCAAAGAATTTTTGCGTGAGCCCATCAGAATAAGGGTTACAACCGGTGAGACGGCAAGGGGAGTGGAACAGGATGTTATAAAAGTCGGCACGGGTGCGGCCAAATTGCAGGCGCTGAACGACCTTTTGCACAACAAGGAGTTTAACAAAGTACTTGTTTTTGGACGCACAAAGCATGGAGTGGAAAATTTGTTCAGAACACTGACTGAGAACGGTTTTAGGGCCGAATCGATTCACGGCAACAAGAGTCATAGGGAGAGACAGCGCGCGCTTGGAAAATTTAAAGACAATCAAATTCAAATTTTGGTTGCCACGGATGTTGCCGCTCGAGGTCTCGATATTCCGGATGTCAGCCACGTTATTAATTTTGATTTGCCGGCGACTTACGACGATTATGTGCATCGCATTGGCAGAACTGGCCGCGGCAATAAAAGAGGAAAAGCATTAACATTTCTCTAATATCATGGAAACAAAAAAACCGATAAAAGTATATTCCAAAAGAACCTTTCAACAGAATGGCAAATGGGTAGAGAGGCCAAATAAGTCGGAAATTTTGGTCTGTGCCAACTGCGGGAGCAAGTACATCAAATCGAGAGATTTGCAGGTTGTTTGCGTCAGATGCATTTCAAAAACAGTTGACCTCAAAACTTTAAAGAAATAGATAAACACAAAAACCCCCTCTCGGGGTTTTTGTTTAATGAACCTGCGCTGGAAAAAGCGCATTGTCTTCTGAAATTTTATTTTTAAAAAATGAAGATTTTATGAAGAAGCTGATATTACGCAAATAGTATTGTAAGATTACACAATGACTCAGGAAGAAGCATTTCAAATATTGAAATTGGGGCACAATGTTTTTTTGACGGGATCGGCGGGGAGCGGTAAGACTTATCTTCTTAATCGATACATCGATTTTTTGCGCTCGCATGGCGTTCCAATTGCCGTAACGGCTTCGACCGGCATAGCGGCGACACATATTGGCGGTATTACTATTCATTCCTGGTCGGGGCTCGGCATTAAAGATCATTTGTCGGAGTGGGATATTGAGGATTTACAGGAACGAAAGTATCTCTATGACAGATTTCAAAAGACCAAAGTTCTGATAATCGATGAAGTATCCATGCTTCATCACTTTAGGCTTGATCTTGTGGATATGATTATTCGTTCAGTCAAAAGAAATGATTCGCCTATGGGCGGAATGCAGGTAATATTTTGCGGCGATTTTTTTCAATTGCCGCCTGTAAGGAGGGCGGGTGAGCCCGAAGCGCGTTTCGTTTATGAATCCAGGGTGTGGCAAACTCTTGGCCCCAAAATTTGCTATTTGACCGAGCAACACCGCCAAGTGGATCAAAAAGCTGTCAAAGTGCTAAACGATATAAGGCAAAATTGCGTTACCGAGGAAACGTTGAAATTACTTCGAACAAGACTGCTTAAAAAGCCGGAGTTTAAGGTGGAACCGACAAAACTGTACACCCATAATATTGACGTTGACACGATAAACGAGCGAGAGCTGTCAAAAATCGAGGGAAAGGTTTTTTCTTTTAAAATGATTTCAAGAGGCAAGGATTGGATGGTCGGACAGTTGAAGCGAAGCTGTCTCGCGCCGGAGACGCTAAATCTCAAGGTGGGTGCGAGAGTCATGTTTGTTAAAAATAATTACGAAGCGGGTTATAGCAACGGAACTTTGGGTACCATTGTTTCCTTCGAAGCCAACGATCCGGTCGTCAGGATTGCAAGCGGAGAAAAGATAACCGCAAAACCGGCGAGTTGGACGATTGATGAGGATGATAAAGTTAAGGCTGAAATATCTCAAGTTCCACTTCGTCTTGCATGGGCGATTACGGTGCACAAAAGTCAGGGTATGAGTCTTGACGCGGCAGAGATAGATTTGACGAAAGCATTTGAAAAGGGAATGGGTTACGTGGCGCTTTCTAGGGTGCGAACCTTGGAGGGACTGATGCTTAATGGTTTTAACGAAAAGTCCTTGATGGTTCATGAGGATGTCGAAGTCATAGATAAAGATTTTACAGCGGAAAGTAATAAATTGTCACAAGCTATTTCTTTGCTCGACCAAGATGAAAAAATTAAAATGCAGGAGGTTTTTTTGGCTACTATCGCGCCCCCAAATGCCAATCCAAAAAAAGAAAAAGTTCCAACCCAAGTTGAAACAAAAAAGTTGATAACGCAGGGTCTATCGGTAAGCGACGTGGCAATGAAACGCAAATTAACAATCGGGACTGTTCTTTCACATCTCGAAACTCTGGTAAAAGAGGGAGCTCTGAATGCCGCCAAAGATTTACATCATTTAAAGCCGACGCCCTTAAGATTCGCCAAAATCAAAAAAATTTTACAAAGGGTGGCCGATCGGGAAGGAGAAATGAAATTGGCGCCCGCCAGATCCATTTTGGGTGAGTCTTATACTTTTGAAGAACTACGCTTGGCACGGCTGTTTGTGCCTCGTAAATAACGATTTTTTTCTTATGAAGCCCTCACGCAAAGAGGGCTTCTTCATGGTTTTCTTTGAATTAAGCGTTACTCTTCGATATATATGTTGGCGATACCAGAATTTATGTTTTATGCATCAAGCGTGGCCGTGATTATTGTAGCGATAATGCTGTCGATTTTTTTGTATTTTGGAATAAGAATTGCAATAAATGTGAAGGCGGTATCAGAGGTTTTGAAACGCGAGGGAGAAAAAATGGAAAAAACTACGCAGTCCCTGAGAAGAATAATAAATATCTTTACTTCGACAGTTATAGGCAGTTTAATTTTTAGAAAAAATAAAAAAAATTAGTAGTATAAAAAATCTTTATGTTTCATCATGATGACAAAATGAAATATTTAAAAGGAGTTATGTCTGGGTTTGTTCTCGGACTTTTAGGATCTTATGTTGTTTATAAAAATAGACGTAGCATAAAATCCAAAATATGGATGATAAAGGCTAAAGCTGAGATTTTCCGAAGACTCGATGAAATGGCGGACGTGACCAAGGATGCCTATGGACAAGTGGTTGATGAAGTGTTGTCAAAATACAGAACAGCGAAGCATATTGCGAGTGGTGAAATAGAGGATTTTAAGCTTATGCTTAATGACAAATGGGATGATTACAAAAGAAAAATTTCTGAACGTTTCAAAGAAGACGATGAGAGTGATGAGTAATGACGTGGCGCAAGCCTTTCTCGTTTGCTATAATCCTCAAAGTATCATCGCTCCATAACAAATTTATGAATGCAACCGAAAACTCGGCGGATTTTTTGTGCGATTTGCCGCGGCATTTCAAGGACAAATTAATCTTGGAGGAGTGGTTGCTTTTTCGTAGGGTTTTGCAAAATGACGAAAGAGCCATTCATATGCTCCAAAATTCGATAGAGTGGTCGTGCCATAAACAAGAGTTTGCTATTGAAATTAATGGTGCTGACACTCTTTCCGTGTACGCAAGGCCGCTTAAGCATCGCCAATAGTAAAACAATATCGAGCTAACAGTCTCGATATTTTATTTTTTGTGAATGCGAATAACTGTTTGTTTAAACTCCGCGCCTATTTAACAAGGCACTGTGATATGATCTGAAGAAGTTACTTTATGCGCCGTTTTACGTAAATGATACAATATTAGGCATAGACATATTATGGACACGAGCAAAACATCACATCTTGCGATTAAGCTTATTATTGCGTTAGTTGTATTGGCCGTTGTCGGTATGACCATAGGCTTTATTATTCTTGAGGAACGGGAGAAAAAGATTGAGGAGGGAGGGGTTGTAAGCGTAGTTGATGATGGGGGCAAGGAGGCGCTACCCTCTGAAATTTTGCCCGTTGATTTTGCCAAGATAGGATATACAACTCTCAATAATTCCGGTCAGAAAAATGGTGTTTTGTATTTGATTTATGAGGAGCCTGGAGCGCCCGCACTTTCAAAGGAATTAAAATTTGATTACGAAAGTATTTGCGGTTCCGAAAGCGGATCAGAGCAATGCATTGCGCTTAATATTCCATTTGTCGATGTGTTTAAGGAGAAAAGAGTTCTTATAAAAGGCATAAAACTTGGCGATGCCGTTTTGGTGCGCTTGCTTCGTGTTGTCGGCGATCTGGATGGTAATTTTGCGCCGACGTTGGGTGAGCTTATTGTTTCTTGGCCGACTGCCCTTCGTTTTATTGAAAACTGTGACGTTGGCTCGTTAAGCCAAAAGCATAATTTGGAAGTCGGTCTATTGTTAAAGGACGGCAGGAAGATTGCGACTTTAGAACCGACGATTGATACCGTCATTTCTGTTCACGATCGAGTTTCAGACAAGTGTGGCAGTGTTCCGATCGCTACCGAATAGTTTTAATTTGCCCCAAAAATTAACGGTCAATTTTTTCGGGCTGAATAACTTCAGTAATTCTATCCGAAATTGCTTTCATGCGGGCATTTATGCCGAGTATTTGATTATCAATGATCTCTTGCTCCTTTGCGGTCATTTCGCCGTTAATGTTGTTTAGCTCATTACCAAACTGGTTCACAGCAGTGCTGTATTTCGATATGATAATGGCCATTTGAACCATATCCGATGTCATAATATCGGGTTCGTAAACATCAAGGACTTCATTTTCAAAATCTCGTATAAGCTTTTCGGTCTCGATATATTTTTCACTGTGGGTATTACTAATTTCATATTTTTGAACGGTGCCGTATAAGAAAAAAGCAAAAATTGCAAGACATGCAATTAGGATGATATGGATTTTGCTTTTCGTTGTGAGGAAAGTATTCATAAATTCATTATATTTTGTTTTCGGAAGTTCGATTTTCTTCGTGTGGACAACTGCCATTCTGCTCCTCTTAAAACAGAGTTATAATAGAAAAGATTTCCTCGCAGCTCTGCTGCGGGGGGGGGGTGGTATGATAGATGAATGTCCGAACATGTCATAAAACGTCATAACAAGA
>MHRK01000005.1 GCA_001820955.1 Candidatus Taylorbacteria bacterium RIFCSPHIGHO2_02_FULL_43_32b
TTCCCGCGATGAAAAAAATGTTGGGATATGAGTGGATATTAAAACAATGTTCAGATGTTATTTAGAGATGGTATTAGTAGCCCGAAACAAGATTCGATACTTTCTTTTTTCGGATCCCTAGAGAGATTTCCCAACATTCTTTTTTTGGTAGCGGTTCGCAAAATGCGGTAGCGGTTACCGTTCGGGTCGAGCAGAATTGCGCAAAGCGCCGCCTGCGCCACTACCCCTTGATTACTCTCGGGGCCGTATCGAATTTAGCATCATAATGCTTTAGCGCTTTACACCAAGTATCTTCATTTAATGTTTCCTGAAAAACTATTTTGCAAAAAGTTTTTCAGGTGAAGTTTCTGCGCACACCCTCCGTTTGCAACCCTAATCACTAACGCTCTTGGCGTGCGGATACTGAATTCGGCGGCAAGAATCCGTAAACCCCTGCTAATACTCGCCTAATATCAAAAAAATATTATCATAAAAAATCCCCGACTTCCTCCTTTCGGAAAAAATCGGGGCAAGGACTAAAGGCCAAAGTTCAAGAGGACTTAACACCAAGGCCCAAGTCCCCATTTGCGAGAGACGCAGAGTGGTTGTTGGCATTCCAGTCATAGTCGAGCCACCGGTAGCTCCATCCCCACACGCCGCCAGCGCTGCGGCAAAGGCACAGAACGCTACGGAAACCGCGCGGGCCGAGCAGAACATCTCCAAAAAAGTCGAGGTAAGTTATACCCTTCTCCTTATAGAGACGCTCAAGTATGCTGTCCTCTTTGCATTGTTCATAGTCGAACCACAAACCCATGAAGACAGTGACACCGAAACGAACACTCTTACCCACCTTGAGACGAGTGAGTTTTTCCTCACCCTTGATGGACGTTTCCTTCTCCTTGAGACAAGTCTCAAAAATAGCGGTGAAAAAATCCACTTCGGAAAGCTCTGCCGAGCGTAAATCACGCTCTTCTGGAATAATCCCCCAACCCTCTCCGATGAACCGCACAGGATCAAATGGGCGTGTTGCCACCACCATGCCCGCCACCGCACTCACGATACTTCGAAAGAGGTCCTCATTGTGGGCCAACCTAGACCAAAAAGCCGCGCCAGCCCCAACTTTCCTGCCTGTCACTACAACCTCGTGGATCAGACCGTGATCTTTCCCAAACTCCGACGATAGAGACGCACTCGTACTCATACGAACACACCTTTCCTTTTTGCCCACTTAAAGCGACGATATCGCCACTAAAAGCAGACTTGTTTGTTGATGTGTGACAATTCATTTGCCACAGCCTTCTATTCCTCATAAAATTCCCGATACTCGAATCATTGGAATGTATGGACGGATAAGACGAAGGAATAGAAGGCTGTGGCCAAAAGCCTTTAGGAAGTTCAAATCTCAGGTATTTTAACACGACTAATGCGCATTCGTCAAGTAGAGGTCCCTGAATTCCCCCCTACCGAGCCTCGTACTCAGGCGCGAGACTAGAACGAGCCATTAGTTTTAAACTGAGCTTTGTACTCAAAGCGAAAATCTAAGCGAGCCTTTGGTTTGACGAAGACTTGCGAGCGCGACCGGCGCGAGCACGAGGAATTTTTCAGCAGAAAAATATCCGTGCTTTCTTCTACTGAGCTTTGTAATCAAAGCGAAGGGTCTAAGCGAGCCTTTGGTTTTCAAAAACATTGTGAGCACGACGGTGCGAAACATAGAAAAATTTCAGCAGAAAAATATCCGTGCTTCGTCAAACCAAAGGCGAGCGCCTTTTATTTGATAACCCCCAGTTTAAAACTGACTCCATCGCCAACATTCACCGATTCGGAAGGTAGGTTTGTCGCGTAATTGATATTTTTGAGAAGTGTAGATTTCAAAACCATCTCCTTATTTTTTTCGATTATATGCCTGCCAACGTCATCAGTTTCAACGGCTAAATCGGCCGTATCTTTTATGGTTAACCCCGCTTTTTTTCTGAGTTCCTGTATAGCCCGAATCAAATCCCTAATCTGTCCTTCTTCCTTCAATTCCGAAGTGATATTGGTATCCAAACCGAGATCATCGTCCAAACCGCTGTCAAAAATAACGTGTTTTACGTTAACTTCATCTTTAATAAGTTGGAGTATTTCCGCATTATTCATGATGCCCGACTTCTGTTTTTTTATCCGTAATTTCGAAAGAGGTTGCCTAACCTTGATACCAGCGGTTGAGCGAAGTTCGAGAGCACTTGAAACAATTTCTCTAACCTCAGCCATAGTTTTTAAATTATCCTCATGAATATAATCGGACAGCTCACTCGGCCACTCTTCCAAATGCACGCTTTGGCCGGGGCTTTTAAAGGCAAAGCCGTTGACCTCTTGGTAAATATTTTCGGCCAAAAACGGCATAAAAGGCGCGATCAATTTGGACAAATTACCAAGAACAAAACGAAGGGTTGCCAATGTGTAATGTTTGTCAGCGTCGTCGTCACCCTTAACCCTTTCTCTCGACCGCCTTACATACCAAACCGACAAGTCCTCCACAAAATCCGCGACGGGACGAAGGGCTCTGTCTATCTCGTACTTTTCCATAGCCGCGGAAACTTCTTTTTCTGTTTCTCCCAGCCTCGATCGAACCCAGATATCAAGTTGCTTTGGTGATTCGCCTCCCTTTGGATAATGCTTGATGGTATCCTTGTACAAAAGATAAAAAGACAAAACGTTATCCAATCTCATCACATTTTTCTTATATACACTGTCCAAATCACGCTCCGAAAAACTTAAATCTTCCGACTTCATAAGAGGAGAGGAAAGGAGGTAAAAGCGCAGAGCGTCTGCCCCATACTTGTCAAAAGTTATGAGAGGATCGGGAAAATTTCCTTTCGACTTGGACATTTTCTCCCCATCTTCGGCAAGAACCGTTCCGGTCGTAACCACATTTTCAAAAGGTGCCTTGCCAAACAAAACCGAACCCAGAAAATGCATGTAATAGAACCACGTTCTTGTTTGAGCGATATATTCAGCAACAAACTGAGACGGAAAATGAGATTTGAACCAGTCTCTGTTTTCAAAAGGATAATGAGCGGAGGCAAAAGGCATCGATGCCGACTCAAACCAGCAATCAATAACTTCAGGAATTCTTTTCATTTCACCGCCACAAACGCACGGCACTTTTATGACGTCTGTATACGGCCGGTGCAAATCAAGCACAAAATCCTCATTTCTTGGCAAATTCTTATAATTCAGATGCACTATTTCCGCATTTTTTCTTGCGGCATCCTTCTTCCCCCTTAGTAAAAGCGCACCCTCCTCATCCACACCATTAGCGTTTGCTTCCGTAAGCCAAAGAACTATGTCGTGAGTAACGAGAAGAATTTTTTTTCCGGAATATTTTTCCTCTAGAAATTGCAAAAATTGCCCGGCTCTTCTCCTCACAGAGTTGTAAGATTCTACTCCGTCTTTGGTCTCGTCAAATCTCTCTGTTTCCCAATCATTTCCAATAACTTTTCTGTACTCATCAAGAGCTTTATCCTCCCAACTGCCGTGCCCGACTTCTCTCAAACGATCCTCAGCAATGAAATTCTCACCTTTTATGCCGAGAGCTTTCCCGATAATTTCGGCGGTTTCTTTTGTTCTAATAAGAGGCGAATAGAAAATCAAATCTATTTTTTCAATTTGGAGACGAATGGCGGCTTGCCTCACCTCCTCTTTTCCCTTCCTCGTTAAATGGTGCGGGCTCGTCGTCAGTGAGCTTGTAATACGTTTAACGTTATTTTCCGCTTCACCATGGCGAATCAAAATATATTTATTTTTTGTCGGTTTATCGAGTTCATGCAAGGAGCCGATAAATTTTGTCTTGGCACACTTCTGACACTTCCAAATGGGAAGAGGCGAAGCCCAAAAACGATTGCGCGAAATGTTCCAATCCGGCGCCCCCTCAATACCATTTTTGAATCGGCCTTCTTTTAGGTGAGACGGTATCCAATTTATTTTTTCGTTTAAAGATAAAAGTTTCGGTTTTACCCCCCCCACTTTCACAAACCATGACGGAATGGCGTAGTAAAAAAGAGGGGTGGAACAACGATAACAATGAGGGTAGGAATGAACGATTTTTTCTTTTCCAAAAAGAAGACTTCTCTCCGCCAAATATTTAATTATTTCAACATCAGCAACCTCGTGCTTTATACCTTTTTCCTCATCGTCTTTTGGCTTGACATTCGCGCCTGCAAAATCCTTAACCTCGGCGGTAAATTTACCCTCGGTTGTGACATGATGAATAAACGGGATTTTTTCTTTTTTGGCCAAAGCCATATCCTCTTCGCCGTAACCGGGCGCGATATGCACAATTCCGGTGCCATCTTCCATGGTCACAAATTCGCCGGCGTAAACCTTCCAAGAATTTTCCTTGTTGGTAAAATCTTTTTTCGTAAAATAATCGAAAACCGGCTCATATGGGACACCGACAAGCTCACTACCCTTTATTTCAGCCACAACTTTCAGTTCTCCCTTGGCCGAAGCCACTCTGTCTTTGGCCAAAATAACACTTTCTTTTTTGCCGTCGGCGCCCAGAACTTCCGCGACCACATAATCGGCGTCGGGATTTACGGCCAACGCGAAATTTCCCGGCAACGTCCAAGGGGTCGTAGTCCAAGCCAAAAGATATTTATTTTTTTCTCCTTTTATTGGAAATTTTACATAGACTGATATATCGCTGATGTCCTTATAACTGCCATCCATTGCAATCTCCGAGTTTGCAATCGGCGTCTCGCATCTTGGGCAATACGGCAAAACTCTAGTGCCCTCATAGACCATTCCCTTCGCATGAAGTTCCTTCACACCCCACCAAACCGACTCAATAAAAGTGTTGTCCATGGTCTTATAGGAGCCGTCAAAATCAACCCATCGCCCCATACGGTCGACAGTCCGCTTCCACTCGTTTACATATGTCAAAACTTTTGACCGGGCATACTCGTTGAATTTCGCCACGCCGAATTTCTCGATATTTTTCCTGCCGGAAATGCCGAGTTCTTTCTCGACAATATTTTCTATCGGCAATCCGTGGCAATCCCAACCCCATCGCCTTTCAACTCGAAAACCTCTCATGGTTTTATACCTCGGCACCACATCTTTAATGGCGCTAGCCAAAATATGCCCATAATGGGGCGTGCCAGTAGCAAAAGGAGGTCCATCGTAAAATGTATACTCTTTGTCTTTCGCGCCAAAAAAACTACTGAAAAAACCCTTCCCTTTCTCTACGGTCTTTTCAAAAATCTTATTCTCCTGCCAATACCGTAGAATCTCTTCCTCGCGCAGGGCAGTTTTGCTTTTTTCTTGATTTTGCTCCTTTTTTTCCATGAAAAATATTTTGTGACTACTTTAGATACAACGATTGCAGGCATTAAACGAACAGGGAATTTTCTCCGCATTTTCAACAAAAAATGCCAGAACTTTGTTATTCTAGCATTTGGTCAATAATTCGGAAAATTTTAGAGCGAAACTCTAAATTACCCCGATTCGCGCCAGTGCGCCGAAAAATTCGTCCGATGTGAATGGCTTGGCCAAAAAGGCGCTTGCGCCGGCCTCCAACGCCGCGCTTTCATTTTCCTCTCGCCCGCTCATGCAAAGCGTTTTTATGTCAGAAATCCTCTCTTTGGCAAAGCGGATAACTTGCGCGCCGTTGCCATCCGGTAAATTGAAATCTGTCATGACAAAATCGATAGGTGTTTCTGTCAAAATTCGCCTTGCTTCCTCCACCGTCCCTGCTTTCTCCACGTCCGTTAAGTCGTTAGACCTGAGCAATCTTTTTAACGTAACCGCGAGCATTCCTTCGTCTTCAACTATCAGTATTTTCAATCATTACCTTTCTGTTTTAAGAACACGTTGAACAGAACTATGGCATGTCGATTGCAAAATGTCAACCGTCGTTGCACGCATCAAACTCTTTTCAGGAAACGAGATTTACATTTTTTCCGGGGCTTCTATTCCAAGAAGCCAGAGCCCTTTTTTCATCACCTTGGCAAAAGCAGAGGTCAAGGCAATGCGAGAAGTCTCTTCCTCACCGCTATCCAATATCGGATTGTTAGCATAAAAATTATTGAATGCCCCGGCAATATTTATTAGATAGGTAGCAATATGATGCGGTTCATGCTCTGTGACTGCGCGCGAAACCACTTCCCCAAATCGATACAACAGCCTGGCGATAAAATTGTCATTTTTTATTTCAAAATCCGATTTCACGGCGCCGACCTTTCTCAGAATTGAAGCGGCCCTCGCGTAGGAATACTGCAAGTAGGGACCGGAGTCACCTTCAAATGAAATGGATTTGCTGAAATCATAAACAATGTTTCCGGTTTTGGCCTGACGTAATATCGAATATCTTATGGCACCAACCGCTACTTTTTGCGAAATATCTTGCTTCTCCTCGTTGCTTAGTTCCCTATTGGCTATTTTTTCCCAAACCAATTTTTCAACATCCTTTAGCAGAGACTCTCCGGTTATGACTTTTCCGGTTCGTGAAGACATCTTTCCGTCGGCAAAACGCAACATTCCGTGTCCAAAATGCTTCGTCCGTGAACCTATTTTTTCATCAATCAAACCGAGTACTCTCTGCAAGACTTGAAAATATTCATTCTGCTCGTTACCCGTAATAATTATCGACTCATCAACTCCTTTATATTGCTCAAACTTATACACATTGAGCCCAACCTCCTTCGCCTCGTAAGTAGGAAAGCCGGCCGAATTGATAAAAACACGGGTGTGGAGACCGTACTTTTCTCCCGGGAAAATAACCGCCCCGTTACTTTTTTCAAAAATTCCTTTATCAATAAAATTGTTCACAATCTCTATCCCCTTCTTCCCGACTTCGCTTTCGTAAATATATCTGTCGAATTTAGTCCCCAACTTTTTGTAGATTTGTTCAAAATGATCGAGGCTCCACTGTCTGCCCTTTTTATATATCGCCTGAATATTATCATCACTTTTTTCGAACAATGATTTGTTTATTTCGTCGATTTCCTTTTTTGCGGTTGAATCGCTTTCATAAGCATTTGTACCCTCAACATAACATTTACCCAAAAAACCCGTTCTTTCGTCTATTGGATCCTCGTCTTTCGGTATTTCCGAAATTTTCTTTCGAATAGCCCAGACGGCCTTAGCAATATGAAGACCGATATCCGAGGGGTAACAAATCCTCACAACATCCGCGCCTGAAAATTGAAGAACTCGAGAAATCGATTCTCCGATAGAATTCGACATCAAATGACCTATGTGAAAAACTTTAAAAGCGTTTGGGTCTGTGTACTCCATCAACACTTTTTTCCCTTCATAAATTTTGTTTTCACCAAATTTTTCGTCCGCCAATATTGCCTTTATACTTTCGCCAAGAAAACTGAGTGACAAGTAAAAATTTATAAAACCCGGTCCGGCCACTTCAATTTTTTCAACCTCTGGAATCTGGCCGATCTTTTCTGTGAGTTTTTCAGAAATCCTCTCGGCCAATTCTTTCGGCTTCATTCCGGCTTTTTTTGCAAGTCCCAAAGCAACATTGCATGAATAATCGCCCATCGATATTTCGGTTGGATGCTCCAAAGACACCGCAGAGTCCGGCAGTTTGAGGTCTGAAATTGCTTCAGTAATAGCCTTGCTTAATTTTTCACCGATATTCATCCCGTTAGAAACCCGCCTGCCATCGCATCAAAGCGAAAGAGGTGAGCAAATTATCATTAGTAAAGAGGATCATTGTTTCTATCATTTTGATGTGCGTTTGCTCCGGCTTTGGCGGGCAGGCAGGAAACGCTTTGCTTTAGTGGTGATTCGCAACCTAGTTCAATTAATTTTTTTAAACGAAGCATCTTTAATATTATGGCTCCCGTGTTTCCGTAGCGACGCGGTTTCTAACGGGATCCACAAAAGTATCTTAACAGAAAAAGAAAAAACCCGCATAGGGCATAAAAAGAGGAAGCCGCGGGCAATCGTAGCATTCCTAGTCTGTTGAAATGTCTCAATTCTTTGGGAATACCAAAGACTGCAATATGTATCTGGCCTTATGCAGTGCTTTGACGGAACATTATAATCTTGCGATTATGGACGCCACTCTTTGATTATGACGAACCACTTCACCCTTATCATCCACAAAATTTTCTGGAACAATATTTTTGGCAAAAGATTTTAGTCGAGAAATGTCGCAAACAACGGGATGAGCTTTCTGTTTTTCGTATTCCCCCAAAAGATTTTTTCTAACTTCTCCCGTGTTTACTATAATCGTGTCGAAGCGCTTCTGTCCGATGTAGCGAAGCAGTTCTTTGGCAAAATCCGAAGCCTTAAAACCATCCGTCTCCGCTTTTTTTGTCATAATGTTCGTTACATAGATGAGTTTCGCCTTACTTCTCGACAAAGCCTCCTTAAAGCCCCGAACCAAAGTGCAGGGTATGAGCGAGGTATAGAGATCCCCCGGGCAAAAAACTATTTTATGAGCGGCCACAATCGCCTCGGGGACTTCGCGATATATTTCCGCCGGAGGAGACAAAAAAACTTTTTTTATTTTACGTTTATCGTTCTCTGAGCGTTTGTCTATCTTCCCTTCTCCAACCAAAACCGAACCGTCATTTAACAGAGCACAAAGTTCACAATCATCCAAACTAACAGGTAAAACCCTTCCTTTGACTCGAAACCAGCGACTTAAAACATTGATTGCCGACACTGGATTTCCGGTTATCTCCGTAAGAGCCGTAAGCAAAATATTTCCAACAGTTGCGCCATCAAGAGAAGACCCGTTATGCGGAGAAAACCTGTGAGTGAGAAGAGCGCGGAGATCCCCCTCAATTTCCTCATCAGAAAGAGCCACAATAGCCTGCCTGATATCACCGGGCGGTAAAACGCCTCTCTCATCCCGAAGTTCTCCTGAATGCCCACCGTGATCGAAAATTGTTTGGACAGTTGTAATGTTTCCCCTAACGTATTTCAAAAACTTGGCGATACGATAAACGCCTCCGCCACCGCCCACCAAAACAACCGATTCCTCTCCTTTATTTTTAGTTTCTTTTTTCAAAGCGGGATAAAAATAACACAAAATTGTTTATAAAGAAATGCGAACATTTTTAAAAAGTTAAGCCGTGGCACCGAAGGGTGCACACGGCTCTTGGTTTCGGGACTGCCCGAAGTGGCTAATGCCACGTGTACTTTTTGCCGTGTCCGGTCGTCGCCAGAGAGACACGGCTCGCTTGCAGCATAATTAAAATATCACTTTTATCGCTAAAAATAAAGAGTAGGCCTGGACACGTTTTGCATTTATCTTGGTTTAATGTATAACTCATGGATATGATAAAAAACTCTGCTTCCGCCAAGCTCTTGGCCATAGTATTGATAGGTATAGTTTGCTTTATTGCGAGCCTCTTGGTTTTGGCTCTTGTCGAAGAGCGCCAAAGCCGCGCGGAAGAGGCGGAAGATGAAATCGCTTCACTCTGGAGCAGTCAGCAGGTCCTCACCGGTCCAATACTAAAATTCATTTCGGATGGCGACACCAACACTTACGTTCTTCCAGAAAGTATTAAATATGACATTCAGATAGAGCCCGAGGTACGCCAACGAGGCATTTTTAAATCAATCGTTTACACCACAAAAGTTAAAGCTTCTGGCGAATTTAACGCGAGCGATATAAAAACCGGCTCAGTTGTTTTTTCGCTTCCCATAAGTGACACCCGAGGTTTGGAAAAACAATATTCCCTCGTTTGGGACAGCAAAACTTATCCGTTTGAGCCCGGTCTGGCTGGAATTGAAAAAGAAACTTCCTCCGGCCTCCACGTATCCGTTCCGATGAATTGGAATATCGCGAGAATCCCCTTTTCTTTCGAGTTGCAATTTAAAGGCAGTAAAAGTCTTTCCGTCGCACCTGTTGGAAAAGAGACCAGTATAGACATGACTTCGCCCTGGACATCACCCAAATTCATCGGCAACTTCTTGCCTTCATCTCACGAAATTAGTGATTCTGGTTTTAATGCCAAATGGCAAATTTCGTCCTTCGGCCGTTCATATCCTCAAGTCTGGCAAAATAATGAAGTCAATCTATATCATATCCAAAATTCCGCGGCTGGCGTTGAATTGCTTTCCGGAGTCGATGCTTACGACATGACATTTCGAAGCGTAAAATACGCAATTCTCTTTATTATCATTACCTTCGCCGCTTTCTTTCTTTTCGACATTCTTTCGCAAGTCCGCATCCACCCAATACAATATTTCCTCATTGGCTCTGCCATCGCACTCTTCTATCTGCTCCTACTCGCCCTTTCCGAACAAATCGGCTTCGGCGGAGCTTACATCATTTCGACAACCATGATCGCCGGAATGGTTACGCTCTACAGCCGCTTTGTATTGAAAAGCGCGCGCCGAGCAACGCCCGTCGCCGCGCTTCTCATCCTTCTCTATTCTTATCTCTACTTCGTCCTTCAACTCGAAGACTACGCCCTCCTCTTCGGCGCGCTCATCCTCTTCGTTCTCCTTTCAGTCATGATGTACACAACCAGAAATATAGACTGGTTCTCACTCGGCAAAAAAAATGAAGACCTTTCCGGTATCTAAACAACCAAACCGACTAAAGGCAGAATTTTTTCTCCAATCTCACCGACCGGCAAAATTTTCTTCCCATCCATACAGCTGATTACTTTCCAGCCATACTTTTTGGCCGCGTAGAGGTATGCTTCGCGAGCCTGTTCTAAATGACCAAGATCCTGTTCGTGAATATCACTTTTCCCCTTGGTGTATTTTCTATAGCCTTTTTTACTGATAAGCTCCTGCGCTACTTTTGGATCAATGTCGAGAAGAATGGTCAAGTCGGGCTCCGGAATGCCGAGCATTTTGTATTCAAAATTCAAAAGCCAATCGATGTAACGATCACGCTCTTTTTTGTCGCTGATTTTTCCTCCCTGATGTCCTAAATTGGCTGAAGTATAACGATTGCAGATAATATTTATGCCCATCTCCAAACCTTCCTTAATCTTTTTGGAAGAATCGAAACGATCAAGCGCGTAAAAAAGAGAGGCCACATAGGGCCCCACTTCTCTCGCCGAACCAAATTCGCCTCTCAAGTATTTTTCAATAAAATAGGCGGACGGTTCCCCGTATCTCGGGAAATCCGTATCAAGCACATTAACCCCCTCTTTCCTCAATCGATCGACAAGAAGCGCAACCTGTGTGGCCTTGCCCGATCCGTCTATCCCCTCAATAACTATTAGCTTGCCTTTTTTCATCAGAAATAATTTAACCTTTCGGTTCAATAAGTTCAATCGGTATACCATCCGGGTCTCTTAAAAAGGCAACCCGTTTTACCGTTATACCAGGCTTGGGTTGCCACTCAATAGACGCCCCGTGTTTTACTGCGTTATCTAAAACTTCCTCTATACTCTCAACCTCGAAAGCTATGTGTTTTATGCCCGCCTTTTGAAACTCCATCAAATCTTCTTCTAAAGCCAACGACTCATCATGTTCAAATAATTCCAACATACTGCCCTTATTATCCACCAAGTTCACAAATCTGACCCGTAATTCTTTGCGTTCACCCCGAGACTTAAATTTCAAATTAAAAACAGACTCATAAAATTTCTGTGACCTCTCTATACTTTTTACAGACAGCGCTGTGTGAGAAAACCTCATAGATTGAAAGCAAATTTATTCGCTTCTATTTTCTGCGGTGATGGCCTCTAGTTGTTCGGCAGACAATTCACCATTGATAAAACTATTCTTTATCCACTCGGCCAATGCTTTCATCTCAGCCCCCATTCCGTTCTCAGTTAGGACACTTGGTAATAGAATTGTGATATGAAAAAGGTCAAAGATTTGTGTCGGACAGAGCGTTTAGAAAT
>MHRK01000006.1 GCA_001820955.1 Candidatus Taylorbacteria bacterium RIFCSPHIGHO2_02_FULL_43_32b
TTTCTGAGCCTTATGAGTCTTTTGTTTATCTCGTTTTCCGAGAGGTTCATATTGACATTATATCATGGGGTGTGGTTGGGGGTGTGGATACTTACTTTTTTATGTTCATCCGTATCCAACATTCCGCAACGTTTGAATTTTTTACCGGAACCGTCCTCCTCCGCTATTAAGCTTCGGCAGGACTACGCTAACCCTTGCGATGATAAGAAGCGTTTATCAAACCGCATTGTTTGTATTTGTATGCCTTTCCCGTAGTTGGGTTAACCGCCCCGCACGGGCATGGGTCGTTACGGCCAACCCTCGAAACACCCGACAAACTTTTGTTCGCTTGCCCCGTACCGAGTCCGTTACCGCGGACTCCGGTACTGGGGTCACCTCCGCCAATCAATTGAGCCTGCTCGTGAACCTCCTGTAGACGCCTCATCCCATCATTTTTTTGAGAAGCAACCACACCGATACCAGGCAAAATTGAAGCCACCTGATCACGGACAGCTTGCTCCATTTCTTTAAACAACCGTAACCCTTCTCTCTTGTACTCAACAAGAGGATCTCTTTGACCATAGGCTCTAAGATTTACGCTTGACCTTGAATAATCCATCAATTCAAGGTGATCTACCCAAAAAGTATCGATAGACTGAAGTAGCACTCTTCTTGCTACGCTGTAAAATTCTTTTTCACCTATAGCCTTTATTTTATCTTCAACCATCTTTTTTGCTTCATCGTTACCTTCCAGCATTTCATTCAATTTTTCGGCAACTTCAGTATCCGTACCGAGCAAAATTTTTCGCCTTCTTTCGTAAACAATCTTTCTCTGATGATTGAGAACATCATCGTATTCCAAAATATGCTTTCGCGAGTCGAAATTGAAACCCTCTATTTTTGTTTGAGCGGTTTCGAGCGACTTTCCGATAACTCCATGCTCGATTGGTTCATCTTCTGGAATGCCAAAAGTACCCATCATCTTTTTGATAATATCTGACGCAAAAACCCTCATCAAAGAATCCTCCATAGAAACGTAAAACTGA
The DNA here is from genome assembly GCA_001820955.1 of Candidatus Taylorbacteria bacterium RIFCSPHIGHO2_02_FULL_43_32b. Classification (GTDB taxonomy): domain Bacteria; phylum Patescibacteriota; class Minisyncoccia; order Phycocordibacterales; family 2-02-FULL-43-11; genus 2-02-FULL-43-11. Next base: position 1,026 of record MHRK01000006.1, read on the forward strand.
GTAGTGCCCGGATCGCCCTGACGGCCTGAACGTCCTCGAAGCTGATTATCGATACGCCTCGCTTCATGTCGCTCGGTACCAAGAACGAACAATCCGCCGAGAGACTTCACTTTATCGTAATCACCCTCCGGAGCGGGAATGCCTCCCAATTTGATATCGACACCTCGGCCGGCCATATTTGTGGCAATAGTCACCGATCCCACTCTGCCCGCCTGAGCGATTATTTCGCCTTCTCTCTCGTGATTTTTGGCGTTCAAAACGGTGTGCTCAACTCCTTCTTGCTGTAAATATCCTGATAGCAATTCATTTTTCTCGATAGAAACCGTACCAATCAAAACCGGCTGACCCATTCTGTTAAGTTCTTTGACTTTCCTCGAAATTGCTTTAAATTTTCCTCTTTCGGTCTGGAATATTTGGTCTTTAAGATCCTCCCTCGCGCTTGGTTTATTGGTTGGAATAGAAACAACATCCAAACCATAAACTTTGTAAAATTCTTCCGCCGAAGTCTTGGCTGTTCCGGTCATACCCGAAAGCTTTTTGTACATGCGAAAATAATTTTGGAAAGTGATTGAAGCAAAAGTGCGAGATTCTTTTTGAACGCGAACTCCTTCCTTGGCCTCAATCGCCTGGTGCAAACCCTCAGACCAGCGCCTCCCCGGCTGTAATCTCCCGGTAAATTCATCAACGATAACTACCTCGTCATTTTTGACAACATATTCTTTGTCTTTTTGAAAAAGAGCTTTGGCTCGAACAGCGGTTTCGAGATGATGAACATATTTCATTCCCTTCTCCGTATAAATATTATCAACGCCCAAAACTTTTTCGGCTTTTTCGATACCCTTGTCCGTCATCGAAATGCTTTTGAATTTTTCATCAACCGTAAAATCTTCTTCCCGCACCATCTTATCGGCAATTCTGGCAAAAATGCCATAAAGATCTTCGGATTCCATGGTGGGCGCGGAAATAATGAGAGGTGTTCTCGCCTCATCGATAAGAATGGAATCGATTTCGTCCACGATAGCGTAATGATAGTCTCTTTGTCTAAGAGCCTGTTTGTTGTATTCCAAATTGTCGCGAAGATAATCGAACCCGTATTCATTATTGGTGCCGTACGTAATATCCGCTCGATAAGCTTCCTGTCTCGACACCGGTCTTAAAAATTCATGCACAACTTTAAATGACCCGATGTCGTCCCGCATTTTGTCCAATTCATCCTCTTTCCCCTCATTTTGAATTTTGATATTTGCATTTTCAATTTGCCTATGATCCGAATCATAAATAAAACTGGATTCATGATTGATCACACCGACAGAAAGTCCAAGAAAACTGTATATCTGTCCCATCCACACCGCGTCACGTCGAGACAGATAATCATTAACGGTTACAACGTGCACCCCCTTGCCTTCAAGCGCGTTTAAATAGGCAGGCAAAGTGGCCACAAGAGTTTTACCTTCTCCCGTTCGCATCTCTGCTATTCCGCTTTTGTGAATGACTATCCCTCCAATTAATTGAACGTCAAAATGCCTTTGCTTCAATGTGCGGGTAGAAGCCTCTCTAACCGCCGCAAAAGCCTCCGGCAATAAATCGTCTGTAGTTTCACCTTTTGAAAGACGCTGTCTAAATTCCTCTGTCTTCGCCTTTAATTCATTGTCGCTAAGCGCTTTAAACGTGTCGGACAAAGCATTGATTTTGTCGACTAACGGCTGAATAGCCTTTATTTTCTTTAGGTTTTCATCGCCAAACAAGCTCTTTAAAAAATTCGCCATAGAGGGATAATAGCATAAATTAGGCTCCAGGCATTAGGGCATGAGGCTCTAGGAAAGAGCGCCGAGTAATCGATCAAAGGATAGTATGAAGAAACTGATCAATGGCGTGATCAACCCGGTCACCGCTCCCCAAACGAACACGAGCTAAACGGAGTTGATTGCGTGGCCGCTTGCTTCGAGCAAGCGGCCTAAAATTTTAACAAAAACTTATACCATCTCCAACTAATCACCACGAGATTTCAAACGCTATCAGAAAGCCTTACTTGGGGATAATATTAAAACCGCCTCTCGGCGGTTTTAAGTTTGCGAATCAAAGAATGCTATCGGCGTTTCTTTATGGACATTTTCGATAAATGTGTTATATTTCGAATAGTAGCACAAAATATGAAAAAACAAATTGAACGACTCGGAAGACTGTCGCTCGTGACAACCATAGCAACACTCTTACTTATCGATGATGCGCTTGCTGGAAATAAGGCCGAGTTAAAAATCTCTGGCTGTGTCAAAGCAATCGCAACCGTCACAACAACACAAGGAGGGCTAAGTACCGGTAAAAATGAATCGTATGTCACTGTACATAATGGTGAAACAACGATCGCAGGAAACGGATTAGAATGGATGGTTAATATTTCAAATGTGAAAATTGCGGCCCACAGCGATGGAGGTTTGGGAAAGAGTAACCTCTCGGTTCGTGCCATCAATGTCTCAGGCGGACAAAGTTGCGGATGGATAACGCTAAATACATTTAAACAAGATGTCGTTTCAAAAGTTACCTTCGGAAATGGTACCTGCTCTCTCGAATATCGGATTGCAGGTTTGCTCGATGGTAGTGAAACCGTCGTTTGCACAATATCGGCCGAGTAGTCATTAAAGAAAAAATGGGGGGGCTATGCCCCTTTTTTGTTATTTGTAATTCTTTACCATTACCGGCTGGTCACTCCCGTCAACCGTTCAAAACCAAAGCATCTTCAGATAACAACCTGCGAGGCATAATCGCAACAAACATCCCCGCTATTTATACCTAAGAGCTTCCAACGGGTTCATTTTCTCCGCTCTCCTCGCCGGCCACAATCCTCCGACCAATCCCACCGCGGTTGAAACGACGATGATAAAGAATATAAACCAAATCGGATACGCAAAAAGACGGGTGGAAACTCCTCCAAACGATTTCGCCAATATGTTAAAACCCCAATTTAACGACTCGCTGGCGATAAAACCTAAAAATATTCCCGAGATGCCTCCGACAAAACCGATCATTATCGACTCAGCCAAAAATATTCTCCTGATGTCCCTCGGCGCCGCCCCGATCGCTCGCATGATGCCGATCTCGTTAGTTCTTTCAAGAAGCGAAATTGTCATAGTGTTGATAAGGCCGATGGCGGCAACAACGAGAGCAAAAATCCCAAATATTCCAAGAGTTACCTGAATCGCGCCGAAAATCTTGTTTGCCTGATTGACTATGTCCGAAAGAGACGAGACTAGAAATCCGCTATTTATCAGAGACTCGCGCACTTCAGCGATTTTTTGGTCACTCGTAACCTTAACCTTGGCAAAATTATAGCGTTCAACTATAAGCGACGGAAAATCGTCCTTGTTCAAGAATACTTCGCCAGTCGTTCCCGCCCCTTCAACCACGCCAACTATTTCAAAGTCTTCGCCGATATTTATCTCCTCTTCAGCTACTTGACCCACCTTCGTCTTCGCCATAAATGAGAACTGCATCTTTTTTCCGATGATTTCTTCATTCTTCATGTTAAATAACTCGGCAATAAGTGAAGACACGACAATCTTCTTCATGTCTGCTTCTTCGAATAATTTTCCTTCAACCGCGGTTTTTCCATCCAAGACAAAGAAATCCGTATTGATAACATTAATCGCCACCTCAGAAAAAATTCCGCTATATTTAACTCGACCAAGAAAATTTGCTTGGGGGCTGACCTCGGCCACATTGGGCATTGAGGCAATCTTGGCCAACATTTCTTCATCCAAGACGATAACATTCGGGTCGGAAGGCAAAATATCGAGGGCCAGCAATGCTTCCTCGGTAGTAATTCTTTCAAGCAGAGTTTTCTGCAAACCGTATCCAAAGGACACGAGAGAAAGAACCACGGCAATAGCAACGGCGACACCAAGAATAGTGAAGAAAAAACGAGACTTCCTGTTCTTCAGATTTTGAAAAGTGATATATATTAAATCTATCGGTTTCATTTTGGTTATTTTGAAATAACTAATTCGATTTCTTTGCAAAATCTTTTTGCCGTCGACCTGTTCAACCCCGCACCTCCTTCGCCCTCCGGTAAATCCAAAAGATCGCGCATCTCGGTACTTGAAATTTGCCCGGCAATTCTAGCTCCAATTCCATAATCCAACTTCTTAATCTGTCCCAAGGATAACACTCCGATGTAATGATCAAGAAGATGTTTGCGAATTATGGCGGCCTCGGAAAACTCAAAATCTTTTTGGTCGACATGATTCTTTTTTGCCTCCTTAATCGCTTCGACTTCACGGGTGGAATCGTCAATGAGTTCGGCGACACGCTTCGCCTTTTGAGAATATAAACCCGCCCCCTCTTTTGGATCATCAAGGTACCTGACAAGTTCAGACCTGCTGATTTCGTTCTTTATGTACCGCGCGATCACTGACTCGATTTTTTGCTCAGTATCAAGATCAAAGGGTAAAAGCAAATTTCTCATCATCAATTTCGCATAGATTTGCGTACTTGAAAGGTTCGGGTTAGCCTCGGACAATTTTTCGAATTCTGACATTTCTTTGCTCCCTGAAGCGATTGACTTGCCGGCGTCAGTATTGGCCACGACACGCTCTACCATACCATCTTTCATGTAGAAAACCCGGTCGGCATAATGAATGTCTTTCGGATTGTGAGTAACCTGGATAACTGTCTTTTTTTCCTTCTTGTTTATCTCGGACAACAATTCCAAAACAATTTCAGAGTTCTTGGAGTCAAGATTGCCAACAGGCTCATCTGCCAAAATAATTTCGGGGTCATTCATTAGGGCTCTCGCTATGGCCGTTCTTTGCTGTTGTCCGCCCGACATCATTGAAGGTTTGCGTCCGGAATACGGCGTTATGCCGAATTTTGCCATGAGTTCGTCAGCTCGCCCTTCTCGTTCTTTTGGCGATACGCCCGAAAACATTTTGGAGAGCATCATGTTATCTTTGGCTGATAGATGAGGAACAAGATAGAATGCCTGGAAGACCATACCGATAGTGGTGCGATAGAAGTCAATCATTTCCTCCGTATCAAATTCGCGAATATTTTTGTTATTGACTATTACAGAACCCGCCGTCGCCCTTTCGAGTCCGGCGATTGTGTATAAAAGCGTAGATTTACCGCAGCCTGACGGGCCGAAAAAAACTATGTACTCTCCTTCATAGATATTTAGGTCAATTTCCTTCAACGCGTGAATCTCATTAGTTTTACCCTGTCCGTAACAAACGCTCACGTTTTTTAGCTCAATTATTGGTTTTCGGTCATTCATATTATTATTTTTTTCTTAAAAAACCGAACGTCGTATCCAAATTTTTAAAGATTAAATCGACGACCGAACCTTGAGACCTTTGAGTAAGAACCGTGTACGGATCCGATCTGGTAATATTCCCGGCGGAATCGCTTGATTCAACACTGATTTTATAAACCGTGCCAGGCCTCAGAGAAGTAGTAATGACGATGTGGTCGCGCAAAAGTGATGAATCTACGGGGGTAGACTCGCTCGCCCCGGCTGATCCTTCAGAATAAAAAACTTGTGAGGTCGAAGGCTTGTCTGTTTTCCATGAAATAATGGTCTGCGTTGTCTCGACACGATCCGGAATTATCGAGGATGTGACTTTGACATTTGAAATTTTCGGCGCCTCTGCCGATAAAGTTGTTGAGAACGGCACGATTGTAGGTTTGGAAGTATTGCCGTCTCCATCGACCGCGATCAATGAAACAGTATATCCTGTCGAATAATCAAGGTTGGAAACTTCGTAAGAATGATCCTTCACGAAATTTATATCCTCAATCTTTTTCACTTCACCTGTTTGCGAATTTTTTATCTCGATCAATGTTTTAGTCGGAATATCGGTCTTCCAGCTCAACCCTGCCAAAGTCTCGCCGATTTTATCAAAACGAACATTACTGATATCAGGAACCAAAGACGCCGTGGTAAAAGTCCGATCCGAAGACAGCGCCACCGGCCCTAAAACGCTTTGGGATCGAACCTGGAAATGATATGTCGTTGAAGGAGTAAGATTATCAAGCACGACTTTGTGATCCGACACTTTTTCATCAGGAAAACCCGCAGTGATAGTATAAGGTTCCGAACCACTATTGTAATCCGAGGCCTTGGCATACGCTACAAGCGAATTTGCTTCCTTATCAGTAATCCATTGAACAACGGCACTCTTTGACCCCACGCTGACGCTAATGTTCGTTCCGGAGATTGTCGGTGACGAAACGGCCTTTGACGCAAGAGATGACAAAGAAGATGCCAACTGAGACTCCGTTACATCGGAAAGATTAGAATTCTGCGAAAGCGTACTCAAAATACTCCTTACCATTTGGCCAGAAGCAGAACGCACCTTATCAAGCAAAGCAATGTCTTCAGTTGAAGTGGCAACAAACTCTATTTCCTCCGGGACAATTTCTGCGGAACCGCCGGAAAGTGTGACAAAAGTCCCGTCGCCACTTTCTCCAACATTCTTGTAAATATCGGTCGCTACCGCTTTGAAATGGTAAGTGGTTTCCGGCAACAGTCCTGACAAAGAGACACTGTTAGATGTTCCGTATACTCCCGCGCGCGATGCTTCCATACCATACCCGATCGTCGTCCCATATTTAATACTCCCTGTAGTAACCTTGGAAGCCTTGAACGAAATAGTCGCCGACGTGCCGCCTATGAAATCAATTGTCACGTCGGAAACGACAGGCTTCGTAATGTCCCGATTATCAATCACCCCACCGCCCCCGCCGCCGCCTCCCACGTACACTGTATTTGTTACAACCGACGGAGTCAGCGTCGTAAAATCATATTTCTCTCCCGAATCATCGTCGGAAGCCGAGTTGCCAGATTTGTCCTCGGAAAGGACTCGGTAGTAATATTTTGTCGTCGATGTAAGCCCTGTAATTACGACAGAATGTACTGTCGAATAAGTCGTTGATTCCTCGGTGTATGTGCCCAAGTCAGTACTTGTTCCCCACTCCACTTGCGAGGTTGACGGTTCATCTGTTGTCCAAGTGATTGTCGCTCCAGTCTCGCCCACGAGGGCCGTCGCGGTAGAGGAAATAGTCGGAGCCTGGGAATCTGACGATGTGTTGAAATTATAGTAATTTATGACTCCGGACACGACATTTTTGTCCGTAGCGACATTAGACTCGGCATCGGTAGACTTTACATAAAAATAATATTTGGCTCCCTCGGTAAGACCGGTCAAACGCACTCGATGATTGGTAGTCAAAGGCAAGGCACTCGAGACTTCAACCGGTTCGGACAAATCCGAGTTAACGGAATAGTAGACCGAGGAATTGGCGGAGACGTTCGTATTCCATATAATGGTAGCCTCGTTATCAAAAACCTCCGAAGTCGTAACATTGGAAATGCTCGGGCCATCATCCGTGGTAAACGTGTACGCACTGCTTGCGGACTGCCCCGTATTTCCGGAGACATCTTCTGACGTAACAAGAAAGTAATACTTGGTTCCCGGCGTAAGTTCCGACAACACTACGGAATGAGAAGTGAGCATGGATGGCACCCCGACGGATTCATCGTGTTGAGTTTTGTCGCTTCCTGGATAAGTTGAGGTTGCGCTGTAATACACAGTTGAATCTCCGGGCTTGTTCGTAGTCCAAGTGACAGTGGCTCCCGTTGTGGTGATATTGCTTGAAGTTACCGAACTCAAAGTCGGAGACGCCAAATCGCTTCCCCCTGTACCATCCGGATAATCTGCCGCCGAGGGGATCGAAAAGAAAGAAATGTTCCCGTTGTCATCTTCAACCGATACTTTGTATCGGTATGATGAGGTGGTGGTGAGTCCTGTGTCGACCACGTAATTCACAAGCCTATCGGTCTGCCTAGAAAGCAAGGAATAGGCGGCGCCGTCAACGGAGCGGTAAACATTGTATCGTTTGAATCCGAGAGCCGGCTCATCCGCGACTCCCCAGGCGAAAAATTCCCTCCATTCTTCAGTATTGGGATTCGAAGTATCTTGAAAAAAATAATTGGACGGAGTGTCGGGAGGCGTTACGCTTGTGATCGAAGTCGTATTGCCTTTTGAATCTTTAAACTGCGCGTAGACCGTATTGCCGGAAGAAAACGAAAGATTTTTTGTATTGCTATAGCTTTCCCATGACGCATCCGATAGATTCGAAACGACTCCCACTTTCATTTGAAGCGGCGAATCGTCCGTCGCCGACAGCGTTACAACAGCCGGCGACTGTGAGGCATCAATATAGACCGGTATACCTCCGAGATCCGGCACTTTCGTATCGAGCGTAAACACGGCGGAGGACGATGAGGCCGTGGCGTTAGCTCCTTCATTGTCGGAGACAAGGACTCGAATCTTGGCATCCGCATCGTAGGAGCCGGTAAATTGATTGGTGATAGTAGAGGTGGCAGTGTAGACAGTGTAAGTCGAAGTGGCCACAGCTTTGTTGCCATAGCTGGTTGATTCCATGGTGGTAGAGGTGGAGATTAGAGTATATGAAACACCGCTGTCTAAAGAATAATAAAAATACGGCGTAACATAGCCCGGAGTACGGCCGATAGTGCCCTCGTCCGTGTCCGAATCACGAACCGAATAGTTAATCGTGATTGTGCCGTCGGAATTCTGACTGGCCGAGACTCCGCCCGCAGCCGTAGTCGGATAGTCAGAATTAAATTCCGGAGCGGCGTTAACCACATAGGTGATCGTCACGTCGGAAAGTGTTGGCGCGGCTGAGCCGTCGGAGGTTAAAAATACTTTGTATTGCATCCACTGATCGTCTGAAGCGTCCGCCAAAGCGGCGGGAATGTCTTCAGCTCCTGTCGGGTCTGTAAAATATGATGATTCCGTCCCGTCTGGCCCCATAAACCCGCTCCAAACTCCCGGCGCTCCGCCGTTATCCGGCGCTGACTGAATCTGAAACTTGATATCAGTGCCTGAAGGAAGGTCTTCCGTCCAGGCAAGGCTCGAGATGATGTTACCATCGGAAGAAGAGTTGTAGGCGGAGGAGGTAAGGGTTGAGGATGCCGGATAATATGAATATTCAAGCGATACATCTTCGAGGGTTGCTGTTGCTGATGTATCAGTAGTTAAAAAATATGCCTTGTATTCGAAATATCTGCCTCCATCATGCACAGAATTAATCGCTTGACCGGAAGAAGTGTAATAATCTTCGGTTCCTGTCGGGCCGTACCAAGTCGCGCCCGACACAGCTTCTTCGGTAGTTGCCGAGCGAATTTGGAATTTTACCTCCGTCCCTGTGGGAGTTGTAGCATTCCAAATTATACGGTCGGGTAAGACATTCCTACCTGTGTCGATAACGAAAGATGAAAATGTGCCGGAGGACGAATAGGTAGTGGAGTTAATAACGAATTTAAAAAAATCTGCTGTACTACCTCCTCGTATGACATAGATATCGTTATCAGAACCATTGCGCATCATTTGAGCCCCTGTACCTGCTAAAGCAGGCAAGCCAGACAAGGTTGTCCATGAATTTCCGGAGATGGAATATTTGTAGAAGCCGGCGGTGCTACCGCCCTGCGTAACATAGATATCGTTGTCGGAACTATTACGAATCATTGAGCTACCAGTCGAAATAGATCCCGGGGCTGATGCTAGGGTGGTCCATGAGTTGCCTGAAATAGAATATTTGTAGAATGGTGAACCCCCATTTCCTCGCGTAACATAAATGTCATTGTCAGAACCGTTGCGAATCATAGAGCTACCACCATTATTTAGCCCCGTTGGTACTGTTGCCAGCGTCGTCCACGAGTTGTCAGATATGGAATATTTGTAGAAAGCTGTACCGTTACTATCTCCTCCAGTAACATAGATATCATTATCAGAAGCATTACGGATCATAATACTGCCAAGACCAATGGTTCCTGGAGCTACCGTAAGGGCTGTCCATGAGTTGTCTGAGATGGAATATTTGTAGAAACTAGTAGTAGTATTACCTAGCGTTATATAAATGTCGTTATCAGAACTGTTGCGGATCATGGAACTACCCGAGTTAATCGCTCCTGGAGCTACCGTAAGCGTCGTCCACGAATTGCCTGAGATGGAGTATTTGTAAAAGGAAGTATTACCAAAGCCCCGCGTAACATATATGTCATTATCAGAGGAGTTACGGATCATATTGCTACCAGTGCCTATAGCTCCAGGTGTTGCTGTCAATGTTGTCCACGAGTTGCCGGAGACGGAGTATTTATAGAACCCCGTATTGTTACTTCCTCCCGTGAGATAAATATCGTCGTCAGATCCATTGCGGATCATTTTGCTTCCAGAACTAATCGTTCCTGGAGCCGAAGTTAAAGTGGACACATTTGAGCCTGTCCACGAGTTGCCCGAGATGGAATATATCCAGAAGCCACTACCACCACCTTGCGTAACGTAGATGTCATTGTCTGAGCCGTTGCGGATCATGTTGCTACCGGAACCAATCGTACCTGGAGCCGCTGTAAGCGTCGTCCAGGAATTGCCGGAGATGGAGTATCTGAAGAAGGCGGTGGTGCTACCACCTCTTGTAACGTAAATGTTATCATCGGAAGCGTTGCGAATCATCTTGCTACCGAGACCGAGTCCTGAAGGAACGTTAGTAAGTGCTGTCCACGAATTAGCTGAGATGGAATATTTGTAAAAGCCGTTGGTGGGAGTAAAAGTGGCCTGCGTAACATAGATTGTGTCGTCAGAACCATTTCGGATCATTGAGCTATTAGCCCCCATGTTCCCCCCCGGAAATACCGTAAGTGTTGTCCACGAATCGCCAGAGATGGAATATTTGTAAAAGCCTGTACCACCACCCTGCGTAACATAGATGTCATTATCAGAGGAGTTACGGATCATAGTGCTGCCGTCAGCAATAGCTCCTGGAACTACCGTAAGCGTCGTCCATGAATTTCCAGAAATGGAATATTTGTGAAAGCCTGTACCACCACCTTGCGTAACGTAGATGTCATTGTCTGAGCCGTTGCGGATCATGTTGCTACCGGAACCAATCGTACCTGGAGCCGCTGTAAGCGTCGTCCAGGAATTGCCGGAGATGGAGTATCTGAAGAAGGCGGTGGTGCTACCACCTCTTGTAACGTAAATGTTATCATCGGAAGCGTTGCGAATCATCTTGCTACCGAGACCGAGTCCTGAAGGAACGTTAGTAAGTGCTGTCCACGAATTAGCTGAGATGGAATATTTGTAAAAGCCGTTGGTGGGAGTAAAAGTGGCCTGCGTAACATAGATTGTGTCGTCAGAACCATTTCGGATCATTGAGCTATTAGCCCCCATGTTCCCCCCCGGAAATACCGTAAGTGTTGTCCACGAATCGCCAGAGATGGAATATTTGTAAAAGCCTGTACCACCACCCTGCGTAACATAGATGTCATTATCAGAGGAGTTACGGATCATAGTGCTGCCGTCAGCAATAGCTCCTGGAACTACCGTAAGCGTCGTCCATGAATTTCCAGAAATGGAATATTTGTGAAAGCCTGTACCACCACCTTGCGTAACGTAGATGTCATTGTCTGAGCCGTTGCGGATCATGTTGCTACCGGAACCAATCGTACCTGGAGCCGCTGTAAGCGTCGTCCAGGAATTGCCGGAAATGGAATATTTGTAAAAGCTTGTGGTGCTATTACCCCGAGTAACATAAATATAATCTTCGGAAGGATTGTAAAGCATCTTAGAACTATTTGCACTGATCGTTGCCGGAACCACTGCAAGTGTCGTCCAAGTATTGGTTGAAGTGGAATATTTATAAAAAGACGTTGAATTATTGCCCTCTATAACATAAAAATCACTGCCGTTACGAACCACACTACTGCCAGAACCGAGCAATGTTGGGGTTGCCGGCGTAAGCGTACTCCAAGCATTAACGGGTACATCGATGGGTGTTATACCGACACTAGCTGAACTGCCCGTCCCCGATCTCGTCGTCTGCGAAAACACACCCCCATCAAAATCCTCATCGGAAGTCTGTGTCGATGTTGCCTGCGTCAAGGCAAGACTCAAAGAACTAGCATTAGTAGTTACTCCATTATCCTTCGCCGAGTACTTCTCCCAGTTAGTCTGATTGCTCGCGTGGTTCGGATATGTTCCTCCATCCAACCCGGCATCCCAGTTTGTCTGATTCCAAGTATAAGTCGCCGCAAACACGTCTCTGCTATTAACCGAGAAAGTTGAAACTAAAATCGAAATAATTAACAGGAACGCGACTCCCATTTTCCCTAAAATAACGATCGGCAAATAAACAAACTTTCCAATTAAGGTAAGTTGTTTAGTTTTAATAAGGCGGTAAATCTTTTTAAAGTATGTTGTCATCAAATCAAAATGAATTAGACGAATCTATCGCCTAATAAACGTTCGCGTTGACGATTTATATATCGTGACACTTCATTCAACTGTAAAGGTGCGAAATATTCGACTACACACAATAAGAGTACCATGAAATACAAATGATAGATTTAAACTGGTAACAACTTGCTTTCAGCAAGCGGCCTAAAATTTTAACAAAAACTTATACCATCTCCAACTAATCACCACGAGATTTCAAACGCTATCAGAAAGCCTTACTTGGGGATAATATTAAAACCGCCTCTCGGCGGTTTTAAGTTTGCGAATCAAAGAATGCTATCGGCGTTTCTTTGCGGCTTTTTTGCCTTTCTTCGCGGTTTTCTTGGCGGCCTTGCGAGCTTTTTTCTTTGCCATTTTATTTCGCGCGCATCTAGAATGAATTCGTTCGCGCGCAAATTATTTTCGAATAATAGCTGCGAAAATTAAATCGTGTTGGAAAATTTTCGCTCGACCTTCCATTATTTTACACCACTCAAAAATAAGTACAAGAGAAAAAAAGAAAATTTTACAAAATTAATATTTTTTCTGAAGATATGCGATGAGCGATCTTCTTTTCCCCGCTTTGCCGTGCAGAATATGCTTGCCGGTTTTTTCGATTTTTTCAATTTCAAAATTATTTTCAAAAAATTTTATAATTTCTTCCTCGGTCGAAACATGTTCAACATCCCCGATAGTCGGATGAACGTAGGAATTCTCTTCTCCTCCCGGATACTCGCGAATCATACGCCTGGCATTTATGTCTTCATCCAAAAGAAAAGTTTTGTACATAAGCCGTCCTCCCGGCTTTAAAATTCGAACAATTTCACTGCGTAAAAATTCCCTATCCTCCCTTGAAAGGTAATGCGAAGTCATCATATCAAGCACGAGATCGAAAGAGTTGCCCGACAGATCAAACCCTCCGGCAATCGTTCTTGCCATAAAAGTCAAAGGTAATTGCAAAGAGGCTTCCTTGGCTTGCTTTATGGCCACGGCAGAAAGATCGTAGCCCGTACCGCGACAGCCGTATTTTTTTGCAAGATAAATAAGATTGCGTCCGTTGCCACAACCCAAATCGAGCACATTAATTGTCGGATTCAAAAATTGTCTGCCGTAACTTCGCTCAAGCCACCTTGTAAATTTCAACAAATCTTCGGCCGGCTCGGCCGAAAGCGAAAAATTCTTCGAATCGCTATATTCCTTGTCCCAAAAATTTTGCCCTTTTGACATTCCGCTATGATATACGGCCGATCAATAAAAAACCAGCTGTCCAAAGACAGCTGGTTGCTGATAAACGCTGCAATTTTTCAAAGCTTCGCGGCCGCTTTTGCCGCCAATCTTGATCTAACGCTCTGAAAGAGCTGGAGATGCCCGTAGAACTCGTCACCCTTGAAACAGGTCACTAGGTGGATAAAACCATTAGACCAAGGGCCGAGGGTCGGCACATCGATCTGTCCTGGATCACCGTTGACGAGAGCACGACTGTTGCGGCCAATGCGGGTAACAACCGCCTTCATGTTGCGCGGATCGAAATTCTGCGCATCATCGATTACAACGAAGCAATCGTGTTTCGACGCACCCCGCAAAAAATTGATCGCGTCGATTTCGATTATTTTTCGTTTAAGAAGATCGTCCAGATTGTCGCCATATTGGTGGGCGATCAACCTCAGGTTGTCTATCGTGGCCTGTTGCCAGGGACCCAGTTTCTCTGACAAATCGCCTGGTAAAAAGCCTAGCGATTCGCCCATCTCGTGTGTTGGCCGTAAAACAAGCATCTTCGTGGGACAGCCCTCGACGCCGTCGGAAATATGCCTGTGATCCAAAACCGTTCCATTGAACTCTTTTCGGTACTGCGGAACAACGGCTTGATAACCAGCTAAAAGAAGCAGTAAACTTTTTCCTGAACCAGCAGGCCCGTTTAGGGTTACCAAGTCGATAGAATTGTCTTTCGCCATGGCTAACGCGAAACACTGCTCGTCGTTTAGCGGGTAAATACCCTTGACCTCGCTATTCTGAGAAGGAGGTTTTGGAACTAATCGAAAATATCCCTTACCATCCTTGCCGAGCTTGTATATTGCCAAAACCGTCCTCACTCGCTTTTTTTCATCCTTCTTATTATCTACGAAGCGCCAACATGAGTTAGGCAAAACATTCGTGAGATCGACATGCAATTCTTCGGCCGGAACTCCCACAAGCTTTGCGTCACTGGTATGAAAAGCTCTAAACAAATCGCTCTCCATGGCAGCCTCGCAAAATCCAGTGTAGGGAGGTTCCGGTTTGACCTTCTCGCTTTCGAAATCCTGCGCAATGAGTTTAAGCGAGGCCTTGACCCGCATGTTGACATCCTTACTCACCAATATCACCCTCCAATCCGGGTGTGATTCCTGGAGTCGAATGGCAGTATTGATGATGATGTGATCATGCTTCTTGAGATCATAGCCGCGAGGTAAACGATTATTCGTATCACCGTTCAAATCCACGCTGACAATGCCTCCACCTGGGGTCGGCAATCCTTCAGCCAAATTCCCTTTTTCGCGCAGCTGATCGAAAAATCTGGACGAAGCTTGCGCGCTTGTACCTACGTGACCTCCCCGATGTGTCAAATCGTCCAGTTCGTCAAGACAAATGGCGGGAACAACTACCCTGTGCTCTCCAAACATAAATGGAGCTTCGTGGTTTGCTACCAAGTCACTGGTGTCCAGCACGTAGCACTTCGTTTTTTCTAACATACTTCTCTTCCTTGGTTAGGGGTTTTGCATCAACAGTTGTGAATGAAACTACTTACTAAGTTAAACTTTACTCCATAACAGCTCGGGTGCAAGCCCCGTTAGAAGTTGGGAACAACTCCGAACAAATTACAAACAGAATCGCTTGTGATTACACAAACTTTTTAGAAAAAACTTCTAACGGACAAGCAAAAACTGGTGCTTTTCTAAGCACGACATCGAAACGTAAGAATGGCTAGTCCAAAAAGTTTTCTAAATAAAATTAATTGCAAAACCGTACATGCCCATTCCGCAAGAACCCCGGAGCGTCGTGCCCGCCGGCTGTGCTGGAATCGGAATTTCTGTCGTGCCATCTTTTTGAAGTGTGCCCCGATAATTAATAGAGGGAATTACCACAAACGCTGAACAGTCGAATGTGTTTGCCGTATTCATTTTAACGACAAGAGGTATGCCAGCTTTGGCATTGATGACCTTCGGCGAATAACCGCCCTTGGCCACAATATCTATATACTGCTTATCGCCGTTTATTGTGGTGTTAAGGGCTCCGACCTCGGCTCCCCCTTTGCCCGAAGAACCGGAAAACCACAGGGCTAACCCGATGATGCCTACGGCCACTATTATCGATAGAATCGTTGATTTAGTCATATATTTTAGAAACTAAAGACAGGGGCTATTATACCAGCCACAACTAAAGTATTAAGGAAGTTATAAAGGGCGAACGCGATGACCACAATACCGACTGTCTTGAAGAACACTCCGGCATATTTGCTTTTGTTGATACTTACCGAACCAAAAGATAGCAGAGACAAAACAGGCAAAGTGCCTAAAGCAAAAACCAGCATTGTCATCGCTCCATTAAGGTAACTGCCAGTTGTCAAAGAGTAGAGTTGCATCGATTGAGTAAAACCGCACGGCAGAAAAAATGTGGCGGCACCCAAAAGAAACGGCGCGAATACCTGTGACCCCTTAGCATGCCGGAAAACTTTTTTCGACAATCCTGCAGGAAGAGTAAGCTGCAATTTTTCCACAAACGGCACGTCAAGAAGGTTGAGTCCGAGAATAATCATGATAAAAGCAATTACAACTCCTATCAGAAGATGAGCTGTGCCCGATAACTGAAATGCAGTGCCCAAAGCGCCTATCACTCCCCCCAGGATAAAAAAAGAAATCAATCGCCCGATGTGGAACATTGCCTGGGGGCGCAAACCCTGGCCTTCTTTTGCGTATGTCGCGGACATGGAGAGCAACAATCCTCCGACCACGGCCATACAAGTCGAGACAGAAGCGATAAGGCCAATAATAAATACTGTGCCCAACGTCATTGTTCCCGATGCTCCGAAACTAACAATCCCTGTTTTTTGAAGCAGAATGAAGGCGGCCATGAATGCCAAAGCGAAAGGAATGGCTAAATTAAAATCGCTCAGTTTGGCTTTTGCCCGGCGCTCTTTTTCCAATGAAACGCTGTAGCCGTGTTGCTCAATCTTCTTTGTGAACAGTTCCGCTATTTTTTCCGGAGCTATACCGCCAAAATCCCCACTGACATCCAGTTCTTTCTTTTCGTAATTAACATGCAAATTGCGGACACCGACCGATTCCTTGAGATCGTTCTCTATAAGAACGGAACAGGACTTGCAATGCATGCCGTGAACGTGGAAACGATAAGTATTCATAAATTCAAAATTTAAAAATTAAAATTAAAATTAAAAATTACAATTTAAAATGCAAAATTAGATTGAAACTCTTACCAAACACTCTCGATAGCACTGAAAAATTTCTCTAATTTTTTAGGTTGTTCTTTCAATAATGACTGCTTGCCCGACCAAATTTTGAGCCCAATTTTTACAATTATTAAATTTTGCATTGTCATTTTTCATTTTGATTTTTGCATTTTACATTCGAGTTTCTCTCCTGTCTATAATTTCTTCATTTTTAGCCGTAGCGAATTACTAACAACCGAAACGCTGGAGAAAGCCATAGCCATGCCCGCAAATATCGGGTTAAGAAGCAGTTTCCATAGTGGATAAAAAGCCCCTGCGGCGAGAGGAATGCCCACAACATTATATACGAAAGCCCAAAAAAGATTTTGTTTAATCGTCCTCATTGTTGCCCGCGATAAGACTACCGCCTTGGCCAGCTTGCTTACATCCCCATGAAGAAGCGTTATCCCCGCGGACTCGATTGCGACATCGGTTCCTGTTGCCATGGCAATGCCAACATCAGCCTGCGCCAAAGCGGGGGCATCGTTCACCCCGTCGCCGGCCATAGCGACTACCCTTCGGGAATTTTTAATTTTTTTGCCCTGTGGCAAATCAAGTAACCCCAAATTTTTGAACGTACCTTCCTGTAACTCCTTGATAATGCGGAGTTTATCTCCTGGCATAACTTCAGCAACAACATCATCTATCCCGACTTCTCTCGCGATGTAAGCCGCGGTCCTCTTATCATCACCTGTCAGCATCACCACTTTAATACCCATTTTATGGAGAACCCGGACCGCCTCCTTCGACTCCGGCTTCAAACTGTCGGACACGATTGCATATGCCAACAGTTTTTCTTCCGTCGCCAACATAATTGGAGTTCCTCCTCCTTCGACAAAATCTTTTATTTTCTGCTCATCGGCATTTAGGCCAAGGCTTTTAATAAGCGACGGACTGCCTAGAAAATACTTTCGGCCATCAATTTCGGCTGATATTCCTTTCCCTTCAATATTTGCAAAATCCTTAACATCCCCCGTCTGTATCTTCCTTTCCGTGATAGACTCCATTATGGCCCCGGCTATCGGATGTTCGGACTTCTTCTCAAGCGAACCTATAATAGAGAGGAGTTGCAGATCGGTCATATTGGAAACGTTGATAAAGTTGGTCAATTCCGGTTTACCCTTAGTTATAGTGCCGGTTTTATCGACAACAATAGTATCTACTTTATAGAGCTTCTCTAACGTGGCCGCGTCTTTAACCAATATACCTTCTTTAGCGCCCTTGCCGACCCCCACAATAATAGCGGTCGGAGTCGCAAGTCCAAGAGCGCACGGGCAGGCAATAACCAAAACTCCAACAAACGACATCAGGCCAAAAGATAGAGCGTCGGAAAACGGGATAAACCGCGATCCAACCGTAAGCCACAAAATCAGAGAAAGAACGGCTATAGCCATGACAATCGGCACGAATACGGCCGAAATCTTATCGGCCAGGTTTTGAATGGGCGCTCTGCTACCCTGGGCTTCTTCCACCATCTTTACTATTTGGGCCAGCATAGTTTCCGAACCCACCTGCGTAGCCTTAAATACAAAAGATCCTTGCTTGTTAAGTGTGCCGGCAATAACGTTATCACCATTCTTTTTCGCAACCGGCATTGGCTCACCGGAAATCATAGATTCGTCTACATTTGAATGGCCTTCCGTAATAACACCGTCCACTGGTATTTTCCCTCCTGGTTTGACCACAATTAAATCTCCATGCTTAACGTCTGAAATAGAAATCTCTTTTTCAATCCCGTTTTCAAGAATAATGGCAGTTTTGGCCTGAAGCTCCAGAAGCTGTTTTATCGCATCTCCGGTTTTTATTTTGGAGCGCGCCTCGAGATACTTACCAAGAGTAATGAAGGCGATAACAACAATTGTCACGTCAAAGTAGATGCTTGAAACATCTATATACTTTTCCAACGAAGAAGCCCATACGGTAACGATTAAACTGTAGAGAAAAGCTGTGCCAGTACCGATACCGATAAGCGTGTCCATATTGGCTGTTCTATGCTTCAGAAAATACCAGACCCCTTTCAAATAAGGTTTGCCGGGAATGAATAAGGCGTAAGCCGCCATAAGCGGAAGCCCCCATTTGAAAAAAGTTGCCATAGACGACGGCATTTCCCCCCAGATTTCAAAAGCCATGAGAGCGTCCCAGAGCATGCCGACTGCCGTGATGGCGGACAGCGGCAAAAGAACAGAAAGCTGCATTTTCATTTTTTTTAGCTCCTCTTCCTTCAACATTTTGGAATGGTCGTGCCCCTCCATATGTTCCATACCTTCCACATCTTTTCCCTCTTCGTCTATTATTAGAGAGTAGCCAAGGGGCTCTATCTCTTTTGAGAGAGTTTTAGGCGTCGTCTTTGCCATGTCGAAATCCAGCTTAACCGATTCGTTGCCGTAGTTGGCCTCGACACTCGAAACCCCCTCCGCTTTGCCTAGCTTCCTCTCTATATTAATGGCACATGAAGCGCAGTGCATGCCGTGAATTTTATAAGTTTTTTTCATTTCGATTTATTTATTATACATGATAGATCAAACGCGACTGTTAAATAGAACACCCCACACCTCCATTTGAAGCAGGGGCACCTTCGCCAACTGAACATCCGCTTCCCCCTCCTATTTGCCTTCCCCTTATCGGAGCTTCGGCCGAAACTCTGGCATAACCGGAGGCACTTGAATAATCGCTACCCAATACATCTTTTGGATCAACATCCTTCCATTCGATACCTTTTGCCTTCATGTAAGATGCAATGGTGATGTAAGTTTCTGGGAACCAATAAGAGTTAACTGCTAGAGCCGTTTTATACATCTCTCTTTCTCCCACTCCCTGCGAGGCCATGAGTTGCAATAGCCCCAGCATCGCCATACCGTGATTGCAGTCCGGAAAATACGTCGAGTTATTGCAACACGGTCTATATATATTTTTTGCGACTTTTACCACGAGTGCCTGCTGTTCAGCGGTCAAACTGAAAAATTTGTGCGCGCTGTAATGGTCCATCGGATTACCGAGGGCTAGAGTCCAGCCCGCAGTAGAAGCAAAACGCTCGGCACCACCGTAGCGGGGGTTTCTCATATCACCCTCATCCAGTACAGGATTCTTACTTGATAACCCTAAAGCCCACAAAAGGTTAAGAAGATAGCCGGCATTTTCCCGATTAATCTTCAATCTGCTTTCCGCTTTCCCATTCAACAGTTCATCGAATCCTTTGCCAAAATTGCCCCTCTCCCTATATAGGTCATCAAACTTCTTCCTGTCTATCGCCCCGACGCTGACCAGTTTTTGACCCAAATCGCCCCAGACCACGGGCAATTCGACTCCCACGGAAGGCAAAACCGTTTCCTCTTCCGCCGAAAATTCCAAAACACTTTCGGTATCAGCTGAAACGCTAGTCCTAACAGAATTATCCACTCTGCCATTTATAAATATGGCCGTTGATATCATTACCCCTGCTACCATTATAGCGACGGGCAGTGGTATATTGCTTTGTTTTTGCGTTTCCATAATTATTGACTACATTACGAGAACTAAAAGACCTATTAATATCATTGCGATTCCGGCAAAGAGCCTGACCGCGCCCATATTGTTCTTTTTCCACTCCTCGACTTTGGAGAGCAACATCTTATCTGCAGCTATCCAAAGAACGGAAACAAGAGGCACGATAAGAATCAAATTGTAGAAAAGCAGATAACCAAACCCTTTGAAATAGGTGACCTGATCTTTCAAAAGGCCGATAACCATAAGGTAAGGTCCGCCCATGCAAGGAAACTGGCAAATACCGACAAAAACACCGAGAAGGAAAGCAGCGCCGAAAGACGTTTTGTCCATGAGTTGTCCCATCCATTTATGGGATACGCTTGGAATTTTAAGTTTAAGAGGAAAGCTCGGGGAAAACCGGTTCAAGAGGTTAATGAAGCCAAAGGTAATAAGTAGAATAGCTCCAAGACGGCCCATGAAGTGTGGAGTATTGAACAAATGGAGAACCTTAAGAAGGCCTAGACCTATCAGAAAATATGCGGAAAAAATTCCCACGACGTACATGCCTCCAATCTGCAATATTTTCTTACGACCCATCTGCATGCCGAAAAGAAAGGCGATGGTAATAAGGAGAATCGAGAACGAACAGGGATGTACGCTGTCAAGCAATGCAGAGATGAGAACCATCGGAAAAAGAAGGGTTCCCTCCCCGCTTAAATTCCAGACAAAGGTGTTGACTCCGGGGAGGTATTTAAGAAGTAAAATACCTCCTATTGCCAGGCTTATAACGGAAATAGAAACGATTAATCTTTTCATATTATGGAGTTACCACTGACTTAAACCTGAGCGTTAAAATTCGGCCCAAATCGTCTTTGACGTAAACTTCCCTGCCAATCGGACCGATACCTGCAGGACCGTGGGCATTTGGGTCGAACACTACACGTATCTCGGCAAGACCACCGGCTTTAACCTTTATATTTACTGATGGAACAAACCCGCCCATTCCTTCCATACTGAAGGGGCCTTTTCCCACCTCATCTGTTTTGACATAAGCTTTGGTACACATGCAAGAGGTTGTAACTTTCTTTATGGTCACATCCGACGTTGTGAAATTTTGAAGCACAAATGTTTTTTCAACCAAACCGTCTTTCATTCTTATCGTTCCAAAATCGTAATCGGCTTTTTCTGTGGTAAGCGCACTTGCAGAATTGACGGATGCAGACACCGCTGTTTTCTCCGGTCCGCTCGCTTTTGTGCTTCCAAGCCAAGCCAGAACTCCCAGAGAGATAACGATGGTCAATATTATCGATAACGTTGTTGATTTCATATTCCTAATTTTGGCTGTTAAACGAAAATTGCCCGTTTTTGTAGGGCACCTGAAACCGGCCTTTGTAAGGCCGGGCCTAGAACAAATTAGGAGCGTTCAATAAACGGGATAACCAAAAGTTCAACCTAAGCAAATCATTTGGATACACATCTTCTCGTCTCTCTGCATGAAAATTGCCCCTTAAGGGCGGACTTGAAGATTTAAACCATCTTAGCGCAAAAACTGCAAACAATACTAATGTGGCCAAAAATGCCGTTAAAATGACCAGCGCAAATAAATGCGGAAGGGTCAGATGGTGATCTAAAGCTGCCATTGTTCCTCCCGGACAATCTTCCGAATTCAATAAAGAGGAAAGACAGTCACCATCCATATGGCCGCTGATTATCATTGCTCCGAACACTGAAATAGTAGCGAACACCCCGAAAACGATCCAATGTACAACGGAGCTATGGGCAAATATTCGGCTGTTAAAAATATTTATCATCAATTATTTTTCTTCTGGGCCAGTCTATATATTTTGATTATCTCATTCGTGGCTTGCTTGCTTTTACCGCTTTTCATTTGCTGAACAACATGGGTCGACAAGTGGTTTTCCAACATCAACCTCTCAACACCAGAAAGAGCTTCCCTAATCGCCGCTGACTGAGTAATAATATCAACGCAATACTTGTCACCTTCCACCATCCTTTGAAGTCCTTCAATTTGTCCCCCTGCAATTTTTAAACGCCTTAATACTGACTTTTTTATTTCTCCTTTCATATTTAAAAACTGGTAATTAAAAATTGTTTTCGGTTGTCATTATACCCCCCTGGGGTATTACGTGTCAAACAAAAAAAGAACAGGTGTTCCCCGTTCTTTTGAATCACTAAGCCGCCACTCTCTGCAAAATCTTTTTTTTGCCAAATCTTATCGGTCTGATTGCCCCATAGGGCAATTTTTTTACCCAAATTTGATACCTCAACCGAAGATCAACACGGCTTGCGTTCAATTTGCCGATTAACGTCCACCCCGTGCATGCCCAGAGAGAATGCTTTTTGCCATCGTTACATTCCGCTTCCGGACAAGCGTTCTCCTCCGGCAAAAGTCTGGAAATGACGTTATTTGTAGCGGCATCTTCAGGTTCCACGTACCATTTGTACCGAGCTTTCTGTCTTGCATTCTGTGGCATAAAACCTCCATAAATTTTGTTTCTAAAACCAGATTACAACAAAATTGGAAATATTTCAAGACATACCCTATTATATACATTCTCTACGAAAAATACTTTTTATTCTTCAATTTTTCCGGCATGTAACTCTCTGTCGCCTGTCCTAGGCCTATCGATGGATATTTTTCGTAACCTTTGCCATACTCAAGATCCTTCATGAGTTTGGTGGGCGCGTTTCTAATTTTTAACGGCACGGGTAAACTGCCAAAATTTTTTACGTCACTCATTGCCATTTGGAGAGCATTGTAAGCGCTTCTGTCTTTTTTTGAACCGGCAAGATAAGCCACACCATGTGCCAAATTAATGGCCGCTTCCGGCAAACCGATAGTATCTACGGCCTGAAAAACTTCGTTCGCAACCACGAGAGCAGTCGGCTGAGCCAAGCCGATATCTTCGCTGGCAAAAATGACCATTCTCCTTGCTATAAATTTAGGATCTTCGCCGGCATCAAGCATTCTTGCAAGATAGTACATGGCCGCATCCCTCTGCCCGGCCCTCATGCTTTTTATGAAAGCGCTGATGACATTGTAGTGTTCTTCCCCCTTTTTATCGTAGCGCAGAAATTTGGACTGAACGGCATTTTTCAAATTTTCAACTGTTATTGCGCCATACAGTTCTTCTGTCGCCTCGATCACAGAAAGAGCCTGCCTGGCGTCACCGTCTGCCATCCTGACAAGCCACTCCAAAGCATCCTTTTTTATTTTTGGCACAGCTCGCCTAATAATCTTTCCCATTTCCTTTTCCGAATGCGCATTCAAAACAAACACGCGACATCGCGACAAAAGGGGCGATATCACTTCAAAACTCGGATTTTCGGTCGTGGCTCCAATTAATGTCAACTCTCCACTTTCAACGTAAGGCAAAAGAAAATCCTGCTGTGCTTTGTTAAATCGGTGGATTTCGTCAAGAAAAAGTAATTTCGGAGTCAAGGTATTTTGCGCCACGATTTTCCTGATATCATCCTTACCTGCCGATACTGCCGAAAGTTCATAGAGTTCGGCATTCAAACTTTTAGCGTAAATTCGAGCCAATGTCGTCTTACCAGAACCAGGTGGCCCCCAAAGGACAAAAGAAAACAGATGTTTCTTTTCTATAGCCACGCGTAAAGGTTTACCTGAACCAGTCAAATGTTCCTGCCCCACAAACTCATCCAAATTTTTCGGCCTAATTTTTGCCGCCAATGGTTCGCTCATGTCTGCATTATATAGTTTGACGAACCCCCCGCAAGTCAGTAATGTAGCACACAGAAGCTCACCTAAATTCACCCCAGAGTTAGGACACTCTCACTTTTAATATTTTTAATGATACCAGAGCGTCTGGCGACCTCCAAGGCG
>MHRK01000007.1 GCA_001820955.1 Candidatus Taylorbacteria bacterium RIFCSPHIGHO2_02_FULL_43_32b
GCCATACTGCTTTCCGTCCTTCTGTCGCGACGGCAGAGAGATCCACTCAACTGGTTTGGGGTGTGGTTGGGGGTGTGAGGGGTTACTTCCACGGAAGCACTTTCCGAGTGGGTGGAAACCCCAACTTGCGTTGCGGTGGCTTTGAAGAACAATGAACCAAAAATAATTGCCCCATTAGGTATTAATGATTTAGTACAGCTAATCGTGAGACCCAGTCCCACAGCTGATCTAAAAACTTTCATAGAAAGATATCAAGATAAAAAGTGGTTGGAGAAATGGCCCAAGCTGAGAATTGTTATGGAAGCTCGGGTATTGTAGAGTAAATTGCGCATAGAACACTGCTTTCGTGTTGCCAAAGTTGCACTTTGTTCACATCTTCGGCGTGTAAAAGTCAACAATTCGCTGTACAATAGTTACATTATGGAAATATCTCCACAGTTAAAAGATTACATTTTAAAAGCTAGGGAAGCCAAATTAAGTGACGAGGTTATTTTTGCGGAATTGCGTAAGGCCGGTTGGGCAGAAGACCAGGTGGTTGAAGCTCTAAAGAAACCACATGTTTTTTCGGTTATGAGCGATCCTAAACCTCTTCAAATCGACAGGGTTATTCAATCTGAACCAAAAACCAATTCGTACGAACAGTCTAAAGCTAACGTCTCCTTGTCAGACAGCATGGCCAATCAACCGCCGATTAGTGTCGAGAATTTGGAGCCAAAAGGAGGTAAGAAGCTTCTAATTGTTTTGGGAATATTGATCGGTGTCATGATTCTGTCCGGAGCATCGTACGCTTTGATTAAAACTTTTGATATTAATTTGGGATTTGGCGGTGGTGCTCCTTATACTGATCAAAATTTAATCAGCGGGCTTTTGGCCAAAACAAGCAGTGTTAAAACCTCCACTTATCGGCTGACGGGGTCATTAAATGTTGTGCAAAGGGATAAAGACGCAAGGCCGTTTGAAGTGCAGGTTTCGAATGAAGCACAATTACGTGAACAGTATCAAAATGATGCGAAGAGGATAAGCGATATCCAGATGATATTGACGACTCTCCAGAGATATGGAATTGCCGATTATAAAACAAAGGTGGTCAAAAAGTTTCCCGCCGATCTGAAACAGGTCATGGCTGATTATTCCACAACTTTCATCGGCTCTAGAAAAACAGATTTTACGGACCCGGTCTCGGGCAAACAATATGAATATATGGTTATCGATGGGGGCAACGATTTTAATCTCAGGGTCACGTTCGAAACACAAGGGGCGATATCGGCTTTAAAGAAGAGCTATAATTTTGTGGCAACTTCCACTTTCGTCTCGGGTAATACTGTGACGTTCACTAAAAAAAGTCCCAGTTATTTTTACATGTCATCTGAACCGCCCAAGCCTTTTTTGGTGCAAATGGGAGAAATGGCAAGGATGCTGCCGCCTGAAATGAGTGTCACTCTTTCTTCAGGGGCCACGACGGATTTGCGTAAAAATGATTCAGACTGGAAGTGGGATTTTGATGGAAAAGGAGACTTTGGCGACATGTCGTATGCTGTAAATTTGGAGGTGCTCCGAAAGGATAAGGTTTATTATGCCCGGTTTAATAAAATTCCGAGTATTCTTCTTAGTTTTACCGGGGGACTTCAGAAAGGGCAGTGGATAAAGATAGATCCAAATGCTTCTTCGACATCGTTCGGCCAGTACAGTTTTTACGCAACGGATGTTTCAAAATACGAAGACGAGTACAAAGAAAAAAGAGAGTCCGCTTTCAGGTTTATAAAAGAGGTGGCGGAAATTGCAGATAGAGAAAAATTGATTGAGTTTGTGGATCAACCCAAAAAAATCGAGGGGGGAGAGAGGTCAAATTATGAGTACAGCATTAAGTTTAGAAAAGAGGCAGTATTGCCGTTTTACAGGAGTGTTCAGGCGATATCAAAAAATTACAAAGATGTCGGTATGAACGCTTTCGATGATCAGGGCATGATTGAATATTTAGAAAGCCAGGAATTTTCGCAGGTTTTTGATTATTACGACAAAAATACTTCTATGACCATTTTGACTGATAAGGAAGGCTATTTAACCGGAATTACGTACAAGATGAGAATAGTTCCTGGGGACACCGCAATCAATCTTAAAGACAAGCAAGCGAATCTTCTGATCGGATTAAACATTTCCAACATTAATAAATCAGTTTCAATTGAAGCCCCGACAGAGTGGAAAACATTGGACGAGTTATACGAGCAAATGACAAATAATTTGTACAATTACGCTCCCGGTTCGGCGGAGGCCGTAAAAAATGAGCTGAACAATATACAGTATCTTTATGGAACGGGCGAAAAATACAGTAAAGCTTTTGCTCTCGGCGCTTGTAAAAGGACGGCAGGAACGATTTTTAGTGACGAAGCCGTTTCTTCTCGCATAGAGAAGGCGGCAGGTGGCAATCTTTCGGCCGCCTATTGCGCCTCTTCTGTTTCCGGTCTGGTTACATCGGCCTATGCTGTTTCTGTTCCGATTACGAAGTTACAGGGCTATAGTTGGTGTTTTGACAGTACGGGTGCTTCGAAGCAGATTAGCGGTAATTTGAAGGGAACGACGTGTAATTAGAGTACAAATGCAAAAAATAAAAAATGTTTTTGATGTAGGTACGACGTCTTTTCGCAAGAATGCTCTTTCGGTTGCCGAGGCGGGTTTGCGGGCCATTGATACAAGGAGAGTAATCGAAAAGGCGATTGAGTGGAACGGTAGTGACCTTTTGATAAAAGGTATGCCGTGGAGAAGCGACAAGGGCAAGATTTTTTTTGTCGGGGTGGGGAAGTGCGCTACGGAGGCGGCGATTGCCATTGAACAAATACTTTCCGATAAACTTGATTCAGGTATCGTGCTTGATATTTGTGACCCCTATCTTTTTAGCAACAAGATCAGATTTATTGGTTGCACGCATCCTTTGCCGTCCTCTAAAAATGTTAGCGCGGCCGGGGAGGTTGTGAACTTTTTGAAGAGGGTTAGGGAAAATGATTTGGTGATTTTTGTCATTTCAGGCGGTGGTTCGACAATACTTTGTTTACCCAACAGCAAAGATTGTGGGGAGGAGAAAACGATAATGAAGAGGCTTATCGCTGTCGGCGCAACTATAAGCGAGATAAACACAGTGAGGAAGCATCTCTCTCTGCTTCGTGGCGGACAATTGCTTAAGTATTCATACCCGGCGCGCTCTGTTTCACTTATTTTTTCCGATGTGCCGGGCAACGATCTTGGTTTTGTGGCCTCGGGTCCTACCGTTTTTGATGAAACTACAGTCAAAGACGCAAAAAAAATTTTGGATAAATATGAAATTTGGGAAGATTGTACTACTTTGGGATGCGGGCTATTGGAAACCACAAAAGACAAAAAATATTTTGAAAAAGCGACTAATGTTTTGGCCGTCTCGAATATGCTAGCGCTCAAAGCAATGCATGATGAGGCCAAGCGTCTGGGCTTTGAAGCCAGAATTGTGACCGACAGGTTTGAGGGTGAGGCGAGGGAAATTGGTCAAAATATAGTCGAGGATATCAATCGCTCGCCCCACAATTCCGTTTTGCTTTACGGAGGAGAGTCTACTGTTACCATTGACCATGTGGGCCGGGGAGGAAGAAATTGTGAGTTGGCACTTTCCGCTTTACGTTTTTTGGGTGATAATGAAGGGGTGGTGGCCTTAGCGAGTGACGGCAGGGATAATGGAGTGTATGCCGGGGCTATTGCCGATAAAGAAGGTAAGGAAAAGGCAGATGATTTGAAACTTGACATAAAGCAGTATTTGGCGAATCACGACTCAGCCCTTTTTTTTGAAAAAACCGGAGATTATTTGATGAGCGGTTACACTGGTAGCAATGTGAGCGATTTAATTATTGCCATGAAGTGCTAATTAAATCTCAAATGTAAAATGCAAATATCAAAATGGAAAATGACAATGTGAAAATGATCAGTGATAAGTCGCACTGGTTATACGGCGGGTTAGTCGGGGCGTTTATCGGCTCAATTTTCAGCTTGTATTTTATCTTTCAACCTTCATGTGTGGGTTTGGCAGAAAATGGTTCCAGTCCTTGCCCTCAGGGTTTGGACATTCTTAAATCAAATTTAGAGAACGACGGCACCATTTATTTAAGTTTAATTATTATTTTATTTGTAATTGGAAGTTTCGTGGGTTGGCTTTTTGGAAAAATAAAAAAAAGAAATGTTGGTTTGCTTTGAATTTTGCATTTTGATTTGTTAATTTTCAATTAAATAATTAGATAAATAAAGATAAATAACATGAGTGACAAATTGGTTGTGGATTTGAAAGAGGTCGGGATTGATGATGTCGGAGTGGTCGGCGGCAAGAACGCATCTCTTGGAGAAATGATAAGAACTCTTTCGGAAAAGGGCATTAGGGTGCCGGGTGGCTTTGCCGTAACTGCGGACGGTTACCGACTTTTTATGAAGGAGTCAGGAATGCAGGATTTTGTTGTTAAAGCTCTGGAAGGTCTCGATACAAAAAATTTGGAAGATTTGGCAACTAGGGGCAAAAAAGTCCGTGACGCTATTGTAAAGGCAAAGTTGCCGGAAGTTTTGGAAAATGAGATCAGGAAGTTCTATACCGAAATGGAGGGACGTCGGGGCAAGGATATTGACGTGGCTGTTCGTTCATCCGCCACTGCCGAAGATTTGCCCGGGGCATCTTTTGCGGGAGAGCACGAAACATATCTCGGCATAAAGGGAGGAGATCAGATTTTGGAAGCCACAAAAGCCGCTATGGCATCTTTGTTTACGAATCGCGCCATTTCCTACCGTGTGGATAAGGGTTTTGATCATTTTAAGATAGCTTTATCTGTCGGAGTTGAGGAGATGGTGCACTCTGGAGAGGGTGCGTCCGGTGTCATGTTTACTATCGATACGGAGTCGGGTTTTAAAGATTCCGTGGTTATCAACGGTGCGTATGGCTTGGGCGAAATGGTGGTCCAAGGCGAAGTTAGCCCGGATGAATATTTGGTCGCTAAATCTTTGATTGGAAAAGCACCGAAGCCGATTATTTTCAAAAAAATGGGGGCGAAGGCGGACAAGATGATTTACTCTTCCGGGAAGAAGCTCGGCATTCGTCCGGTGAAAATAATCAAAACAACGGAAGAGGAGAGAGGAAAGTTCGTACTTAGTGATGAGGAAATATTGACTCTGGCTTCTTGGGGGAAAATTATTGAGGAACATTATACAGAGAAGCACGGCAAGTGGACACCGATGGACACTGAATGGGCCAAGGATGGAAAAACCGGCGAGTTGTTTATTGTTCAGGCGAGGCCGGAAACTATTCATGCCGAGAGAGATTTTTCAAAGGTCAAAGAATACATCTTGATTGGTAAAGGTGAGGAGGTGGTCAAAGGTGTTTCGGTCGGGAGCAAGATTGCTACAGGCAGGGCAAGGATAATAATGGATCCCAAACACATAGGAGAATTTCAAAAAGGTGAGATTTTGGTGACGGATATTACAGATCCGGATTGGGAACCTATCATGAAAATTTCTTCTGCGATCGTGACGGACAAGGGAGGAAGGACATCGCATGCGGCAATAGTTTCGCGCGAGCTCGGCATTCCAGCTGTCGTTGGCGCCGGTTTGGCCACCAAACGCATAAAAACCGGAGACATTATCACGGTAGATACGAGCGGTGCCGAAGGTTTTATATATAAAGGTGAACTCAAATTTGAAATTAGGGAACACGATGTAAAACAAATTCCGAAGACAAAGACGAAGATAATGATGAATATCGGTACACCGGATACCGCTTTTGAAAAATCGTTTTTGCCGAGTGAGGGTGTTGGATTGGCCAGAGAGGAATTTATTATCAACTCTGAAATCGGTATTCACCCGAATGCTCTCATTGATTACGACAAACTTGATGCAAAACTCAAAAAAAAGATTGATGCAAAGATACGCGGGTGGACGGATAAAAAAATGTTTTATGTCGATAATCTGGCATATGGTATAGCCAAAATTGGCTTGGCGTTTTATCCGAAACCAGTCATTGTACGTTTTTCGGATTTTAAGACCAATGAGTACAGGACGTTGTTGGGAGGAGATCTGTATGAGCCGGAAGAAGAAAATCCGATGATTGGATGGCGCGGGGCTTCGAGATATTACGATCCAAAATTTAAGGAGGCGTTTAAACTTGAAGTTCAGGCGATGAAGAAGGTTAGGGAAGAAATCGGCCTCAACAATGTTATTCCAATGATTCCGTTTTGTCGCACTCCGGAAGAAGGGAGGAAAACTTTAGAGATGATGAAAGAGGGAGGTTTGAGTCCCAAGTCTTTGGGTGGAGATATGCCGGTTTACGTTATGTGCGAAATTCCTTCAAATGTGCTTTTGGCAGATGAATTTTTGGCTGTTTTTGACGGAATGTCTATAGGTTCAAATGATCTCACTCAACTTATTCTGGGCTTGGACAGAGATTCGGGAATTGTCACTCACATCGCCAACGAAAAGAATGATGCGGTTAAAAAAATGATTGCAGAAATAATTCCGAAGTGCAAAGAGAAAGGGAAGTACATCGGCATTTGCGGCCAGGCTCCGTCTGATCACAAAGATTTCGCGTTATTTTTGGTTGAAAAGGGAATTGATAGCATGTCGCTCAATCCCGACACGGTTGTTGCAACTACTGTTGCGATTGCCGAACAGGAAAGTAAGATGGGTAAATAAAGGCCGCTCGTTTTTGTTTTGAAAAAGCACGGATATTTTTCTGGTGAAAAATTCCTCGAGCTCGGCACGGTCAGCCTCGCTAGTCTTTTTCAAAACAAAGGCTCGCTTAACCCATTCGCTTTTGGTTACAAAAGCTCATGAAAGATAATAAAATTTGCCGTGTCCACCCTTCTCGCCCAGGCAGGTAACCCCAAATAAAAACTCCGCCCCCGTGCAGAGTTTTAAAGCATGACAATTGGGATGCCTAATTTGGCGTAAATTTCAAAGAGAACTGTGGCGTTCTTATAGCCGGCGCCATTTGTCGGATTATCAGGGTCGCCCCGTCTTTCGGAGTCTCTCTCCCACCATTCGAACCACGTGTCATAGCAATGGCTTAGGACCTCAAAAAACGGTATCTCGGCCGCTTTGGCGCTGTTGAAAAGACGGATGAGATATAAGACTGCTCCATCAGAAAATTTAACCAAAAAAGCTATTCCTGCCTCTGCTTCTTCTTCTGTATACCTCTCGGTGTTGAAAGTGCTTTTGATTAGTTCAAGAGTTTCTTCTCTCACATTAACCTCCTCTTGCAATTCTAGTCGATTATTGTTTTTGAAGATAGTCGCACGTTTAATTTTATATGTGTTATTATTTATCAGTTAAAACATAAAATAATACTTGAATGTCAAAAAACATTGCGTTTTTCGGAACGAAGCCTTGGGAAAAAGAATACATAGAATCAAAAAAAGAAATTTTAGCCGATGCCGCTCTCTGGTTTACGGAGGAAATTTTGAGTAATGACCATATGCCGAAAGAAACAAATTTCGATGCCATTTCCGTTTTTGTAGATTCCACGGTTACGAAAGAAGTTTTGGCAAAATTTCCCATACTTCAATTTATTGCAACACGCTCGACCGGCTATGATCACATTGATATGGTTGCCGCAAAATCAAAGGGAGTAGAAGTTTCGTCGGTGCCTTCATATGGCGCAAATACGGTGGCAGAAATGGCATTCGGCTTGATTTTGTCGCTTTCCAGAAAGATTTTCGAATCGTATGACAGAATTAGAGAAAGCGGAAATTGGAGTGTTGAAGGACTTCGAGGTTTTGATCTTATGGGAAAAACTATTGGGGTTGTAGGTACCGGGAAAATTGGTCGGCACGTAATCTCTATAGCCAAAGGTTTTGGGATGAACGTAATAGGTTATGATCCCAAGCCAAATTTATCGTTGGCGGCGGAATTTGATTTTCCGTATAAACCACTTAATGATCTTTTGGCGGAAAGCGATGTTGTCACTCTCCACTTGCCATACATGCCGGAAACGCATCACTTAATGGATGACATTAGAATTTCTCTTATGAAGCCGGGTGCGCTACTTATCAATACAAGTCGGGGCGGTATTGTTGATACCAATGCTTTGGTTAAAGCATTGAAGGATGGGCGTTTGGGAGGAGCGGGACTCGATGTCTTGGAAGAAGAAGGAGTTATAAAAGATGAAATTGATTTTTTGGTTTCTGGTAAGCCGGAAGGGCACGATTGGAAAACAGTGATCGCCAATCATGTGCTTATCGATATGCCAAATGTCATCATTACTCCCCACAACGCTTTTAATACTAAGGAGGCCATTGAGCGAATTTTGGATACGACAGTAGAGAATATTGCCGGATATATGAACGGCCAGATTAAAAACAAAGTTGAATAGTGTTCGATTGTTGCCTCAGAGTGCCTAAATTGCTAGCATGAGTATGATCATGACCAAATTGAGCAAAATACTTATATTTTTGGCCGTTTTTGCAGTGCTGTGGCCATTAAATTTGATTGCACAAGAATCGGCTCCCGTGGTCGTTGTGCCAACCTATAGGCCATCAGCCACTATTTCTGTGTCAGATAAGGGGGAAGCTTCGGTAAAAAATGCCGTTGTCTTTTTTGTTAGCGGCAAAGCCCTGTACGCGAGAACCTATTGGGGAGAATCATATGTTAAATGGACTATACGCATCAACGATAAAACTGATCTTATTAAGAAATTTGGCGGAAAGATTGAGGTCGGAGATACCAAAGTCGGACATATTTTGGATGTTGAAGGTCCTCTCGTGGCTGGAACGGACACTCTGAATATTACCGCGACGGTTATTAGAGATTTAACTTTGGAGATGGAGAAGGCCGGTTTTTCCGGAAAGGTGGTGAGGGCAAACAACGGTTCAAACACTTTTGTGGTGGCAGTGGACTCCGGCAAAGAAGTTACGGTTAAAGTAAACAGTAGCACTGTCATAAAAAAGGGTGCAATTTATATCCCGCTTTCAAAAATAGTTTATGGGGACACCATTCTTTCTGTTGACGGAACGTATCATGAACCGACAAAAACCATAACAGCAAACAACGTGGAGGTTTATCAGACAAAGAAAATTTTCGAACCGAAAAATTTTGAGGGGATTTTGAAGAGTATTTCCGACACAGAATTGCCGATTACCGCTGTAGTCTCAATAGGAGGAGTCGATTACGACTTTTATCTTGGTGAGAAAGCGTCCATTTTAAACGCCAAGAGGCTTAACGCAAAATTGCAGAGGTTTGTTGTAGGGGACAGGGTAAGGTTGTACGGCAAGATAAGAGAAACCAATCTTAATGAGGTGGACGCGGAAATAATGAGAAATTTGGACTTATAGAGAGTTGCGCGTCGAGGGGAGTTGGAATAGAATGTTGTTACAAATAAATATTGTTATCAAGAGTGGCATGGAGCGAACTAGCGCGTAGCTTGTCTCGCCGAAGCAATTCGGCGCGAAGGCGGAATATGCCCGACAACCCTTACGGTTTGACGACCTTAAGAAGGTGCCGACTAGCCCGAGGGGGAAAGATAATTTTGTCTTAGCTTTCCTTGGTGGAGAGTTTTTTATTGGAAAATAATGAGCGCGGCGAATATATTTTCATATACCATCTCTAATTAACGCTTTCACATTAAACAAGTTCCCGAATTTTGTGCGAAAAACGAGTTGGAGCGCGAGTCATATCGAGATATGGCGAGCGGGAAACGAAGTTTTGTAGCCAAAATTCAGGAACTTGTGTGGAATGGTTAATTAGAGATGGTATGATACCTCGTTAAGTGACTTCAAATTTCACCAATTGAGGGGGAAATAGGTGAAAGAACGTGAGGCGCAAATTGACGAAGACAAAAAATTAGTAATAAATTTGAAGTTAGGTTTTGCGAAAAGCAAAACTTACTTAACGGGGTGATGGTTTTTATAGTCGTTATCACTCCTTACAGGAGCAGTACACCTTTTCGACTTTTTTCTTCGCCTTGCTTGAAAAAAGTCGGAAAAGGTCTTGCATAAGCTCCAAGGGTTCGCTTATTCACCTTAAAAATCAATCATGTTTTATTCGCGAAAAGGAACATTTACCGTAGAAAGTGTAACATCAGGACATCCTGATAAAGTTTGTGATCAGATTTCCGATGCCATTTTGGATGCTTGTTTGAGAGATGACCCAATGTCGCGCGTGGCTGTAGAAACTTTTGGTAGTCACGGCCATCTTATTATTGGCGGAGAGGTTACGACCAAAGCCAAAGTGGATTATGAAAAAATTGCTCGTGATTTGTATCAATCAATCGGTTACGAAAGTCCTCTTGATATTAAGGTAGTTATAAGAGAACAGTCGCCGGACATTGCGATGGGGGTTGATATGGGTGGTGCAGGTGATCAGGGCATTATGTACGGTTTTGCTACGAATGAGACTCCGGAATATTTGCCGATTGGAGTGGTTTTGTCACATAAGTTGGCGGAGGGGCTAGAAACACTTAGGAAAAGCGGTAAGGTAAAGTGGCTGAAGCCGGACGGCAAAACCCAAGTTACTTTCGTAAACGGTAAGTTGAGAGCCGTGCTCATTAGTTGCCAGCATGACGCCAAGGTTTCTCAAGAAGAGATCAGGAAGACTCTTGTTATGAAGCTCGTAAATCCGGTTGTGAAAAAGGTTACGGGAAGGTTGCCGGGAAAGGACCTGGAGATTCTCGTTAATCCGACGGGTTCATTTGTTCTCGGCGGGTTTGAGGCCGACACCGGTCTTACCGGAAGAAAAATTATGGTGGATACGTACGGCGGGCTTGCTCCTCACGGCGGTGGTGCTTTTTCCGGAAAAGATCTGACGAAAGTGGATCGTTCGGCGGCTTACATGGCGAGATTTGTGGCAAAAAATTTGGTGGCAAATGGATTCGCAAAGGAGTGTTTGGTTTCCGTGTCATACGCCATAGGTAAGGCGGAGCCGCTTATGATTTCTGCGGTTGATCAAAATGGCAAGGATCTTTCCGGCCTCGTCAATGGTATTTTTGACTTCAAACCTAAATCTATCATTGAGCGGTTGGGTTTACGCTCTCCAATTTTCGGCCAGACTGCGGCTTACGGACATTTTGGAAAAAAGAATTTGCCGTGGGAAAAAATCATTTCACTTAAAAAGAAGAAAACCGGAAAACGGAAAAAGTAGCTTATGTTTTGCCCAAAATTTGGTTTTCCAAAAGATGTAGCGAATGACATGGAAACATGTTTACTGTGTAATTAAAATTAGAATAAAATTTCGCGTTTTTTAAATTTTAAGATAGTTTTCTGCTAAAAATTTAAAAGCATGTCAAAAAATTATATAAATTTTTGATTTTTCGAAGTGGTTTAATAATGTTACTATAATCACATTATTAAACCACTTCTATCAGTAACCATGAACCTCGGTTCTAGCCGGTGGTTGATTAGAGATGGTATTAAGTGAGGAGAAATTGCCTATGCTCTCAATAAATTTATAGTTAGTTTTTATTGGGAGCGGGGATGAATGGCCGCATAATATATAGTCGCGTCCAGTGGGCGACCTAAATTTCTTCCGCGAAGCGATTAGAAATTGGAAGTGCCGTTAGGAGACGCTCCTTTCCAACCCGCCTACCGGCGAGGCAGGCAAAGTTTTGGAGGGTGCTCGTCGCCTAATACTTCATTCGAGTCTGAAGACTCGGAGAGTCTGAACGATCCGCCGAAGAACTCCCTGGGGAACGGCTTGCCTGTCTGCGTGTACCCACAGACAGGCCGTGGGGATAGCCCGCCTGACGGCGAGGCAGGGACGAGACAAATTTTATCGATCCTGTGGGGTGGAAGATAGACATGCGGGCTCCTTCACTCAGGCTGGTCGGCCAAACAAAAAGCCGACACTTAGTCGGCCCTCACTTGAAGCTTCTCCAGACTTTTTGAAAGTAGCTGAAAAAAACTTTCCTCATCTTTTTCCAATGACCATCTGTCACGTTTGTTTTTTAGGAACTTCACAACTTTGATTGTTTTTTCGATTCCGATCTCGCTTATTATGTTTAGTACGGTTGCCAAGCGGTTTTCCCTGATACGTTGTTTTCCGACTCGATCAACCGAGGTGATAATGATTGTTCGCGTTTCTTGCTCGGGATCGACTTTATTAACCGCTACAATCTCGCTTTGGAATAATTCGGGATTTATTGCTTTTCGAAATTCATTCCACGTTAGTTCGATGGTAGGCATAATTTAAATATGTTTGAACTGGTACGTCTCTCCGTAATTTATCATGATACTTGCAAAAGAGCCATAATTATCTGGTATAATAGAAAAGATTTCCTCGCAGCTCTG
>MHRK01000008.1 GCA_001820955.1 Candidatus Taylorbacteria bacterium RIFCSPHIGHO2_02_FULL_43_32b
GAGAGCGCCTTGGAGGTCGCCAGACGCTCTGGTATCATTAAAAATATTAAAAGTGAGAGTGTCCTAACTCTGGGGTGAATTTAGGAACAGCTCCTGTTATTGATAATAACACATATTACAAAAATCAGCAATATTATTTGACATTTGCGTGCCAGCGTGATATACTTAATAAAGTAACGTCAACCTAAATTCAATGAGTGGTGCCTTATTTGGCGCCGGATCGAAAAAGTTCATTATGAAAACTGTTATCGAGCTACATGAGAGCGAATTCATGCCATTAATTTACCAGAGCTCAAATCATGCCGGAGATGTTTATGCCGAAGTACCAACGACAGAGACAGAAAAACAGGCCATAGATGAAGGCCGACGGCTCTGCCTTCAAATGGCGGATGAAAAGACTCCGGAGGGGAGCACGACGTTTGTGGTCTTTGCTCCAGGCTCGCCGATCATTGACGTAAAGTGTCACGTCTGCGCTCATCTATACACACTGACCGATACCGGTCGCAAGGATCTCGAGAACAAAAGACGCTCACTCGTAGAGCGACTTAAAATCGCCAAAAGAGCATGCTTCTTTGGCTCATTCTCTCCGGGTTCTCACGAGTACACCAATGAGGATTACTTCGCGGCCCAGGCAAACGAGTACGACAAGAAAACTCTACCCAAACAGATCCGCAGGCTCAATTTGTTTTTGGGCAAGTCTCGAAACTCCGGTATCTAATAAACGGCAACTATAGCGGTACGATCCAAATTTGGAATGTACCGCTTTTCTGTTTAGTAACCACGAAGCGCGACCTATAAATCGCTTTTCGCCTTTGCCAAAACAAGCATATTGTCGCCGAAATTTACGGACAATCGCACCTTAGCAAGCCTCGGAAATTTATTCACCAAATTAAGCAAAATTTTCCAGAGCCTAAGCTTCTGCCAGCGAAGGAGTGTATGGAGAATGTATTCGAGCGTAAAAGATTTGCCAGGCGCTTTCATTTGGACAACATCAAAACCTGTCTCATTTAGAAGTTGAGTGAGTCCCCTTCTCGTAAAATAGGAAAGGTGCTCGGGAGGAACCAAAAGATGCCAGCGTTTTTTAAGCAGTCTTGCGTAGAAACTGCCGGCATCGGGAGTAATAATGACAAGCGAGCCCCCCTCTTTCAAAAGAGCGCGGGCTTTTTTTAGATCGCTTCTTGTGTCCTTCATATGCTCGACAACATCAAACATTGTGACGGCGTCAAATTTTTCCGGGCTTTTTAGGTCATGTATTGTTCCAGTTGTCATTTTTAATCCTTTCTTCCGACCCGCTTCCGCCGCCTCTTTGCCTATTTCAACCCCTTCGGATTTCCAGCCTAGTTTTTCCGCCAATGTCATAAAATAACCGGTTGCAGCCCCAATATCCAAAAGCTTTCCAGTCCGACCAGTATTCATTTCACTTATTTGCTTGACGCAATCTTCAAAAACCTTTTTCATGGGCGCTTTGTCAGTGTCGTAATCAACATAACCAAAACCTTCTGCCGCACCCCAAAAATAATTGTTGCCATAAATATCGGCGGTGTCGGCCGGGGGGTTCGACACAAACAAAGTGCCACACATAGCACACTTCAAAATATTGAAACCGTTTTTTTCGGCGAAAAAAGTATTGCTTTCACTATTGCACGCCGGACAGTTCCTTTTTAAATGAGTCTGGTTCATTTTAATCTTGATTTCGATTTATTAGTTAAGTTCATTCCCGCCTTCGCAAATGCTACGGACGGGCAAGCGTCATGATTCGTCTGCCTGTGCGTACCTGCTTGCGCGTCTGCCTGTGCGTACCTGCTTGCGCGTACACGCAGGCAAGCACGCAGACAGGTAGCATTCGTTTATTAGCACTTGCCTTTAAACCTTATTCGCCACGGCGCCACAACTCCCTCACTGATAATGTGACTCGATATTTTCGATTCTCCTCCGGTACGGTTCCTAAATGTGATCGGCACTTCGGCAAATTTAGCGCCGGCCTTATGAAGTTTGCTTTTGAGTTCCATGATAAAAGCGTAACCGGAAGCGTCAAAATCGGAAAAATCAATTTTTCCTAAAACATCGCGATGCATCAAATTAAAACCTCCCGTCAAATCACGGACGGGCAAACCGGTGACGATTCTCGCATAAATATTTCCTCCCCTACTCAACACTCTTCTCCACAACTCCCATCCGACAGTCTTCCCTCCATCAACATATCGGGACCCCACAACCACAGAAGCCGACATGGTTTTTTTGAGCATTTCCGGAATATGCTCTGGATTATGCGACAAATCGGCATCCATCATCAAAACCCACTCTTGATCCATTTTCTGGAGGACATGCAAAAAAGCCTCGGTGTAAGCTTTACCCAAACCCTCCTTACCCTTCCTTTTCAATAAAAACAAGTTTGGATATTTTTTTCGGAGACCCTCAACAGCCACCCCCGTCCCATCCGGCGAATTATCATCCACCACCAAAACCGTTGCCCCCACAACATTAATAAATATCTTCCCCAAAATCGTTTCGATATTTTCCCGCTCATTATAAGTCGGCAACACAACGCAAATTTTTTTCATTCGTCACTAAAATATGAGAACTACCGATAATGCCATTTTATAACCGACGTCGGATTAAGAGGCGAACCGCCCATGACATCTCTTTTTACAGAAGTTATCTTTATTCCCGACGTTTTCTCGAGTAGAGGCAATAAATTCCTACTGTAATCATTGACCTCGGCATATCGCTGTCTCATTAAACCAAGCAGTGTACTTTTGTCGGTCGAGTATAGCGGCTCAAGATGAACAACCGACCTTATTTTTTTTCTATATTTCGACAAAACCTTAAACATGTTGCTTATATCCGGAATTTGTTCGATAGCGTGAGCCGTAAATAGCACTATCGGTCTGTCGATTTTTTTTAAAATAGCGTAATCTTCGTCGTAAAAATTGAAATGCTCAACGGAAATGTTCGCGCGACCTTCAAAAACCTTTGCCGCCAACGTAACGGCATTTCGGGAATATTCACCACCCAAATATTCGACGTTTTTTTTGGAAATCTTGCTCAACAAATGCAAGTTATAGCCAAACCCGGCGCCCAACTCCACGACTGCATCCCCATCCTTTATCTCGGGCAAAACAGAGTCGACGATCAGTTTCTCGTATGTCCTTAGAAAATCCCTTCCGCCAACAATGACAAGACTGCTCCCCAAAGAGATGCACTCCTTTTTTTGTATGGCACTATCGTAATAGGCCCTGATCTCTTCGATTGAATGATTTCCTTTACCGAATTGTGCCAAGCATTGCCCGTATTTCTCGATGTTGTATTCCTGTTCGATCTTACCTACCGTACGGGATGCATTTTTCCATATTCCCAGGCCCAATAACATCTGCGGCCACGAGGACCATTCCGGAAATTCGTTCACATCAATTTTTTTGATTATCTTCATATTTTTTATCTTCCTTTAATGATTTGGCATAACCTTCGTCCCTCTTGTATATCTTATTGATCTTTCTCAGCTCGGGATTGCGCAACAGCAATCGATAGATACTCATCATATCGGATTTATCGGTTCCCAGCGACCGCAAAACCTGACTAACGAACTCAAAATCCTCTTTCGTATCGATGGTCCATCGCTCTCCCGAAAGGTCTATGTCCTGCAAGATGTTCCTTATCGTGAAGAGCTTCGGATTTTTCCAAATGTACGGTGTGACGTGCTCGCGCTCCGAAACAAGTTCGGCTTCCTTACAGACTCGTGCCAGAACTTCGAATGAAAAAACTTCCGTATCCAACCCGTCGGGAAACGTCGGTGGCTTGGTGTTTGTAACATAGTCCACATCGCCGTTCAAATATCCTTTCATAACCAAATCACTTACCTCTGGGTCAAGAAGCGGGCAATCACCTGTAATACGCATCACTATATCCGCCTTGGCCAATTTTGCAGCTTCATAATAGCGGTCGAGAACATCATCTTCACTGCCACGATAAATTTCGATGCCCAAAGTTTTAGCATATTGCGCCAAAGGTTCGTCCCTCTCACTGATTGTAGTAGCCAGCCAAACGGAGTCCAGAGAGGGAATACGTTTGGCTCGCTCTACGACGTGGGCAATAAGTGGCCTCCCCTCGATGTCCATCATCATCTTGCCCGGTAGACGCGAAGAACCCATTCTGGCCTGAATTATGGCAACTGTTTTCTTTTTTTTCGACATAGCGAATATTTTTTATGTCAGCCGATTAAATCCAGTATGTGCTACAGGACCCCTTAAATATTTCACGACATTGTTCTCATTCAAAGCCTTTTTTATTACAGTAAAAACCTCGTCAACGGCACTCAAATATTTCTTTACATGCATCTCGGTATGGGCGTAACTGACATAAACACTGGTTGTTGCCAAGAATCCTCTGTCCAACATTTCTTGAATAAATAAAGTCTTAAGCTCATTAGCATTTTTGTCGTCAAAACTCAAGGTAATTAAGCAATTAGGACCTTCGATTTTTAGAGCTATTCCATGCTTTGCGGCCAGTTCCTTCCACCCTTTTCCTATCATTGCTCCGATTCGCTCCAAATGTTGAGGCACTTTTTTTGCTTTCATCTTTTTTATCACAGCCAATGCTGCAGTTGGGCCAATCTTCTCAGTCCAATAGGTGCTGGAGATAAAAGATTTTTGAGCGGCCTCCATTACTTCCTTCCGACCGACGATAGCCGCAATCGGATAACCATTGCCAAGAGCCTTAGCATATACAGCTATGTCGGGTTCAACCTTAAAGAGTTCGTGTGAACCGCCAAGACGCAATCGGAAACCTGCTGAAACTTCGTCAAAAATTAATACAATTTTTTTTCTATCAGTAATCTCTCTGACTTTATTCAAAAAGCCATTCATTGGTTCCTGGTGACGTATAGGCTCCATAACAATGACCCCAATATCATGTTTTTCTAAAATGGATTCCAGCTCCTCAAAATGATTATATCGAAATGGAAAAGCCGTATCTCTAAGTGATCGTGGCACCCCAGAAGGTTCCAGCCCTTTTATCAAATGCCCGTCCAGATTTTTATCCGAAGACAAGTTGCTTGATAAGTACCAATCATGCCAACCATGATATCCGCAAAAAGCCACCTTATCTTTGCCAGAATAAGCTCTAGCAATCCGAACAGCTATAGCCACACCCTCACCCCCTGTCCTTCCGTAGCGAACCCCACCCGCCCAGGGGTTCAGTTTTAGCATCTCATGGGCCAATTCCACCTCCTCCGAACAATTTAAAGTGGACATTGAGCCATCATCAACTGCTTTACGGACCGCTCTGTTTACGTCCGGGTCAGCGTATCCAAGAACGCATGCGCCCACACCCATCAGCGAAAAATCTAAATATTTTCTACCGTCCAAGTCCGTAATCTCGATTCCCTTCGCTTTCTTATAAT
Organism: Candidatus Taylorbacteria bacterium RIFCSPHIGHO2_02_FULL_43_32b; assembly: GCA_001820955.1. GTDB lineage: Bacteria > Patescibacteriota > Minisyncoccia > Phycocordibacterales > 2-02-FULL-43-11 > 2-02-FULL-43-11. Next base: position 5,399 of record MHRK01000008.1, read on the forward strand.
ACGCCGGCCAACCGTCCGGCAAAAACATCTCCGCCCTCTTTGAGAGCAACTGACTACCGCCGGGAATCATCCGTTTTGCGGTCTGCCATAGCTTTTGAGATTTTCCTTTCTTGTTAACTTTCATAATCAATTTTTTCATAAATATTATTTTGCACGCTCCTATGCTTTACGATTTAAAAAATAGTCTGCACGCTTTTTTAAATGATTATTATTTCCGGCAGAAAATGACTTCAGGATATCATCTGTTAAAAATTCATCCATACCTAAAAGCAGAAGTGTTTGCTCGTCCAACTGTTTTTCCAGAGAAAACTTTCTTATGAATTTGGCCATAATAGATCTAAGCAAGTTTAATCTCTCTATCCCATGCTCGTTTAACTCGCCAAATATTTCCTCTGTTGTGCCAAACGAAATGCTATTAAAAATAAGGCCAACCAGTGCCTTTTCTTCGTTTTCGGTCAGGTTTTGTTCAACTTTCATTTTAACAAGATTAACACGACACAGACCTTCGATTAAATTGACACTTAGTAATACTTATTGCTATAAGTTATTATCAAACGGTTTTCTAATATAAATTAGAAATTGAGTAATTTTTTCATTACCCTTCTAACCCATCTCTTGAGAAATTGCACCGTAATTCGACCTAATTTTCAGATGACGATGAATATTAAATCCATTTTTATTTTTGGCAGTTGGGTCGATGTAACGCCCCGTGTAAATCACATCGCCATTATCGTCTGTGTCTTGGCACCATATAAAATCATTTTTCCACAAAATTTCCTTGTTTACCAAATATGAGGCCAAAAAAGTATAGGCCGTCAATATTGCCGATGGAAAATTTTGTTTTTTTCCTAATCGGATGTTTAACTCGTCCGGACTCAACCCGCGGGAATCGTCTGAAACTTCCCTCTTTAAAAGATACCAGTTATCTTCCAACGTCCGGGAGGCAAACCGATGATTGATATACCAATCCTGGTTATAAAAGCAGGGTTCTTTTTTTGAGGGATCCCAACCAAATGATTTTCGTAAAGAATTAATCGTCAGCTTTTCTCCACTCTTGTGCGCAGAAACACCCAAAATTAGAATATGGTCGTGGGCGCATTTTTTTAGCAAAGAATCCGGGAAGTTAAGTGCCGGATCTATTTTAATAAGAGCAACATTTAAAAACTTCCGAATAGAATTGATTTCATCAACCCCTATAAAATTCATGCCAAACATTTTTTTTGCCTCACTCGTATTCATCGTATTCATATAGCGTCTTTAACCTTCTCAATCTTCCTGCTCGGGTAAGTCCGCAACTCCTTCTGCTTCTGGTACTCTATAGCCTCATCGAATGACACTACATGTCCTTGCTTGCCATACCTCTCTATCTTCTTGAATTCCTCCTCTAGTAGTTCCAACCTTTGTCCCCATGGCTCCTTTCTAAACCATGAAAGATTTCTAGCCGGGATATTAATAATATGCAGTTTCTTACCGCCCTCTTTCATTGCCTGAAGAAAAGTTAAATACGCTCTGTATTGGTGATAATGCGAAGCCACGAGTATGAGAGTAGACCAGCCACTTTCGACGGCCAATTTCACCACCTGCTTGCCCTGCTCGTACGTATTCTCCGACAAACCCTCGACGACTATGCGATCCGCAGGTACGCCGAATTCCATTAGCTTATTGCGAAGACCGTCACAATCAAAGCTACCGTACGCTTCATTGAAAGCTCCACCAGAAATAACCACGATGGGGGCATATCCTGCCTCCCAAAGCTCATAGGTCTTGGTCACACGATTGTGACCATCACCTTGCAAAAGCACAATGGCATCCGCTTTCATGATTGTATCATTATCAACCATGGCCATGAATTGTTCCCTACGACTTATGCTCATTTATTATTTATGCAAGATCACTCCACATTATTGGCGTGTTAATCGCAAGTTTTCTTTTGGCTCTCCTACCAACAACTTGTGTCTTAAATTTTGGCAAAATACCAAGAGAGGGACGAAGTTCGACAATATCTCCCAACTTAAATGTTTCGCCTGCCTTTTTCTCTTTAGATGTATAAAGTCCTCTTCTTTGCACAACCACGGTCTCGGTCTCCTCCTCGACAACGTCTTTTAAACCTGTGCCCATAGCCTTCTCCAAATCCCTGATGTGCCTGACCATTAATGCAAATTCAGCCGGTTCCATTGAATGAGGGTGGTCCGGTCCAGCATCTTTTTTATTCAAAGTAAAATGCTTTTCGATGACTTGAGCACCGAGAGCAACAGCCCCAAGTACTACAGTATCACCTGGAGTATGGTCAGAATAACCAACAATCGCGCCAAAAGCCTGTCTATAGGTTTCCATTACTTTAATATTGGCACTTTCGATCTTCGAAGGATAGTTGGTGATACACTGAAGCAAAGCTAAATCTTTATTACCCGTTGACTTAATGACCCGGACCGCTTCATCAACTTCAGCAAGTGTACTGGCACCCGTAGCCAAAATAAGAGGTTTACCTTTCTTAGCAATGTACTCCAACATTTCAAGCCAAGTAATATCGCCCGATCCGATCTTGTAAAAATTGACGCCAAGCCGCCCCATCAAATCGACAGCTTCAAAATCGTAGGGAGAAGAAGAGACCTCGATACCAATCGTGAGACAGTAGTCAAAAAAAGCCTTGTGCCATTCTCTGGGGAATTCCGCATCCTTGAAAACTTGGTCAAGCGGTTTATTCCAGCTACCATGGACACCTTTCAATCTCATCGAGGCAAAACCCGGTCCGGATACTATCTTCTTGGCTTGGAAACTTTGAATCTTAACTACATCGCCACCCGCCTGCTTTACTGCAAGCGCGAGCTCCTTTGCTTTATCGAGATTGCCGTCAAAGTTGGCGCCGATATCGGCAATGATAAAAGCTTTTTGTCCTTCCCCCACAAGCCTTTTACCAATTTTAATAACCTTTGAAAAATTATGCATTGTCTTCATATTATCGAAATTTATAAGTTTTTGTCAGTGACGTCAATCTTTAAACCAAACGGACAAACCATCAGCCTCAAAACGCTTAACGAAACCAAAATGAAGTACCATCTTCTCTGAAGCAAGATTGCCTTCCTTAATAACAGCTTTCTTTTTCTGCCCCTGCAAAACAGAATTTTCCAACAAGGAACTGAGCATTCTTTTGCCAACTCCTTTCCCCCTAGAAGGAGGTGCAACAGTCCATGACAACTCGTAAATGTCTTGGCCATCCTTTTTTTCCTTGTCAATCCTACAGGTACCCACAGGTTTTCCATCCTCTTCGAAAATGTAAATTTGTCTACTCGGATTCGAAAGATTCCTCTGAATCCAAGCCAGATGATCATCCCATATTATAGGCTCAGTATTAATTGACTGCTCCCTGGTCAAAGGATCATTCCTCCATTCAAACAAATTTTTGGCATCCTCAATTGTGGCTTTTCTAAGTTTTTGCATCTTATTTTTGTATTAATTTCCAGGATAAGGGCGTGCCTAAAGAAATATCTACCTTCGCTCGTTTTCCTATCACTCTATCATAATCCTTTGGCGGCAAGCCATAACCGGGACGTATCGACCTAACGTTCTTTACAGTAAATTTATCACCTTTTTTGATATCTGCCGCAACAAAAAGTGATCGGCGAAAATTCTTGTTGTATTTTTCCTCCGGTGTTTGGGGACCGTAGGCAACTTTTCCAAGCATTGTTTCATTTTTCCTTATGGAGTCAACCATCGCCTTGAATTCATTTGGATCAAGCGAAAACCGATCGTCAAGAGCACTGCCGTGTTCCAGAACCAAATGCTTTTCGATAACCACTGCACCAAGGGATGCGGCCAAGACTGGTGCGTCGATACCGCCCATATTATCTGAAAGACCTGAGTGAACCTTAAACTTTTCTCTGATATCCTTCATTGTCCTCAAGTTCGTTGCCCCTACTCTTGGCTTATCGGCATAAGAGGTCGTACATTGCAAAATCACTATATCCTTCGAACCTGCCATTTTAAGAGTCTCTACTGTCAATTTTACCTCTTCCAATGTTGAAAAGCCGACAGAAACAATGACCGGCTTTTCGGTCTTTGCAACCCTTTGCAGAAGCGGTACGTCAACAGATTCATATGCGGCAATTTTATATGCGGGAACACCAAGTTTCTCCAAGAAATCTACGGCAGTTGCGTCAAAAGGCGTTGAGAAAAAAACGAGCCCTAAATCCTCGGCTATTTTTTTTAATTTCGGAAACCACTCCCAGGGTGTATAAGCTTTCTTATATAGCTCATAAAATGTCTGCCCTTTCCAGCTTTCAGGATTTTTCTCACCTCCAACTCGAAACCATTCTTTATCACTATTAAGCGTCATGGTATCCGCAGTGTAAGTTTGTAACTTGATAGCGTCGGCCCCCGCATTTACAGCGGCTTTTATAATTGCCACAGCCTTATCGTAATTTTGCTCATGATTACCTGACATTTCCGCCACAATAAAAGACGGAGATCCCTCGCCAATTGTTTTTTTGCCTATCTTTATATTTTTCATTTACTCGGGATGGTAAATTTATAAGTACCTAGTCTTATTTGGGCAATCCCCCTCTGCTCTAACTCTTCGCGCAGCTGAAATGATTTATTTGTTCTCATTTTCGCGATAAAATCCTTCCATTCATTAGTTTTATATTGAATTAAAACATCCTCAGCCCCCATATAATTTACACCCGATAAAATATTCTTAATTGGTGAGTATTGAATCATAGCTTTCACTCTAGGCAAATGCCAATCATTGGACAAGATAAACACGGAACCCTTGATCTTCCCGGACTTAATAAATTCAGATAAAAAATACAACTGTTCGAAAGTTGAACCCGAATTATTTTCTTCAAAAATAACATATTCCGGCACACCTCTATCGACTAGCTCTCTTTTCATCACCTTGGCTATTGTTAAACCACGCGGCAACACCTTATCCAATTGGCCACGCCCTCCGGAAGTATAAATCGTTATTTGCGAATTCACATCCCATAGTGCCGCCGCCGCTAAAACCCGCAATTTATCGTTCGTTGGTCCGAAATTATCACCTTCATTTTCCCCTAATGTAGTGTGCCAGTGGCCATTTTCAGACATTATTAGCCCGCCACCCAAAATCCAGATAACGTTATTCGATTTTAATTCAAAATTATTCATCTACCTTATTAGATACTTCAAAAGTTCAGCAGCCTGCGCAACATCATTCTGTGTTTTTTTCCCCTGCTCAATTTTGCTTAGAAAATAGTGGAGCTCGTCCATATACATATCATTGATTTCGAATTTAGACGGAATAAAAATAGCCTGTCTTTTAACCTCATTTTCCAAGATTACTTCATTGCTATGCCAATCCCACAGAAGATTACCATTTTCACCTATAATCAAACACTGTCTTCTGTAAGAGCGAGACAAATAATCGCTATGAACGCGGCCCAAAACTCCGTTTTTGAAATCAAAGACAGCAGACACTTGATCCTCCACGTCGATTTCAAGCGCCCCCGACATCTTTGGAACAATTTCATGTTTGTTTACTTGAGAAAAATTGCTAAACCAAAAAAGCAAATCAAATTCGTGAATATCATCTAAAATAATACCCCCACCTTCTCTTTTCTTTGCTGAATATGTCTTCCTGTAATCTACTCCCTTCCGCCACATAGAAAGATCGTGACCAAATTCGTGTGAAATGCTATATACTTTGCCCAACTTCCCGTCTTCTAAATACTTCTTGATAAATGCCAGTGACGGATGAAACCGCATATTACAGGCTACCATAGTACAAAGCTTTTTTTCTCTCACCATCTGCGCGAGTCTTTTTACATTTTTTAAAGAGTGAGAGAGAGGTTTTTCAATAAAAAGGTGAAGTCCAGCCTGCGCACACTTTAATGCAGCTTCCACGTGTTCACTGTTTGGAGTGCAAACAAAAGCAATGTCGAATTTCTTTAGCTCTTTTATATTCAGATCTTTCAAAGAATTCGCGCCTTTAGTTTTAGAAATATCTAAATCGAACAAAGAAATATTCTCATAGCCAAGAGTTTTCAAATTATCATAATGTCTCCTTCCAATTGATCCAAAACCAACAATGACTATACTGGCGTTTGCATTAAAAAGTTGTCTTCTTTTTATCATTGCCGTGGCATCATAAAATATCCCGTTATGACTTACGGCATTCTTTTTTGTACCGTAAATTTTAAATCCCGCTTTCTCGTATGCGTGTGTGGCCTTACTGTGTTCCGACACGACTCCCAACTCCACCTCATAAAGCCCGATTTCGTTTAGAGCGTAATCACTAATCAATCTGGTAGATTCAGTGCCAATCCCCCTACCCCAATAACTTTTCTCACCTATTACAATTGAAAAAATTGTTCTGCCATTTTTCTTGTCTATTGGTTCCAACTTAACATTACCGATATGTTTATTATTGGTTTTATCGAAAATTCCCATAAAAACAACTAACGGGTCATTAATCTTCTTGCTCACGTATGATCTAAGTTCAGCCGCCGATATATTACGTACCTCGATATATTTATTTACGTCAGAATCGCTAAACCAGGACCTGTAACGTTCGGAAATATCTTCCATAGTAATAGGTCGCAAGTATATCTGTTCCCCCTGTATAATTTTTTCTTTTTGTATTGTGGTCATAAAACTTTCTTTATTTCCTCAAAAAATCCGCGACTTTTTATTTTATTAGCAACTGACCGTAGAAGACTAACATCGATATTCGCCAATTTTGAAATATAATCCAAATCATAACTTCCATCAGAATAATTAAGCAACCACCACATAGCTAATTCTTCCGAGTCTCTTTTTTTTTGAGATAACGATCGAAATAACCCTCTCGGACCAAGCTGAGGTTCGCCGTTTGGACATAAATTTATCCAATATTCGCCATCTTCAATCGACTTCACTATACACGAATATGCATCTATCGTTTCCGCCATCTTTTTAAAATCGATAAAACTTTTGTTATCAAGCGACGTATGATATTCCTCATAAGAAGCATAGGGTGTCCTCATTAGCGAACCCATTGGCAGATTATACCCAGGAGAGCAATACTGTCGCTCGTCGCTACCAATCGCTGGATTAAAAGGCAAAATCTTTCCGTTCCTTTTACCTGCCATAAACTTTAACGCCGCTCTGTCAGAAAGCGTATCACCTCGCCTTGAACGTTTGTAAGTAAACGGGCCTCCGTCTCCAACACAAGTTATTTGATAACCCCCTATCATATTTTCTTTAAGTTGCTCACCTCTAAGTTTCAAAAATGCCACAGCTCCGATCGTTTCGGGCACAATAACGAATCGATAGGTGAATTTTCGTTTTTTAATATTTTGTAATTTTTTGTACAAAAAAGATAGAACAAGCGGTCCGGATAATTCATTGTTTGCAAGGGAAGGGTGACATAGATATGAAGAAAATAATATTTCCTTTTTTGACGCACCCTTAAGAACAGCTTCACCAATAATGAGTTCCCCCGAAACTAATGTGGTGTCAACTTTGACCTTATAATTACCCTGCGGCAGATTTTTCTTATCTTTTTCTGAAATACAAAAACCCCAATAAGGACGATAGTAAGACGTAATATATGGCACAGCCTCTTCTTGTTTAGGAATAGAATGCAAATGCTTTTTTAACTCTGACAAAGAAATGATGCCCGAAAATGGAACGGAGTAGTTTACTAAATGAAGATTATTTTTTTTAAATTCTGCTCTTTTTTTCCCAGAGGGATCTGTAAAAAAAGCATCCTTTGGTCTCCATTCCTTGGGTACAGTCCAGTCCAAAATTTTTTCGTTAGTTTTCCATTTGTATTTTCGAAAAGGAACGACTTCACTTAATATTTTAAGAGAATCCCTAAAACCCGGACCCATGATACTTCGGGGTATCGGCCATAATCTATCGAAATATTTTTCCAATTGTTTAGGCAATATTTTGTTCATTTTAGATCGGGCGAATGGGTACGCCTGCATTAAAAATAAAAGACTTGACCTGGGTCAGATTGGAATCGGAAAAATGGAAAAGCGAGGAGGCGGCGGTCGCGGCTGCGCCGGCCTTGACCGCAAGGACGCAATCGTCCCGCGTTCCTGCCCCACCGTTCGCGATAACCGGGACATTGACCTCTTTCGAAACCAGTTTGATGGCTTCGAGGTCATAGCCTTTCATTGTCCCCTCCTTATCGATTGAAGAGATAAGCAATTCTCCTGCCCCCAATTCGGTGGCTTTCTTGGCCCATTCAACCAATTCAAGACCTGTCGCTTTTCGGCCGCGGTCGACGAAGACCTCGTACCTTCCCTTTTTGACCTCCTTGAAATCGATCGAGACAACAACGCATTGCCGGCCGAATTTGGCCGCGGCTTTTTTGATGAAGGCCGGGTTCTCGATAGCATAAGTATTTATGGAAATTTTATCTGCGCCGTGCCGGAGCAACTCTTTGATGGTCGCCATGTCGCGGACACCGCCTCCCGCCGTTATCGGCACAAAACAATTCTTGGAAACATCATCCAGCGTTTCTATCAAGAAATTTATACCGTCTTTGGCTTTTTCGATATTTAGGAGAATAAGCTCGTCGGCATCCTGGGAATCGTAAATTCGGGCCGTCGTCGCCGGAAAACCGACATCACGGACGCCATCTTTGCCGAAGCGGATGGGTTTGACCATTCGCCCGCCTGAAAGCAATAACACAGGTATTAACCGAACTTTTAACATCGAATTATGGTTTCCAATCCCAAAGCTTCATATCCCAAAGCATCTTATCGTTTTTCTCTTTGGAGAAATCGTGCTTGTACGGAGGCACCGTGTGCGAGACGGCGATCTTGCGCCACTCTTTTTCCGTAATGCCAATGATCTTAAGGATGTAATCCAAACTCGGCGGACGTTTACCCTCGTACTTCCGAATGAGCTTGGCGGCCTCCCCTCTGGTCATCCGGCCGTTTCGAATATCTATACTGCAAAGGTGCGTGGTCCTGGCGTAGCCGCGCTTTATGAACTTCAAATAATCGCGCGGACCCTGGAGCTGATATTCGATCTTTTCGTAATAATATTTTGGCGGAACTCCTTCAACATGATCACCCTGCCAACCAATTTTCTTGCTGATTATGTCACTGTTCTTTTTGACGTCCCATGGAATGTAGGAACCGAGACAAACCGAACGGACATTGAGAGCTTTTAGATCTTGAAGCGCGGGATAACGATATGGGTCAAGGTCGCGCGCCGTGACTTTATCCTTCAAAAATCCCTGCATATCTTCTGCGGTTATGCCCAAATTGACGAAACGGTTAAAACGGCGCTCATCGACCTCTTCGGTATCGTTGTAATTATAGTAAGCAGTATATTCCGCCGAAGGCTCACCCCAGAACAAGAGCGGAATTTTGTGTTTAACGGCGATCTGCATCGGATAAGCGAAACTGCCGGCATGGGCATGCCAATCGAAATCCCCCTTCCGCTTCAGGGCTTCTTTCATGAGAAGCCGGACAACCTTCCAATCGCTTCGGAATTTCAAAAAATCGACTCCGAGGGTGCGCTGTGTCTTCTCGTTGTTCTCAACTGTGCGCGGCCGGTAAAAACCGTGATCAAAACTGACAACGAGCGGTTTCAGTTTCAGTCTCTCAACCACATACCAAAGCGTGTAAGTCGAATCCTTGCCGCCGCTGAACGGAATGATGCAGTCGTAAACACCTTTTCCGCGGTATTGCTCCACGAGCTCGTGCAATTCTTTTTCTCTGGCTTTCCAGTCGATGGTCTTTTTCACCTCGCTATTCCGGCAGACATTGCATACGCCCTCTTTATCGAAAATTACCGATTCGTGAGTTTCGGGTAGAACGCATCGCGTGCAGCGGCGCAAATTATTCAATATTTTTGTGTCCTCGATATTCATTTTATTTATTCAAAAAATTCTCCAGTAATTTCAGTCCCGCGTGCTGGCTCTTCTCGGGATGGAACTGCACGCCGAAAATATTTTTTGTTTCCACGGCGGAAACAAAATCACCACCGTAATCCGTCGTGCCCGAGATCGCTTTCCTATCGCTCGGCTCTAAACTATAACTGTGCACGAAATAAAATATCGGATCTTTAATGCCTTCGAACAGGCTCTCTTTCTCAACCTTTACGTCATTCCAGCCGACATGCGGCAACGGCAGCTTGCCGACGTTCATTTTATCCGTCTTGCCCTTTATCCATCCCAAACCGGGCGTTTTGCGGCCCTCCAGACCGTATTCTGCCAAAATCTGCATGCCGAGACAAATACCAAGATAGGACTTCTTATTCGTTATCACCTCTTTGTTCAAAACCCCGACGAGTCCGTTCTTATCGAGATTTTTCATGCACTGATCGAAAGAGCCGACACCAGGCAAAATTATATGCGTGGCTTTTTCCAAATCATACATTTTTGATGATAAAGTGTACTCTACACCCAGTGCGGACACGGCATTCACGACTGAACCGCAATTACCCATGCCATAATCAACTATGGCCACCGTCTTTCCTGGCTTCACGTTCAGCATATTATCGAATCATTATTTTAAAAAAAGCATTCACTAAATTACTTATGCGAGCTACTTCGTCAACTGATAAATCTGGAAATATTGGCAATGTAATAGCCCTGCTTGCGTAAAAATCAGCACTCTGAAGCCTCACATTTTTATAACCATGCTTCCGATAGAAAGGATGAGAATAAACGGGAGGATAATGGAAATTGGCTCCTATGCCATTTCTTTTTAAAAAATTATAAAGTGGCAATCTATCCTTCCAATCTCTTACAAGTATCACGTACAAATGCCAAGCAGAACTAGAATCGGGCGCTTCAGTCGGTAAAATAATGTGCGGATTCTTATATAAATATTCCCTATACTTTTCCGTAATGACTTTTCTTTTTTTTAAAAAGTTGCCAAGACGATCCAATTGTGAAATACCGAGCGACGCACAAACGTCCGTCAATCTGTAATTGTATCCGAATTCTGTCATAACATTGAAACCCGTCTTCTTCTTCGCTACACCATGACTTCGAAGCAATTTCACAGTTGCGGCATAAGCCTTAGAGTTTGTGACCACAGCCCCCCCTTCACCTGTCGTAATAGTTTTGACAGGATGAAAACTAAATATGGTCATATCTCCAATCGAGCCAATTTTTTTATTCTTGTAGGCGGACCCGAGCGCATGGCAAGCATCTTCAATCACAATTAACCGGTGTTTTTTTGCTATTGCCATGATAACAGCCATGTTGCATGGATTACCTGCAAAATGCACCGGAACAATGGCTTTTGTCCTCGGCGTAATCAACTTTTCGATTTTGTTTTCTTCGATGTTGTACGTATCTAGACGAATGTCGCAAAAAATTGGCTTGGCACCGACAGCAAGTAGCATGTTTGTCGTGGCAACAAAAGTATTTGGGGTTGTTATAACTTCATCATCTTTCCCTATCCCCGAGGCGAGATAGGCAAGATGAAGGGCCGCTGTTCCAGAAGAAACAACCGTCGCATACCTTACGCCACATACCTTGGATAATTTATTTTCGAAAATACCGATACTTGGACCTTGTGTTAGCCAATCAGAACGAAGAACATCTGACACATATTTTATATCTGACCCGCTAAGCGACTGATGGCCATACGGAATATTTTTTCGGTGTTCTTTTTTCATTAATTTTTCTCCACACTTCACTTTTTTACTACTTCATAAAAAAAGTTTTCTGGAAACGATCAACTACCTTCTTGAATTGATCCTTAGTAAACCATGAGCCGTTAGTATTACTTGAAAAAGTAAAACCCTTTGGCAGTTTTTTTCCTGCTTTGATTATTTTCTTAAAGCGTCGATTAATATCGAAAAGTTCGTTATCCTCAGGTAAAATTACGTAATGTTTTTCTAACTCAACGGCATGCCTCGATTCTTCCCGAGTTAACAAAGTTTCGTGTATTTTCTCTCCCGGCCGAACACCAATAATTTGTTTTTCAGCATTTGGAACCAAAACATCGAACATGTCCGTAATTTTCATGCTAGGCACTTTCGGAATAAATACCTCTCCTCCCTCCATATTTTGCAAACCAAAAAGTACCAACTCAAAACTCTGTTCCAAATTAATCCAAAAGCGTGTCATTTCTTCGTGAGTAATCGTCACTGTTTTTAAACCCGGCATCTTAAGAACTTTTTCTATGATACTGCCACGACTGCCCATAACGTTTCCGTAACGGACGACACTAAATTTTGTTTGGTTACCTCCATAAACGTTTGAACTAACAAACAACTTTTCCGCGCAAAGTTTGGTTGCCCCATAAAGATTGCTCGGCTCTGCGGCTTTATCAGTTGAAATGAGAATGGCTTTTTCTACACCACAATCTACAGCAACTTCGCATATATTTTCACTACCCAATATGTTTGTTTTAATGGCTTCAAAAGGATTGTATTCCAGTGTAGGAACCTGCTTAAGGGCGGCAGCATGGACAACAATATTTACATTATGAAATGCTCTCATTAATCTCTCCTTATCGCGAACATCTCCCAAAAAAAACCTGACCCTTGGGTCTCTTCCAACTTCCTCTCCAAGTTGCATCTGCTTAAACTCATCCCTGCTCAAAATAATTAACTTTTTAATCGGAGCATTGTTCAGTAAAAACTTCGCAAAGTTACGGCCAAACGAACCTGTTCCGCCAGTAATTAATATGGTTTTATTTTTTAAAAAATCTAATTTCATTTATTGTTCTTAGTGCTAATTATTTCTTCTAAAATTGCCTTCATGGAACACTCCGCGCTTTCCTTTAACGATAAGTGCGGTTTAACCTTTTCCGCAGAATCAAAATAATATTTTATCGCAGATTCTTCCAGACACTTGAGAAAGTTGATAACCCGCCAAGACTCCACTCTATACCCATTCGTAATTTTTTCAAACGCCATTCTTGCAGAATCTACACTGTCTACCCGGAAAATCGAGGGACAATTCTGATACCATGGATGCCCAAAAATTATACCCGGTTTTAAACGAACAATCGCTTCCCATACCGGCGTACCAGTTACGCTTGCGACAGCTTTTGACTCTCGAACTAGACTAAAGGTATTTGTATCAATAGGCACTATTTTTACATTTTTTACAGTAGCAATTCTTTTGTAATAGCCCGGATAGCGGTAAGCGGTGTAATTCAATCCTCGAACATCCCACTCGACAGGGTGTTCTTTTACGTAAACCTCCCAACCTTCAGGAAGTGCTTTGGCCAATGTTTCAATTGCTAAAATAAGATCGACATAGATATCGCCCTGTGGGCTCGTTGTACACTCTGGTTGATAATTTAGCGGAAAATAGACGAAAGGCTTCGAAAAATCTGGTATTGATTCAACCTCACAGTATTCCTTTTTAATATTCTGGCTAACTTTTTTCTTGAAGTAGCTAAAAAATTTCATAAAAATCGAACCGTCTTTCAAACTGGAAAAAACAACTTTCGATTTGATTACAATAAGTTTTTTTAAACTAAAATTATTTTTGAAAGCTAAAAGATATTGCGGCGGTATATCTTTTGAAACCTGTTCATAATATTTTTGATATGGCTCGCTTAGGTCAGAAACGTTAAATTTTGTATTTTTATACTCGTTTATCTTCGACCTGAGTCTCGCGCTTCCCACCCTAAAGTCTTCCATAATAAGACTGCTCCCGGCCACAAGAGTACCATCAAAAACAACGGTTTTTATACCCTTCAGCCGAGCAAGTTCGTAAGTGAGGTAGTCAAATATCGCATGAGGCGGAACCATAAAAACAACTGCGTCCGGTTTCATTTTCTCCAATACGCCATTCCAATACGAAAGCATTTTGTAATACGTTCTCTTTCTTTCGTCCAAATTCATCCACTCATAATGCTTGTTCATCATCGTAAGAATAATGGCTTCCGGCTTATGCATTAAATCTACGAGCTCTCGAGAAACCGGATCAAATTCTAAATTCGCATTTATTGGGGGCAATGCATTTTGAGCGTCCACGTGATCATGCAAAACCGTCCTGCCAAATTCTTTAGCCAACTCTTCTTTTCCCTTCCAATTGTAAGCCCAATACAAAAGTTCATGCCCATTTTTTTGTAAACTCTTGGCAACTTCAACATATTCCAGATGCTGATTGGGCCAATGAAATAAAAAAAGTTTCATAAGGTAGCGTTTTAAATCTCGTATAATTTCTTGAAATACGAATCGCCGTCTGAAAGCAATTCTTCGGGACTGCCTTCTTCCTGTACTTCTCCGTCACCAAGAACAACAAGCTTGTCAACATTTTTTACAGTCGATAATCGATGAGCAATAATTATTACAGTAATTGTGCCCTTCAAATTATCAATAACATTTTGAATTTCTCTCTCAGATTCATTGTCTAAAGAACTGGTGGCCTCATCCAAAATCAAAATTCTGGGGTGTCCGGCCAAAACTCTGGCGATAATTATTCTCTGTCTTTGCCCACCCGAGAGCATAATCCCTCTTTCGCCAATAACCGTTTGAAATTTATTAGAAGTAGAATTAACAAAATCAAAAATATTTGCCATCTTAGCCGCACTCTCAATATCCTGATCCGAAACCTCCTCATTATAAAATTTTATATTGTTCGCAATCGAATCGTTCAACAAGAAGATGTCCTGCGAAATATAACCGATTTCTGTTCGCCATTTCTTAAGTTTAATATCAGCAATATTTTGGCCATCTATAGTAATCGTCCCAGAGGTCGGTTTGAAAAAACGCAAGATCAAGTCTACGATCGTTGTCTTTCCGACACCAGATGGGCCAATTATACCGACCATCTCACCCTGTTTTATCTTGAGGTTTAGATTATTGAAAATATTCTTGCCGCCGTCGTAACTAAATTTCACATTTTTAAATTCAATAGAATCCTTAAAACTAACCTGACTTACGCCTTCTGAAATTTCACGACTCTCCACCGCCTCATTCTCATATCTGATTACAGACTCAAGATACGGTATGTATTCGTTGATAGACTGCATAAGTTTCTGGAGTTGCTGAATGTAAATGAACATTTTTTCGATCAGATAGACAACCGCAGCCAAGGCCGCCAAACTAAAATTCGGCGTTTTGTAAGCGAAAGCAAAAATTACCAGAACGTACATAAGACCAATCGGCTGAAGCAATGAATCCGGCAAAATCCCATACAAAAGCGCCCTGATGGTATAGCGCTTTTGCGCATCAAACAAATCAGACCCGCGCTTAACCACTTTTTCTTCTGAAAGTGTCGCCTTCACCGTTTTCATTCCCGTGACATGCTCGTTGATAAAGTGAGCAATTTCGCGGTTTAAATTTTCAAGCTTGTTAGAAAGCATTCTAGTCCTGTCGAGAAGTGGCTTGAACAGGATGAAAATGAAAAAACCCAAAACCGATGTTAGAATGGTAATCGGCACCGAAATGTTAAGCGCGACCAAAACATACATCGTAAGACCAGAAATTACCGTAACCGATTGACTAAGGCATTGAAAGAGGGATTCGCTATATCTAACATTTGTAATAAGCAAAGTATCAAGGTGCCCCAATTTCTGTTTCAAAAGATGACCCCAATCCGCGTTGGTCATCTTGGTAAAAAGTTGCTTGCGCAGTCTGGCGGAATAATTAGTTGTAATTTTTATCTTTATATAATTATTTAAAAGTAAAACGACCGCACGCGCGAGAAAGAGAAAAAATATCAAAACGAGAAGGTACCGAAGACTAAATTTTATACCAACCAAATCGAACCCGCTTTTTATAAATTGAGAAATAAAATCGTTGCCAAAACTTGAACTACCCGTCAAAAAAGAAAAAAGAGGGATGATGGCATTGATACCGATACCCTCAAGCAACCCACCAATGATTCCGAGAACTGACAGTGAAATAATCTGCCATTTATAATGACCATAACCGCGATTCAAAAGCGCAAACAGCAGAAAAATTTTTAAATTTGCAATCTTTACCATTTATTCATTTTGTTAACGGCTTTCTCTTTGATCTTCAAATACGAATCTGTGGCCTGTTTCTCTAATTCTGGAGAAACGAGCTTGAGAATTTCTTTGCCTAATATTCTGTATTGCCTACCGACTTTATTCGCCTTTAAAAAACCCCTCTTCAAAAGTCTTTTCATTGTACTGTTCGAGATCTTCAAAAAACCCTCCGCCTCCTTAGTAGTATAAACTTCATCCGTTCTAATTTGGAGCATACTCATGACATCAAGTATAATAGCAAATGGGTCATAAGGTGTCAAAACAAACCACAAAGTGCCAGCGTGCCGAACAACATAGTCTTCATTTTATTAAACATCGAATAAAGCCGCCCCAAAAGATATCTAAATATTAATTATTAGACTTTACATAATATATTTATTAACATAAATTCGCTCTAACATTGGATATTTTTTGGAGTTGTTTTCAAAAGCAGAACTAACCGCAAAAACACCGATTTTGAAATATTTTTTTGCTATTATAAATCATGCCTAAACAATAGTTAACCCGCAAAAAATGCATTACGTTTTTTGCTTCTAGCAGAATGAATAAAAAACCCTTAATCATAATCGGAATCAATGATTCTCATGACGCATCGGCCTCTATAGTCATAGACGGCAAGCTTATTGCTGCTGTCTCGGAAGAGCGACTCCAAAGGATCAAATCAATGGGCGGATTTCCAAAAGGGGCCATAGAAGAGTGTCTTCGAATTGCCGGCGTAAAAAAAGAAGAGGTTGATTATGTGGCGGTCGGCAGTAAACATGTGAGTGTCGATAACCTCTACAACATCGTGCCGACTTTAACGATAAAAGATTTATACAAGCTTGAAGAAGAATATTGGCAGCCCACTCTCTATCAAAACAAGAAAATAAAACTGAAAGATATTTTTCCAAACTATAAACCAAAAGGCACCATCTACTATCCCCTACAGAAGATCCCATTTGGTTTTAATCGCGACTTAAAAGAATCGGATATAAAACGAGCGGCAGAAATTCGAAAAAATTATATTGCCGAATATTTTGCTCTACCTTCAGAAAAAATCTTTTTTATTGATCACCATACTGCTCACGCTTATTACAGCTACTACTCAAACCCTTTTCGCAATCAGAATAAAAAAACTCTTGTTCTGACATCCGATGCCGGAGGCGATGGTATTTACGAATCCATTTCCATATTTGAAAACGGAAAATACAATGAGATATACAAAGGACATTCAAACACCTTGGCGCCGATATATAGCTATATCACTCTCCTACTTGGCATGAAGCCGAACGAACATGAATACAAAGTCATGGGTTTAGCTCCCTATGCAAAAGCTCACGAGAAAAAAGGGCCGTACGAAGTTTTTCAAAATGCGTTGGAAGTAGATGGCCTCCAATTCAAGAATAATCCCGAAATGAAAGATAGGTTTAAATATTTCGGCGACCGCCTCAAGTTTTACAGATTCGATGGCATTGCCGGAGGACTTCAGGATTTTGCTGAAAAACTCATAACAACTTGGGTTAAAAACGCTGTCAAAAAAACTGGCATCGACAATATCGCAATAAGCGGCGGACTATTTTTAAATATAAAGATAAATAAAGCCATATCGGAAATGTCAGAGGTTAAATCTCTTTTCGTTCCGCCCGGTCTTGGGGATGAGTCTCTCCCCATCGGCGCCAGTTACGTCTTGCTCGATCAGATCAAAAACACCTCACTCGAAAACGTCAAGCCTCTCAAAAATGCATACTTGGGCGGCGAAACAGACCCAAAAGATGTTGAAGCATTAATCAAACACCCAATCATAAAAAAATATTATTCGGTCAAACGAAATGCTACGGCAAACGATGTCGCCAAGCTTTTGAAAAAAGGTGAAATCTGCGCGCTCTTTTCCGGAGCCATGGAATTCGGCCCAAGGGCTCTCGGTCACCGCTCAATAATTGCCGACCCATCAAGGCGAGAGTCAGTAATAAAAATTAATGAAGCGATCAAAATGCGGGACTTCTGGATGCCTTTTACACCGTCAGTCCTATCTGAGCGAATGAGCGATTACATAGTTAACAAGAAAAGAATTAGCGATTCATTCATGACCGTCAGCTTTGAATCGACAGACCTCGGCAAAAAAGATCTAGCCGCAGCCATTCATCCTTACGACCTAACCGCCCGTCCACAAAGAGTCGAAAAGGAAATCTCTCCCGTCTACTACGGCATTATCAAAGCCTTCGAGAAACAGACTGGTATCGGCGCGGTTTTGAACACATCTCTCAATATCCACGGCAAACCAATCGTCCGAAAACCTGTCGAGATTGCTGATGAAATTCTTTCAAACGCTGATGTGCGCCTGGATAATATTTATGTCGAAGGTATATTGCTTTCAAAGAAACAGTAGATCCCGTACGAAACCGCTTCACTACGAAAACATCTAATTACGACACATGAAAAATTCCAATTTTAAAAAAATAGCTAATAATAATTTTCGTACTTTCAAAGGCGAAGTGTTTCCTATTTCGTACGGGACTATCGGCACTGACGTAGAAAAAGTTTCGCGTTTTAAACTCGACAAAAAAGCCGATAGCCGATTACTAAACAGAATTTTTTCTAAAAAAGAGCTGGCCTATTGTTTTTCAAAATCAAAACCCGAACAACACCTTTCTGGCCGATTTTCAGCCAAGGAGTCTATAATTAAGGCTCTGAGCCATATAAACGGAACACCCTTGTACTGCGCCATGCCTGACATCGAAATAGTGAATAAAAATGGACTGCCTATGGCTAAATTGCTCGATAAAGAATTAAAGGGTTATACCGTCCAAGTCTCAATCGCCCACTCAAAAGACACAGTCTTCACAGTAGCCCTCGTAACATCCCGTACGAAACACACTTAGTTATGTTTTATACATATATTTTAAAAAGTAATAAGAATGATCAACTTTATACCAGATATACAACGGATTTACGGAAACGTTTTAAAGAACATAACGAGGGCTTGTCTACTTATACAAAATCAAGAGGTCCGTATGAACTTATATACTATGAAGCATGCTTAGATGAACTTGATGCAAGGTCGAGGGAATTATATTTAAAAACGGGAAGGGGGAAACGCTATATTAAATCTAGATTAAAACACTTCCTGTTTCGTACGGGAACAAAAAATCATGCCTAAAAAAGAAGTTGCCGAATTAAATACGACCGCAGATTATATTCGAGCTTACAAAAACAAGGCTGTACTTTCGTCGCTTCCTAATAACGTAAAGAAACTCCGCGTCGCAATTTTAGCTAGTTCAACAATTAACGGCCTGAAAGAAGTTCTATCGATCAAATCACGTGACTTCGGCATTGACGCCGATGTATATGTAGGCGAATACAACCAATACACCCGGGAAATTTTGGATGATAAAAGTGAACTTTACACACACAAGAGCGATGTAATTTTTTTGTTTATCGACACAAGAGCGATAAAGGACAGTTTCTTTCTGAATAAAAAAGAGGACTCCTGGGTTAACGAAAAATTTGCTGAAATAAAGTCCCTAATAGAAAAACTAGAAGAAAAGACCAGTGCAACGATCATAATCCACAATTTCGAAAGACTGACCAATTCCCCCTTGGGTATTTTGGCTAACAAAGAAAAAAATAGTTTTACTGAAATGGTAGGAGAACTTAACCGTAAACTTGTGAAAGAAACCATGGACAATCGCAGAGTTTTTATTTTTGATTACGACAATTTCCTAGCAAAAGTCGGTAAAGAAAAAGCTTTTGATCCTAAATTCTATTATCTCGCTGATATAAAGCTTAATTTGGAATTACTACCTGAATTGGCTGAGGCATATATCAAATACTTAATTCCAATTGCCGGTCTCACAAAAAAATGCCTTGTATTAGATTTAGACGGTATTCTCTGGGGAGGAATTATTGGCGAAGACGGACTTTCCGGAATTAAATTGGGCCCAACCCCCGAAGGCCGGCCTTTTTGGGAACTTCAGCAATACATTCTCGCTCTTCGCGAACAAGGGGTAATTCTTGCCATAAATAGCAAAAATAATCTCGCAGATGTTCAAAGTGTCTTCAAAAAACATCCCTATTGTTTGTTAAAAGATGAGCATTTTGCCGCTCTCGAAATAAACTGGAACGACAAAATAGCCAACATGAAAAAGCTAGCAGCTGACTTAAACATTGGTTTGGACAGTTTTGTCTTTCTTGATGATGACAAGACCAACCGAATGATTGTAAGAGAAGCCCTGCCCGAAGTCTTAACATTGGAAATGCCGGATGATCCGGCATTGTACTTACGAACACTCTCAAATCTTCCTTTTTTCAATAAACTGAAAATTACTGAGGAAGATAGAAAACGTGGCGATCAGTATAGAGAAGAAAAAAAGCGAACTGAATTCAAGAGTGTCGCTACGAATATGGATGAGTATTTGAAAGGCTTGGATATCAAAGTAGAGATCAAGAAAGCAGACAAATTTACAATTCCTCGAATTGCCCAGTTAATTTCAAAAACTAATCAATTTAATACAACCACTAAACGCTACAGCGAAACCGAAGTCGCCAAGATGGCCAACTCAAAAGATTATTTGATTATCTCAATCAAAGCTGAAGATCGCTTCGGTGATAGTGGCATAACTGGCGTAGCAATAATAAAAATGGGTTCTATAAACTGGCATATTGATTCATACCTTCTTAGCTGCAGAATATTGGGTAAGGAGATTGAAACAACATTCCTATGGTACATTTTGGAGGAGGCCAAAAAGGTAAAAGTGACGGACGTCACAGCAGATTTTATAAAAACTGCTAAAAATGTGGTTTCAGCCCCATTTTTCAAGAAAAGCGGTTTTGAACTTTTAAATTCTTCCGACGTAAAAGAGACTTGGAAATTTGATCTTAAAAAGAAATTTACGAAACCTGCGTTTATTAAAATAGTTAAAGCCTAATGACTTTAAAAGAAATTACAGCAAAAGTCCTCGGTATGGATGCAAATAAGATAAACGGGAAAACGTCCCGTGAGAGTACTTCTGAATGGGATTCTTTTAACCACCTTCTTTTAGTCAGCGAAATCGAAAAAGAATTTGATATAAAATTGAAGATGGATGAAGTGAATACGATAAAAACTTTTGCCGATCTAGAGAAAATTTTAAGGACTCATGGAAAATAGCGTGAAAAAAGGAAGATCCTTTCAGGAACTTAAAATCGGCGACAAGGCCGAGTTTGAGGTCATAATCACTGAAGAAATGCATGGAAATTTTGCCGAACTCTCAGGCGACAAAAGTCCAATTCATACGAACAGCGAATTTTCCAAACAAAACGGCTTTGATAACAAGATCGGTTACGCTTTTTTACTTTCCAGTTTCCTGTCGCGACTTTATGGAGAATATTTGCCAGGAGGCAGTTCAATTTGTCTTAAACAGGAACTAAAATTCATTAAGCCATATTTTGTTGGTGATACGGTCATTATTCGGGGTGAAATCGTAAATAGATCTGAATCTACAAAAATCGCTGATATAAAAGTTGAAATTGTGCGCAATAAGACTGAAATTGTCTCAAACGGCATCGGAACAGTAAAACTTTTATTTTAAATGACTACCTTATTTAAATACGAAGACCGGGAAATAACCGATCGTGATTTTATAAAGGGTTTAAAAGACATCGGTGTAAAAAACGGAGATACTATTTTTGTGCATACGGATGTGGGTGTATTTGGGAAACTTGCTGAAACCAATCGAAATAAACTCTTAGAATCTTTTTTTGAAATTCTTAAAGAAAGCGTGGGCGAAGGGGGTACAATTATCATTCCAACTTTTACCTACAGCTTTTGCGAAGGAAAAGATTACGATCCAAAAAATAGTCCCTCGACTGTTGGTATTTTTACGGAATTTTTTAGGAAACAAGAAGGTGTAATTCGAACAAATCATCCAATATTTTCGGTCGGGATTTGGGGCAAGAACAAAGACAGTTTTTTAAATGTTGGTACAGACTCATTTGACGACAACTCGATTTTTGGAAAGCTGTTTAGGGCAAACGGAAAATTGGTTTTTCTAGGTGCATCTTTCCATTCCTGTACATTTCTTCACTACATTGAACAAAAACACGGCGTCCCCTATCGCTATATTAAAGAATTTCAAGAAAAAATTATTGAGGGCAAAAAAGCTATGCCAAAAAGTGCGACGTACTATGTCCGCGACCTCGATAAAAAAGTCGTTCTTGAGACTTCAAGGTTGATTGACCATTTGAAAAATAAAGGAATGCTTAAAGTAAAAAAAGTAGGCAGTGGTAATATTATGGCTATCAAGGCAGTGGATTTGCTTGAAGAGGGGCAAAAATGCTTAGATAAAGACATTAATTTCTTTTTGGAACCTTAACCATGGCAAAAAAAGTCTGTTTTTTCTTACAGCGCAGATTCGCATACCTAGGTCATGCCCTTGCCTATAACCTCCTTAAAAACGGGAGTGCTAAGGAAATATGCGCCTACGTGACTCTTCGAAGTAGCTACGATTTTATAAAGAATCAGAAGGACTTACATTACACAGGCCTATTATTAGATGAGGATATTTATAAGGATGCCCTGAAAAAAGGGAGTGTGAATTTTGAATACCTGAATAAGCTCGAAGCCACTTACGGACTACCCAACCTTTGGCCCTATTTGTATCTCGACCGAGTCTTAATGAACGGTCAATTAATCAGAGAGTACCCGTACAATCGTCCCACTGCTTCTTTTGACGATATGCTAAGAATTATTGAGCACTCGGCAAAGACCATCGAAAAATTTCTTGACGATGAAAAGCCCGATGCAATCGTATTTTCTGTCATAGGCTCATTGGCACCACTTCTCCTCTATCAAATGGCAAAAAAGAAAGGCATACAAACTATTTGCATTGACTTAACAAGAATAAAGAACGGGGTCGGCCTTTCCGAAGATTTCAAGACTTTTTCTTGGGTAGACTCTATTTACGAAAAGCTACAGGCTGGCACCTTAAAATCACAATATCTAGAAAATGCCGAGAAATTTATCGAAGAGTTTAGAAAGTCTCCGGAGCCGTATTTGAAAGAATTGAAACCGGAATTCAACAATCAAGTGGGTAGAGCGGCAAATATTTCTTTTTTGAAACCTAAGCAATTAATCAGGACGATATTTTGGCACATAAGACAACTCTACCTAGATCTCAAACAAAAAGAAAATGACTACACCGATATAAAAATCTGGTGGATAGTCTTCGATAAATTTATGCGAAAGTCACGAGGTTTATTTGGCTACCACAATTTTTGGGAAAAAATACCAAAAAAAGAGAACTTCGCTTATTACCCACTTCATTATGAAACAGAGACGGCCACTTTGCTTTATGCTCCGTTGTACGTGAACCAAATTGAGCTTATTAAACAAACGGCTCGAGCCCTTCCTGTCGGCATGTATTTATACGTGAAGGAACATCCAAGAATGATCGGCTACAGAAAGCGAAACTTTTACCGAGATATTAAAAAAATTCCTAACGTTCGATTAATTCAACCGACTTATTACGGCCCGACACTAGTCAAGGAAGCGAAAATCATAGTCACCATTACAAGTACAGCAGGATGGGAAGGCGTAATGCTCGGCAAACCCGTTATTACTTTTGGAGATATTTACTACAACAAACTGCCGAATGTTTCGAGGTGTCGTAGCTTTGAAGATCTCGCACTGTTAATAAAAAACAAACTCGCAAATACAGGTCATGATGAAAAATCTCTTATTCATTATGTGGCCGCCCTTATGGAAGAATCTGTAAATATAGATTATGTGAACTTATGGGCTTTCCCTGACGAAAAAGCTCTCTTAGCGGACCCCGCAATGATCGAGCTCGCCAAACTTCTCCATTTAAAAATGAACATATGAAATCCTATAAACCCGAAAATTTGAAGAATATTTCCTTAGTCATCTGTGTGCGAAACTCTGCCAATCTACTCCACGGATGCTTGACCGAAATAAAAAAGGAGTCTCCTGAATCCGAAGTAATAGTAATTGACGGCAATTCCCGAGATAATTCCGCCTCAATAGCAAAAAATTTTACTCTTAACGTATTTAGTGATGAAGGAAAGGGACTTGCTGCTGCCCGACAACTCGGTATTGATAAAGCCACTAGAAGTCTTGTAGCCTTTGTGGGTCCGGATAACATAATCAGTCGCGAACTACTCCTTAAAATGGCCAATGTTTTATTAGCTGATCCTATGACTGCGGCAGTAGTAGCGAACACAAAAGTGATAAATCCCAAAAACTATTGGGAGAAAACCACAAATTATATTTATGAATACCTGATAAACAAAGTTGGTTCAGTCGATGTTGTGGGCACGCCATGCATGTATCCAGTAGAGATAGTCCGTAAAATCCGTTATGATTCCCGTATCACGGGAGGCTGTGATGACACAGACCTTTCTTTTAGGCTCAAAGATGCGGGCTACAAGCTTGAAATGATCGATAGTTACAATTATGAAAAAAACGACTTAGAATTTAAAGATTTTTGCGCACGATGGAAAACTTTTTATGGGAGAGGAGATGCAGAGTTCTATAACAAATATAAAGACACATGGACCTTTAGGAGAAAATTTCAATCGTTGACCCACCCCTTAAGAAAGTACATACTAAAAGGCTCATGGATATTTATAAGGAAGGGAAAATTTATTTACGTTCCTGGTATAATTATCGCCGGTTTATCACGATATTTAGGGTGGTATATCCATTATAAAAAAACGGTATCTAAATAAATGGGAAAAAAAATTCTGATACTCGGAGCAAGCGGTTTGTTAGGGCAGGAACTGTCCAGAGTCGTGACGTCTAATGACAATTACAACGTTCTGCAACCTGCACACAACGAACTGGATCTAACCAAGATTGACGCCCTAGAAGCATACATTTCTGCTCACAAACCGGAATTTATAATCAACTGTGCGGCCTTAATAAATGTGGATAAAATTGAGGAAGATCCTCTTCCAGCATTTCAACTAAATGCTTTGGTCCCTGGTCACCTCGCCTCTATTTGCGCTCATTTGAAAATTAAAGGTGTGATTATACAAATGAGTACGAGCTATGTTTTTGGTCATAGAAATACTCCATTCACTGAAGAAGACAGTGCATGTCCTATAAATATGTACGGAAAATCAAAAGCTTTAGGAGAAACGCTTCTCTCTTCTTACGCAAACAAAGGCAATCTGAAATATTATATCATCCGAACCTCGTGGCTGTATTCTAGATTCCGAGACACCTTTGTAGATGAAACTGCAAAAAAACTTCTTTCCAAAATAACAGTTAACGCAACAGTGGACCAATATGGCAACCCTACAAATGCCGAACACTTGGCTTCATTTATCATATCAGAACTAATAGAAAAAGATCATCCACAAAATATAATTCATGCCATCAATAAAACGCCAGAATCAGGTGTAAACCGTTACGAATGGGCCCTGGCGATTGCAGAGGCGCTTGGAGTAAGCAGTGATTTAGTTATTGCCGCAAAAGCTGAAAATATTTTTAAAACTCCACGACCCAGGGCTATTTTGCAAAAGAGCCAAAAATGCAATATGCCGGATTGGCGCGAATCAACCAATCAATACATTCATTTAAAGTATGGACAATAAATGCATTTCTTTATAAGATTGGCGAACTAGAAAAACATTCATTATGCCAAAAAAAATCGACAAAGATTTGCATAAAATAAGAGTTTTGGTAAAAGACTACCTGCTAAAGAAAAACGGAGTGCCTAAACCGAAAACAGTAGGGGTTGGTTGGCCTTCTTTTGATGAAAAAGAGATCATGGGAGCTTTTGATTGTCTTATAAACCTCAGACTTTCACAAGGCCCGCGAGTCAAAGAATTCGAGCAGCGATACGCCAAAATGATGGGCAAGAAATATGCTGTCGCGGTTAACTCTGGATCATCAGCTAACCTTTTGGTGCTATCCTCCCTCATGATTTCGGGTAAATTAAAACGGGGTGATGAAGTCATTATCCCCGCAAGCACTTTTGCAACAGTCGCCTCGCCTATTATTCAACTTGGGCTAATACCAGTCTATGTCGACTGCGATGATAAGACGTGGACAATTTCTCCTACAGAAGTCGAGAAAGCTCTCAGTCCAAAAACTAAATTAATAATGCCAGTCCATAGTATTGGAAACCCCGCCGACATTGTTTCGATAATGTCCATTGCCCGTAAACACAAGCTCTTGGTACTTGAAGACTGCTGTGAAGCCCACGGAGCATCTCTAAATGGCCGAGTTGTCGGGTCCTTTGGAGATATAGCGACAATAAGCTTTTTCGTCGCCCACAACATCACTACAGGCGAAGGTGGTATGATTTTTACCGACGACGCCGAACTTTTTGATATTCTAACCTCGATACGTGAATTCGGTCGTCTGCCTCAGCATATATTAAATAAAGGACGTTTTTCTTACGAGGACAAAGTCTTAGGTTTTTACGACACTCGCTACGTTTTTACGCGCTTAGGCTTTAACGTGAGAATGACTGACATTGCAGCTTCAATGGGCTTAGAACAAATTAAGAAACTTGATAAACTTAATAGGAAGCGCATATCGATAGCTAGAGACTATAGCCAAACACTAAAAAAATACGAAACCCATGTTTCTATTCCATATACATTACCGAAGGGAGTGCACAGCTATTATGGTTACTGTTTTGTTATAAATCCAAAAGCCCCTTTTACTAGAAAGGAAATTACAGAAACTCTTGAAGCGGCCGGCATCGAAACAAGACCTTTTTTTGGAGGCTGTCTTCCAGATCAACCCGGATTCAGAGATGAACCTAAACGCGTAGTAGGGCAATTGCCCGTCTCGCGATGGCTTAGAGACAACGCCGTGTTTATTGGCTGCCACCCCGCCCTAACAAAAGAGCACGTTAAGCATGTCCTCAAAACACTAGAACTTTTTTTTACGAATATTGATTTAAAAACAAATAAATCGCGACAATAGAGACATTGTCTTATTTAAGGTCACTTTTCATTTCCTCGACGGCTCTAAACAATCGGCCAACCTGTTTAACATAGTTCATCTCATCATCCTTGAGCCTTCGATAACAATTCATAGACAATTTAGCTCGAAGCTCGCGGTCCCGGCCAAGTTCTTCGATACGTAAAGCCAGCTCCTCTGTATCTCTATTTTTAAAGTAGAGAGCTGCCCCATCGGCAATCCACTGCAAACCACCGCCAGCAGGCAAAATACACGGTATGCCAAATATCATGGCGTACAGTAGGGATATCGAAGTGCCGTAAGTAAGCCAATCGGCCTGTACGAATATATCAGCCTCTCGATGTAATTGATATAATTTTTCCTTAGAAACCCAACCCAGGAGTGTTACATATGGATCCAATTTATACTCCCTTATCATGTCTTTGACATATTGCTCCTCAGGACCAGTGCCTCCCAAAATTAGCTCGAAATCATCCTTATTTCTAACCAAGCTGAAACCCTTTAGCAAAATATCGAAACCTTTTCCCGGCGCCATTCGGCTGGAATAAAAAATTTTAATTTTCGGACCAAATTTGTTGCGTTTTAAATATGAATTTTCGACAATGCTATTTTCACGCATAATTTTTCCAAAATCGATTGGATCATTGATAACCAGACTTTTGGGGTCTCTACGAAGACCGAAATTTTCATACATCTCTTTAAACATGGGGCTGATGAAGGAAAAAAGGTCAATGCCGTTGGCGAGCGGCATGCCGATATTTTTTTCCACCAAAGAGCGTAATTTTATCTTCAATCTTTCGATTACTTTAGGCTCATTTTGCGGAAATAAGGACGAGGTGATTTGAGGCCAAAATATAAGTTCACGGTTAAAAAAAGCCTCCACAGGGACCTTCCCACCAAGTCTACGGTAAAGTCCTGCACCGTAGAGCAAAAGATGACCATCTATATGGAAAATATCCGCCTCATTTTGATACTTACGTAATATTTTATAGGCATGCCACTGTATACCAAGAAGTCCGCGCGAAAGTACTTTCTCCTCGATGACTTTATAGGGTAATGGACGATCAATCTCATTATTCTGAGAAAAAACAGTTACTACAGTAACTTCATTTCCTAATCTCTGGAATTCCCTTATCATGAGGTCGAACTCCTCAACTGAACCGCCAGCTTTTTTAAAATTTAGCTTTGATGTGACAAAAAATATTCTCATTGGATGACCGGAAATAGCGGCAATTCTTCGATTGACATCTAGTCCCGGCAAAGTATGCTTTATATGCTGATATTACACAAAAACAGCATTTCAAACAAGAAACTCTATGTCCGAAAAAAACTGCATATTCATAGGCGGTAAACAAATTGGAGTCAATTGCCTCAGGAAAGTCCTCGAAGCTGGTGTTCGTCCTCAGCTTGTTGTCGCCAATATGGACGACAAGGGCGAAACCCTCTGGCACGAGTCGCTCGTTAAAATCTCCAAAGAGGCAGGGCTTAACACCATAACAGGCCAAAAATTGCGCGATACTGACGTTGTGGATCAGATAAGAAAACTTGAACCGGAAATCATCTTTTGCATCGGTGGCATGCAAATTGTGCCTAAAGAAGTCCTCGATATTCCCAAGATTGGCACCATCAACATTCACCCGGCCCTTCTGCCAAAATACCGTGGACGATACTCTACAGTCCACGCTATATTCAATGGCGATAAGTACACTGGAGTAACCCTACACTTCATGGATGAGGGTTTGGATAGCGGACCGATAATCCTCCAGCAAAAGTTTCCCATCGACAAAGATGATACAGCTCGTGAAGTTTATGATAAATTCACGAACGTCGGCACCGCCTTATTCGAGAAATTCCTGTCAGTTTGGCTCTCCGGTAAGCCGATAAAAAGCAGACCTCAAGATGAGAAAAAGGCCACGTACTATCCAAAAGGCCTACCCAATAACGGAGAGATAGACTGGTCCTGGCCTGGTAAAAAGATATACGACTTCATCAGGGCCATGACTTTCGAACCTTTCGGACCGGCCGGTTTCCAATTAGGCAATAAGAAAATGGTCATTATCGACGAGAGTCATATTAATCGGGACAAAAAATGAAAAAGAAAAATACGAAAAGCAAAAATAAAGATGTCGGGCACATCAAAGGATGCCAGATCTGCGGTGATGATATAGCCATAGTTTTTTCTCTGGGCCATCAGCCAGTCACTCAACGATACCTGACCGAGGAAACCCTGCATGAGCCCGAAACACTTTTCCCTCTCAACTTGTCCCGCTGCAGCAATTGCGGACTGCTTCAGCTCGATTACATTGTCGATCCGGAAGTGGTCTTCGCTAAAGACTATCCGTACCGCACTGGCCTAACCAAGATGCTTATTAGGAATTTCGAGGAGCTGGCCGAAACAGTGCACCGCCTATACGTCATTAACAATAACGACCTAGTAGTCGATATCGGCTCTAACGATGGCACTTTGCTCAAACCGTTCAAAGCGAAAGGCGCGAGGGTGGTAGGTGTCGAACCAACAGACGCAGCCAAGGACGCCAACAAGGCCGGCATTCCGACCGTCCAAGCCTACTTCGATGCCAAATCATCAGAAAAGGTGGTCAAAAAATACGGCAAGGCCAGATTTTTGACCGCGACAAACGCCTTCGCACACATCAATGAATTGCCAGCGCTAATGAAAGCAGTAAAAAACCTGATGGATAAGGATTCCGTTTTCATATCCGAATCCCAATATCTGATGGATATATTGGCCAAAAATGAATTTGACACGATCTACCATGAACATCTGCGCTTTTATTCGCTGAAACCCCTGCAAAAACTTTTTGAGATACACGGTATGAGTTTGGTGGATGCCGAAAGGATTTCGGCCGCGGGAGGCTCCATCCGCGCCTATGCCATGAATGGTAAAAGGCCGATGAGCGAGAGGTTGCGTAAACTTATTAAAGAAGAGGAAAAAGCTGGGATATATGACGAGCAAACCTATCGTAAATTCGCTGAGAAAAACATTACAGCCAAAAACGAGTTCTTGTCGCTTTTGCTCCGCCTTAAGAGTGAAGGACACAAGATCGTCGGTTTGACGAGCTCCGCCCGCTCCAATAGTCTGCTCGGTTTTTGCAAGATCGACGATAAAATCCTGGATTATTTAGCGGAAAAGGACGGCTCGCCCAAGATCGGCCTCTTCGCGCCCGGTTCGCATATTAGAGTTGTAAGCGAAAGCGAACTGCTCAAAGACCAGCCGCCGTACCTCGCCGTTCTGTCATGGCATATAGGCGATGAACTGGTGGAAAAAATGAAATCGATTGGCTACAAAGGTAAATTCATTATTCCGCTCCCTCTGGCTAAAATAATCGAATAACATGACCTTGAAGAAAAAACCGCAAAAGATAGCATGGTGGCAACCAAAGATCGAAAAAGAAAACTATACCTTTCTGAAAAAAGCGCTGGATTCGAACTACATTAATGAAGGTCCCCAAACGGCTGAATTCGAAAAAGCTATTCTGAAACTGACAGGCGCAAAATATGCCCTGGCGACGAACAACTGCACAACGGCTATGTTCTTATCTTTGAAAGCTCTCGGCATTGGGCCCGGTGACCAAGTCATCGTTCCCGACATCACTTTCATAGCCACAGCCAATGCGGTTTCGTTAAGCGGCGCCGAACCTGTTTTAGTGGACACCCGAAAAGAGGACCTGACCATGGACCCGCTCGCCTTCCAAAAAGCCATCACGTCCCGAACTAAAGCGGTTATTCCCGTTCATGTCAGCGGCCGAAGCGCGCAAATCGAGGAAATAATGGCCATAGCTGAAAAACGAAACTTGAAGGTAATAGAGGACGCGGCGGAGACCATTGGGTCCTACCGCAAAGGCAAGCACCTCGGCACTTTCGGTATAACCGGCTGTTTCTCTTTCGCCGCAAACAAAACCATTTCAACCGGCCAAGGTGGCATGGTAGTCACGGATAATGAAGAGATCT
Organism: Candidatus Taylorbacteria bacterium RIFCSPHIGHO2_02_FULL_43_32b; assembly: GCA_001820955.1. GTDB lineage: Bacteria > Patescibacteriota > Minisyncoccia > Phycocordibacterales > 2-02-FULL-43-11 > 2-02-FULL-43-11. Next base: position 36,197 of record MHRK01000008.1, read on the forward strand.
ATTTGAAACTCCGCCCACTTATTAATCAGGGCCGGACCAAACTCGGCACAGGTGGAGATGATGTCCACAACACCATCGGTTTTAACTTTCGGATGACCGACCTTCAGGCCGCAATGGGCCTGGGCCAACTCAAACATCTCAACGAAAGGACTAAAAGAATGAGGAGGAATTATGAGCTGTATTCCATGAACCTCGGCAATGTAAAAGGACTGCGGATCTATCCGGCTGATACTAAAGCAGGAGAACTGCTGCAGTGGACGGATGCCTTCACCGAGCGCCGAGATGAACTCGTAAAATATTTAGTCGAGAGAAATATCGACTGCCGTAATTATTGGATGCCTATCCACCGACAAATGGCTTATAAAATGCCGGACGATAATTTTCCAAATAGTACCTATTCATCGCCCCTGTCGCTTTGGCTACCGTCGGCTTTTACCTTAACTGATAAAGATATCTTGAAAGTCTGCCAGGAAATCAAAAATTTTTTACTTCCTAGATAAACCATGGCAGCGTGACAAAAATTTGACTAATTTTACGTTTAATGCTATTATTTCGTAAGTAAGACAGCCTGAATTGGCATCACAACAAAAAACCACCGAAAGGATACTGAGTGAAAAATGACGAATCTTTCAACGAACGAAGCACCCTTAACCAAGTGCTAAAAAAAGTTGAGTTTGGGCTGCAGGAAACAGATCCTAATAAGATCGATCTGCGCTTTCTCAGATTGATCTACCTGGCAGACACCTACGATGGCAAGGGCACTCCTTCAGACGGTCATAAGTACAGGGCGATTCTCTACGGCAATCAGATAGTTTACGCGTGGTACAAGGGCTACGCCAACGGCACAGGTCATGACGGATATGCTGCGGGAAGCTATTTGTACGACGAGATGTGGGTAGTATCAAACATCTACCTGAAGATTATGGAAATTGCGCAACGCAAATTCCACCGACAGGAATTGCCGAAAGGTGATTCATCTGTGGGGGAAGAGGATCTCGTGTTCATCCCTTGGAAAACGTTGGTGGTACTTCGCAGGCATCCCCAATTTCGGGAACTTAAGCGATTTTTCGGCATAACTCTTCCATGGTTTCCAGAAAGCTCGAAATGCCGAGTGAAGGTCTCGAAGTTCTACGAGAAAGGACAGGAGTAAAAAATAATCGACGTCCACTGAAACCACGAAATATAAAGTTTGTGGTTTTTTTATGCAATAAAATTTGCCTCGTCCCTCTCCACTTCTAACCAAAATAAAAGCGGCCGCATTGGCGACCGTTTGAAAATTTTTCTGAAGACTACCGACACAGGTCGATAAGTTCCTTCATGTGCCGAATTGCCATCAAGTCTGCAGACCTTCGGCCTCCATCCGTTAAATCGGAATAGGCTCTGGATTCATCTGCAAAAATATTGGCAGCGTACCCTTCCCAACCCGACCCGAAAGACTTGCCGACGGATAAATACAGGGCTGCTACACCAACCGGTACTCCGGCATGTAGTCCTCGCGTTAGCCAAGAGGTCACGACCTCCTTTGTTGTCGGAATAAACAGCAGTTTATCCTCAGCCTCTTCAGCGGACAAACCTTTGGCTTCCGCCTTGGCGACCTTTCGATCGATTATTTCTTCACATGGGGGTTTGAGACGAGCGGAGTAAATCATCTCCATATGCGCCGTCCATGGCCCGTAGACTATGGCCCGGAGAGTTAGGTCATCGATCTCATCTCTCGATACCAACGCTTCTTCTTTCAATTCACGTAAAGCTGTCTCTGTCGGATTCGCATCCTTTGGATAGCTAGTGATCCCCGCCGTACTGCAGTGCCAGCCACCAGGTTTTACGTCCTACTTTTCATCCCGAAGAGTTATCAAGACGCGTTCCTCACCCGAGCGATCATGACTTGTGATCACGGTAGTAACGGCCAGAGGCGTAGGCTGAAAGGACTTCGGGAACTTCTCCACAAATTCGCTCTGCCTTCCGCCGATTCGATCCCTGTAACTAAGACATGGATCCAGCGCGACTTCCACAATCGAAGCTTCTACGCAGCAAGAGGCAAATCGGTAAGACGACGGGTTTAAGTCATTCGGCCAGGGTTTAAAGCCAGAGCCTAACAACTTCTGCCAGCCAGCTTCTAACATTGCCTCCGATTCCGGACTCCGCTCCAGACTGCAACCCGGCTCCAGAATCGTTGTCTGGATATTTTGGGGCTGCCAAGACCCAGAACTGATGATTTCAAAGATCGGTTTCGTAAACTTCCTTTCTGTTTGTTGTTATTTCTGACACAAAAAAAGGCTATAACCCTTCTCTTTTAGCATTATACTAGATTATTGATTTTTGTCAATTCTTCTTTACGTAACCCCTCACACCCCTGTGCACAACTTCCCAAAAAATCCCAGAGAAACAATGGTAAAATAGAAGCATGAG
>MHRK01000009.1 GCA_001820955.1 Candidatus Taylorbacteria bacterium RIFCSPHIGHO2_02_FULL_43_32b
AACGCTCTGTCCGACACAAATCTTTGACCTTTTTCATATCACAATTCTATTACCAAGTGTCCTAACTGAGAACGGAATGGGGGAACTAAGTCGAATTTATATCTGTAGGGTAATTCTAAGACGTTATGATTGGTAAATAGTACCGCGGAATTTCTTTTTTTTATTAGCATAATAGATTTCCAGGATATGTCATTTCCGATACAAATGTCAGGTCGGTACTTATTGTAGAGCTCATTTATAATTGTGTTTTCTCCGCACGAAGCGTCTAGTATAGATTTAGGGGCGCCTTCTATCAAATCGAAAATAGCACTCTCAATTTTTCGAGACGATATATTTCCAATACGCTTTATTACATGCCTATGCAATACATACGGCAAAGAATATTTTTTGGCGCTATCAATTTCCTCAAAAGGAGGCTGACATGCTTTGTCGCTGAGATGTTTATGCACGAGGGAAAGAATTTTGTCATTTTGGTATGCTATTTTCTCCGAACTACTGCACGTAAAATACGCTTGAATGTTCTTCGGGTATGCTTTTACGTCTTCTCGACTTAACGCCATGAGAGCAATTCCGAAATGAGAAACTTTGTCGTAACCGCACTTAAATATATTTTTTAGTATTGCAACAGGAGCGACTTCATCAAGGCTGAGACCTGTTTCATTTAGGGCAATGCGATTTATTGCCTCCTCAATACTTTCTCGATCGTTTACATAGCCCCCTGGCAATTCCCAGCCTATTGCCTTGTTAAAATCTCTAATTAAAAGTATTTCTTTTTTTGGATTATATATAGCAATTACAACAAAATAATGCGTTCTTTTGCACAATTCCATGAATTTGCTGGAAACACTTTCTTCGTGCTCAAACTCCGGTAACGCATATATTTTCTTATATGTCGCTAGCTCATCTTCACTCATGTCGGTTATTTGTTATTTAAGGCGCGCTACACATATTAAAATTTTAAAACCGTAGTAATTATGGGGTATGTTTCTAAATGTTGTCAATGTATAACAACATTTAAATACAGCCGCGCTCGAGTGTAAAGTTTTCGAATTTGGAACAAGATCTCCTAATCTGAAGTGGTATAATCAAAAAAAATACCTATAATTTTAAGTGACGAGGATAACGAAAAAAAATTGCCCAAAAAACAGGCTGGAACAGCTGTGTTGTTTTTAAATACTAAGGGAGAGTTACTTATTATTAAGCCAAATTATAAAAGTGGGTGGCTGGTTCCCGGGGGCGCTGCAGACGATGACGAGTCCCCTCTTCGTTGTGCTACTGCCCAAAATTACCGCAGTAAGCCAAATTGCAATCGAGTATGTGCTGATTTCCATATTTGATAACACAATAGCACAAAAATGTGTTGTTATGAATTTTGTAACGAATGTATGTTGAACATAAAAAAGATGCCGAAACTCTCCGTGTAATTCTACAGGCTTTCTATCTACTGCGGGACATCCCTTACTGCAGGTCTATAAGGACTTTTTTCCGTTAAGCTAAATGATGGAAACTAAAATAATCGAAATGATTGCTTGAATGAGTTAAGCATCATTGTTGCTTCGTCAATATGTATTACTTGGGACGGGCCGATTTGCGCGGCGAAAGTGTACAGTTTTCCATCACGAATCACGTGCACGAATCTCCAAATATTTGGGTAATCGAGGTTGTTGCTCTGGTAGGTCACAGTCTCTTCAAGAGCCGTTTCGTTTGCAACAGTTACTGTCGCACGAGAAATGGTTTTCTCAAAAATGGGATAATCGATTAAATTATAATCGAAATAAAGATTATCGGTGGACAGAGTGGTGGTTGCTGTAACAAAAAAAGTTGCCGATGCGGTGCCGCCGTCTTTTGTAAACCACAACCAAAAAATTGCATCACTTTTTCGAGCGGCCACTTCCCTGTTATCGATTCTCAGTGATTTATTTTTTGATGGCAAACTAAACTTGAATTCCAGTGAGGTGTTGTAATAAGTCAATTCGTCATTTATGAATGCAATGATGTCATCGGATGCTGCATTCTTGCTAATATCCAATCCTCCGCCACTGATTAGCATTGAAGTGGTTGCTCCGGAGCTGTAGGAATATGGCATGTCATTGGGAATCCCCTGTGCGGGTATTTCTGTGACTATGCTATGAATTGTGTCTGAGAGATTCGGCGCATTATCGTAGGGGTAGCTCTGAGACTCGTGCTCTGAACCCGGCGGTAGAAATCCAATAGAGTTTGGTGAACTGGAAATTACTGTAGGCACGGTTGGAATTGGAAGTAGTACACTACTGTTTCGCAGGTCGCGAACGCTCCAAATAGCGAAAACGCTTGCCCCTAGGGCGACCATAGATAAAGCTGTTGTTAATAAACGAAGTAGGTCGTTTTTCATGTTAAGAATTTACTATTAATAAATTTGCCACGTCCCTTTCTACCGGCAGGTTATTGCCTTGGCGTGTTTCGAGGTAGTGGACAGTAGAAACGGGGCGCGGGAATTATCCACACTTTCAATAAATCCTAGAATTTTTTACGCACAAATTTACAAAATTATCATCAAGTAATTCCCCTAGTCGCCTGCAACTAAAATCAATTGCAAACTGATTGGGTCTTTGATATTCGGTGTCCGGCAAGATAAAGGAGTGTTATTTCGATACTCATTAAAGACCTCCCATCTCTAGGTCATTACTTGATCCATGTCATGCTTTGAACTAATTCGTCCAGTACGTAAAAGTTTAATGGGTCGCCATACATGGCGATGCTAAGATGGCTATCGGGTACCGATGGAAGTAGAATACTATATGAATAAATCTTTTCTCCACCAATAAGTGTGACTTCAGTTGTGGTAGAAGGTTGCCCCCTTACTTCCATTGGTATTTCTTTTCTTGACTTCTCTGGATATTCGTCCGAACTTCCATAATCACTATTTGATACTATCCCAGCTTCAATCTTATTCCATCCTTTCGCGAAAACGCTGCCAGAAGCATTTGATTCGTCATAGTTAAATAGTTGAAATGTTCCGTATCCTAGGTGATTGTCCCCTACGTGCCATTCTTTTGGATAAGTAAAAGTGAACCCAAACTTGTTGTTTGTATACACATTCAGCACTTCGTCATTGGAGGAAATTTTTCCCAAATACTCGTCCAAATTTAATTCAGTCTTCGTATTATCCGGTGCAGTATCATTTTGGCTGTTTAACTTTAAAATAACGACAAACAAACTTGCGATTATGCCAACGATAAATATCGTAACAATTGTGAGACGTATTTTTTTGTTATTTTGTTCTTGCATGTACATTAAATATAATATTACTTAATTGGAAATAAATAGCCAACTCCTAGGAGCTGGCTGTTTTTTTGAATCGAGAAAATTTTCTATTTAATCACGTTTGAAGACGGATAGAAAATCGGTGTAGAAGGACTCAAGGAATTTAGCTTGTAATCCTTAATCAGGCGTCCCTCAATACTTAGCTGATTAAGTTGCGGATCTGTGCCTTCGCCGGAAGCCGTTCCTTGAAAGTATGCGGTCACATGAAGATGTGTAGCAGTACTGATACCGGTGTTTCCCATAATGCCAAGTTTTTGGCCCTGAATGACTATTTGACCCTTGGTAACTAGAGGAGGGCTTTTGAAGTGGCTGTACACTGTCTGGAAGCCACTTGATGTGTCGTTGTCACAGCCATGATCAATTTTGACATGATAGCCATTTGGATGTCCCGGATCATTACCAACGAAATATACTTTGCCGCCTTCCATAGCCAATACGGGGGCGTCAGTTTCTGGATACATTGGACCGATTCCGCTTGCTTGAACGCTCCAAGGCGAAAAATCGAGCGAGTAGTATGTTGTTCCCTTATGGAACGGGTCATCTATACCGTCGTTCGCTTTACCGCCTGCTTCGACCGTCAACTTCCACGCCTTCCCACCGGGTAAGGGCATCTTGAAGTCGAGATCGTATATGACATGCAACTTCGGCCGAAGGGTTACGGACGAAGAATCAGACGAATAGAACTCGTCATACCGATTGTCATTGGCAGCAGGGGTTAACAACAAGCCGTAATTTAAAGATGGCGCCAATCGCCAGTAATTTACAGACGAAGTAATGTCAATTCCATACCACCCGGATCCAATCGATGGACCGTAATACCTACCCAGATAGTAGCCCGCAAGATTAGCGTGATCCCAGGGTGCTTCACTCCACCTAGTTTTGAGTAACCACATGTTTATGTCAGTTGGACGAGTTGTATTGAAGTGGTAAAGCCAGAGCTCCGCACGCTTGAACGAGCCGGGCACAGTTTGAGTTGCCCCGTCAAACTTAATGAGCGAGTTGTAGTAATCGCCCCATCCGCCAACGCGCAAAATGCCGTTGTTTACTCCCTGCTTGTTGTAATAACTGCCGAACCATTTGTCTACGCCCTCGGGACCAGGTTGTAGAACCATTTTGTCTTCGACTGCCCGACTAACCGCTACTCCACAAAGGAGAGCGCCGATCACTGCAATATACTTTTGATACATAAAGTACCCACTCCGTCTAGCGACCTTTCGGCCACAATATTCTGCTTTTCAAAGAACTAATCGACACAATATCGACAGCTCTGAGCACAATTTTATTCCGTTCCATACTGTTGTCAATTGTTGACAACAGTATTAAACACTCTTTACACCGTGTAAAGAGAACTTATGAAAATACGGGCGGCTTTTCAATAATTTTCAGAATTTCAAATGCCTTTCTGAGAGCAAGTTGAGTATTGTCGGACAATTTGCATGTAGATAACTGATCCTCACTTATCCATTTATAGTTCTGATGTTCATGGCTAATTTTTACATTTGTACCGGAAATTGGTTTGACTAGGTAATTTATCTGCGTTGTGTCGCGCACCTCGTCCCCCTTTTTTACAGCGTAATCAAAAACATAAACAGGCATAACTGGCTCTACTGATAACCTCGTTTCTTCCAGTACTTCCCTCTTCAATGCATCAATCGATGGCTCCATTGATTCCCGCTTACCACTCGGTAGCTCCCAAAGGCCCGGCAATATCGCCTCGTCATTACGTCTTTGCAATATGAGCACCTTATTATCGCTGTAGACAATTCCTGCCATCACAATTTTTTGCACAATCTTAGTATTATCCATGTTTGATTTTTTTTTACTTTAACGCCGGAAGTTTATGCTCCTACAAATTTGACGCTCTAATTTTACTCCGGAGTTTGGTATTACACGCCAATACAGAATAAATTCTTGATTTTGTAAACATTTGTTGGTATACTGTGGCAACAGTAATAAATGGCAGCTGTATTTCGTAATAAATATATGCATATAAAATGACAAAAGAAACTCATACAAAACTTCAAAAATTTGGCCTTTCCGACAAGGAAGCGGATATCTATCTTGCCTTGCTTCAACTCGGCACGGCCGCCGCAAGCGACATTGCAAAAAGTGGCGGTGTTAACAGAAGCACTGCGTACGTTGTACTCGAATCTTTGGCAAAAAAGGGTCTTGCATCAATATCTGTCCGTGAGGGAGTGCGCCATTACTCTGCCTCTTCCCCCGAAAGGCTTGTGAACCGCGCTGAGCAGTCTGCCAAAGAATATTCGGAACTTGCAAAACTCGGACGTCAGATGCTGACCGAATTGCAAAACGTCGGCAAATCCTCGCTCGGCAAATCTACAGTTAGGGTTTTTGACGGCACGGAGGGTATTAAGGCTGTGTACGAAGATATTTCGACTTCAAAAGACGACGTGACTTCGTATACGGCGGAGGATGTTATGAATGACACCTTGGGAGTCAGTTTGAGTGAATTTCGGAGCAAAATATTACAGAAAGGCCTAGGGCTAAAAATAATTGCCAATGATACGCCGGCCGCTCGGGAAATATTATCGGAAAATAAATCTTCTGCTTTGCAATATTCATTGATATCGGGCGGCAATTACGGTTCTGAACTCGTGCTCTACGGCAATAAAGTCGCATTTATGTCTCCGCGCGAAAAAATATCATATGTGATCGATAGTGAGGAATTTTCGAAAGCGATTAAAATATTACTCGACTCTACCCTTATGAGAGCGCACAAATGGGAAGTCAAAGCTGAACCACAACCAAAAGACTCGGCACGCCAAAAAGAGCGGGTATTGGCGAAATCCGAAAAAAGATTTTTCCGGATTTAGACTTTCGCCCTCAATCGGGATTTTATCTCAAGTATATACCGCAATAATTTGGCGGATGATTAGTTCGTCGGCTGTGATGTATTTTCCTCTAAAATCAAACCAAACTTTTAGAAAATCATCACGCCTCAGCTTTCGTACCCCGCCAATTTCCGGATCTTGGAGATGAACATATTCGTCGTCCAGGCCAGTTACAACGGAATAATGGCCGTCGGCAATCGCCGCTTCATCATAATCGGTTCTGCCCCTCGTAAACCAATCCACAATCACGGGCACACCCCTCTCGAGCCACATTTGAATGTCGTTAAACGACGCGCCGTCTTTTACAAAAACTTTAAATCCCAGCCGTTCTGCCACTTTTTTTATAGACACTGCATCAACACCGACTTCCGGTACTACGCCAATAATGTCCGCAAGTTCTTTTTCGGTTTGGTTGACGCCATAATAATCGAGAACAATTTTAAGAGAAGCCGGACCGCACATATCGGCGTGCAGGGTTTCCTGAAAAGCAGTCACATTAAGCATTAGTGGCTTCACAAAATTTTAAATTAAGTTCTAATCTTTTGAGCCAGCAACTCCAACTTGGCGTCATCTGCCCGCTTATAGTCGTGGGAGGATATGTAGCCCTCGTATTTGTCAAAAAATTTGTCTACATTTGATTTGATCGGTTGCCACTCCCCTACTTTTTCTGTGCCGTGCATCGGAAACAATTTGGCGTGCAAGTGGTCAACTCCAAAACCCTCCAAAATCATACCAGTTCTGCCGACGTCGGGTAATTTTTCATCGATCAACTTGCCGACCTTCTTCGCGGCAAGCACCAATCCCGACAAAATATCGTCTTTGTTATCAAAAGCGTAGCTTGGATTATGTTCTTTTGTAATTACGACTGAAAAACCATCTGTATTCGGAAAAATTGAAAGAAAAGCAAGATGTTTTTCGTCCTCCCAAATCTTATGACTCGGCGCTCCCCCACTCGCAATTTTGCAAAAAATACAATCTTTCATTTGGCAATTTTTGAAAACAATAAAACATCCAAAATTTTGCCGGATTTGCGGACGTAGTTTCGGAGAAGACCTTCCTTGCGGAATCCGTTTTTCAAAAGCACTTTGGCCGAGCCTTTGTTCCACAAATACACATGCGCATCCAGACGTTTTAGTTTCAAAGATTTAAACGCCCACTTTGACACCATACCTACTGCATCAGACATTATTCCCCTACCCCAGTAATGTTTTCCAAGCCAATAACCGAAAGTGCCCTTATACGTTTTTTTGTCAGAATTTAGATGCAAAGAAACTACTCCCACAGCCAATCCATCAATTTCTATCACATAGGAAATATGTCCTTCCTTATTGCTTTTCCGCAAGCGAATGAATGCCTTCGCGTCTTTAAACGAATATGGATACGGAAAACTATCGGACATATTCATAGCCACCAGCTTTTCGTTTGCGTTTTTAGTGATAGATGTAGCGTCGGAGTCTCGAAGTGGGCGTAAAGCGAATTTGGAGCTTTTTAAGGTTGGCAATTTCATATAATTATTATGGATATTACTTTTTATGCTAACTAGTGGAATTAGTCTTTTTTTATATTAACAAATATTTGTTGAAGCACAACACGGCGGGAATTTAAGAATATTTATATATATATTTAGCAAAATCGTTTTAAGCGCATATTCGCACATTCGTACGAATTAGCCTATCGACAGTGATGTATTTAAATTTAAAGCTGTTGATAACTTACGACAATGGTGACGATAGTGGTGACAATAGTCTGACTGTCGTCACGATTGTCGGAAATCTGGAAACAAAAAATCCCAGAGCGCGAGAGGCACTTTGGGATCTTGTACTTGGCGCGCTGTGCGCCACGTTTTTAGTCTCCAGCCAAAACTTGAAGTTTCGATTGGACGCCCGCATCAGCGGGCAAGACTCTGAAAAATCGAGCAGTTACACCCTTTTCGATCGACACCTGGAAGGTGGCGACTCCCCTATTGTCTGCCGTAACTACCGACTGCTTTCCGACATGCGAGAGGCTTGTCAACTCGTAAGTCACTGTGTCGCTCGACACTATGACGTAAGGTTGACCGGGTATGAGCCCGCGCTCTGCGACCTCAAGCCAGCCGCTTCCCATCTTTTTGACATCGACGGGACTTGCCGTGATTGGCCTCCACTCTCCGGAAGGTATGGAAAACTCATCTCCCACAGTACGTGCTTCGTCGTACCAAAGGACGACGTACTGTTTAACATCAGTTCCAATAGTGAAGTGTTCAGGCATTAGCCACCAGCCTGAAAGCTCATCTCCACCAATATGGAAGCGATTATCTCCGAAGAGATCGACGAGCCAGCAACTCTCAGGCGCTCCATTTCTGGAGATTGAGCTCACAGTCGCAGGACTGCCATCTCGGATGAAGTCAAACCGACTTTCGACCCAGCGAACTTCTTCCGCACCGGGGAGAGAGAGCCACGAACCGTTGATTATCGTGTCTCCAACTCCAGTGTCAAAAAAGAAAATGCCGGGAGGGGGCAGAGCGATAGCGTGCTCGGGGTACGTCCACACACCGTCAGGACCTTTCGTAAACTGAAAAGTCTGGAGAGTGTGGTAAACACGAGCGTGTCGAGGCAGTACCAATACGGAACCGCCACCCTGGGCGTCTACCCATAGATGGTACAATTTGCCTTCTTCCGGCAACTCGTAGACGGAGGCCAGGCCTCCATTATTCAAACACACCTCGGTCAGCAATCTCCTAGCCACAAACTCAATTGCTTGGTAGAGGTCATCCTTAATGAATGGGTAATCCCTTTTCGGATTATCGTAGTTGCGGGTTATGCCGTCACTCCCCGCCATAACATTATCGTAGGGAGCTCTCTGACCATGCTTCCATAACGTGACGCTAACCCCCTCGATATTTTCCCGGATGTACTTCTCCACCGCTTCGCTACCGAATGGCAGCGTTTTTACCCGTTGGGCGTAAGCATTGTAAATGCCTGCCACAACGAGGACTATGACCGCAAAGAGAGTTTTCATGCTCTCCTCCTTTCGTGTTGTGGTGGGCTATTCGCCCAACCGTTTTTACTAGCATTTCAATGCACAACTATCGGAATTGTACCATTTGTCAATCCAAAAGTCAACATTACACATGTTGATATCGACAAAGTCAAATTCCGGACACCACCCTAGAGGCTAAATCACAATACTGAAAATTTAATGAAGATACGCCAGGACTTCGTCAAAATTCCTTGAATCCGGGAGTTTTGGTTTCAACGACCACGGCGACATTGACTCTTCGCTCCGCGTCACCCGAGCCAATTTCTTCGGCCAAAAGGGTGAAGATATAAACGCCTGGCGGAATCAATTGTTCGCTGTCAGCGGAAGAGACCGAGAACTTCACGGAGTAACCATTTTCTTTGATAATATCGAAAATGTTATTGACGGGGTTTCCGTCTATGCGCATCTGGAACTTATTTAATTCCGCAGTCGTAAGATTAACACCCGTTGACGCGCGAACAGCCTTCTCCAAACTTAATCGAATATTTTTATCAAAGCAATCATTTGGCGTAATGGTAATGGTGCTTTCGGAAGACACCGGGAGACCAGAAACACCTTCCACTTGACGCACCCTTACACTCTCTGGGTTAGCGCTCAAAGTAAAGTTTGGATCACACACATTTAAGATGCAAGGAGTCGAATCTTTCGATTTATAATCTATTGGAAAACTACAATGATCCGGATCAGTGGCGCAGTCAAGCGGATCCGCGGCTGTGACTCTCATCGTCATACTATAATCATGCGGTTCGGTATATGTTCTCGTAAAAGTTTCCGGGCTAACTATGTTTGGCGGAATCGAGCCGGATCCTGTCAGAGCGCCAAGCTCGTCTGTTTCAACCCATGTAAGTGAAGTAAAAGAGCCTGTTGAACCATTAAATATCGAAGTCCAATTAACGTTTGTCGGCGTGCCAGAAGTAATAGTAACCGTACTTGGTGAAGCGGAACAATTGACGTTTAGCGGGTCGCATTTTGATGCCCGGTGATCCATACTTGGTGATTGCCTGGTATATGTTCCTACCTTTGAAACAACGTAGTACGAATACCACTCATTGGCAGTTAGCCCAAAATCTCTAAACCTATAAAAAAGAATCCCAGGCGTGGCGGTCGGCGTGCCGGCAGTGCCAAGAACATTCGCGACTTTGACTGAATCTCTGTAGACATCAAAGCTGTCTATGCCTTCGGGCGATGTCCACCTGACGAGGGTCTTTCCTACCCCGGCCTCGGAACAAGCAAGATACGTGGCCGACTGGAGTACTGGCGGAGGAATTGTGCAGGTGGTCGAGCAACTTGCAGTGTCGTTATGAGGTGGGTTTTGACTGTCCCACACAGTTAAAGTTCCCGTAATTGTTGAATTCGCTTCCCTACACACAGGCGAAGTTACATTACGCAAATTCGACGAAGCCACATCCCTCCACGTGTATGAAAGCGGTGCAATGCCTCCTGAAGCGGTACCGTAAAATGTGGCGCTCTGGCCCAAAACAGTTTCAGGCTGAACTGTACATGAGGCTCCTACATTTGGGGCCCTCACATGCACAATAAAAGTTGTCGATCGATTGATTGGAGGCGTTGTAGCCGTCGTACCGCGAACCGTCACCAAGTAATCGCCCGGCGTTGTTATATTTCGCAGAGTGAGAGTCGGTTTTCGCTGACATTCCCTATCCGCATTTGTGCGAGGAGTACATGTACTATCCACCCAACTATAAGTAAATGGCGTTGACTGATTGACGTTGTTGATCGGAGAAACTGTTGGAGCTTGGAGAGTTACAGCCGATGGCGTGCCAAAAATCCATTTGACGTGCATAATATTCGACGTTGGAGCGCTTGGAGTAATGGTAATTTCAGGTAAGCCAGGCGTGATTGAGTAATTAAATTGGGTGCTCGGCCTTGCGGCGAATGACGGACAAACAAACGGTCCAGTCGTATAAACTCCGGACGTAACAGAAACTTTCATTGTTTTCAAACCCTCCGTCATATAGGTAATCGGCAAATTAAAGCTTGAACCCATGAACGGTGTTGTGCCGGTGTGCGCGGGACTGTCATTATCCGCATAACTGTAGGAATAACTGACTCCGTCTCCATAGCGACCGCCAATCATCCAAGTTGGCGTAACGGGAATCGTGCCGTAATAAGATGGGGACACTGAACAAATTACTTCCGGACAGCGCACGCTTGATATTTGGGTCGACAATGAACTCCAGGGCGATGTAACGTTACCCGGCAAGACTGCGCGAATCTGATACCAATATTTTGTGTTCGGAAGTAAAGGCTTGTGACTCACATGACATGTTCCGCCAGAACACGCGGACGCGGAGCTGATGTAAGGAAGCGATGTCCAAACTCCGCCAGGTGGAATCGTGACGGAGGAAGCAGTGGTTGCAAAAATAACATCATAGGAAGTTGCGCCCGTACTCTCATTCCAATACAAATTGTTGACTCCCCCATCACAAAATGTGTTGTCGTTGATCGAGGTAAGTGGAACCGGAGGAGGCGTCACCGTTATGTTAAAGGTTTTGACATTCTCGGCCGACGTTGTGGTATCGCAATCGGGCGAACTTACAACCTTAACTTTGTAAAGTCCGGGAGTGGTACTCAAGGTAGTGTTTATGGTGGCCACGCTGGTGCAAGACGTCGTTCCAGGATTACACGAAGGAGCGTTAATCGTAATATTGTTGTTGGTCAAATTCGTAGCAACAGGATCACCCTCGAAAACAAACGAAACATTTTGTGGCGTACCGTGATCAAAATTGACCTTGATGTTCGTACCAACTTGCGAGCCTGCTTCAACCGACACGTCAGAAATTGTCTCCATGTTGTAACCGCAATCAATCAGTCCGCAATCGGCCGTAACCGTCTTTGCCGCGTCCATTGATACATTGCAAATGCCCGTGCCACTGCAACCACCACCCGACCACCCCTTGAAATCAAGTGATGCTCCGGCGCGAGGAGCGTTCAGCCAAGCTTCAATTTCTCCGACTTGAAGTCCGCCTACGTAGCCAGCTTCAGAATTTAGGCGGGTCAAGCGTACTGTAGTTGCCTTGATCGGCGCGCCACCCACCCGTACGTCAATGACATGCGCATTGTTGCCGGCATTGTAGTGCTGACCAACTTTTGAAAAGACCAGAGTCGGGCCGTCGTAAACTTCTATCTTCATAAACGCATTGTTGTTCGGACCGCAACTGCTCACGCCATCATACTGATACGGAACGTAAAGTTTCAAGGTATCGATTTCAACCTGTCCCGCGAAGTTCGCGTCGAAAGAAGCAGTACCGCCCGTATTCGGTGAAATGTGCGCCCCGAGACTCCAATTTTGGCCGGACGATAACACTCCGGCATCGTTGACACAGTTATTCGACAAAGTATCGATGGCCAAATTGGCCTTTGTCGGATAATTATAATTAGACAATGGGAAATTCTGATGAATAGTTCCACTTACGGGATAACCGACGACATTCGAAACGTTTGCAAATTTAATCTGCATCGGAGAATTTACCGACAGTCGAACCAAACTTGGAAAAACGCTCTGCGATGGATTGTATGGATAATTTTGATTGTCGCTTTGGCAATTGGTACCGCAGAAAATATTGCCGTCATCGGAAAAAACTGTGCAAGGACTGATTCCGGTTTTGTTTACGGTTAGAGGCACGGTCGGAACAATGACATTTACTGTAAGAGTCGGACATTGGGCGGGTTTTTCAATCGACGGCGCACTGTCCATCCTGACAAGCAGTCTTCTCGATTCTACTGTAGAACTTTGAGCCCCACCGCTTGAGAAAGAACCTGGAACGTCGCGGCCGACTATGTTAAACCAAGGCCTTATAACTTTCCAAGAATTCAGGTACTCATCAGGAGAATATTCTTCCCACTGTGCTGAAAATGGAGCAGTACCTCCGATTACTGTCCCACTCCAATATTTGTTCACCCATGTCCCCTGGTCTACCGTAACGGACGTCTGCCGGATGCTGTAGTCGGGTGGAGCTGTTATGTACGCATCGCACTCCGGGCCAAAATCCGGCACGACGATATCGCAGGTCTTTGTGTCGAGTACTGTATTTGTGCCAGATAGAACGGCGGTCACGGTGTATGGATAAGTGCCCGGAGTAAGTGTGGAAGATGTATCAAACTTAACGGGAATCGAACATTTGGAGCCCGGAGTGCTGGAAAAAGGAGTACATTCACCGGTTTGATAGCCATTTATCGGGTCCCACATTCTGTAAAACGAGGGGGTTATTCGTGAATCAACCGCAATACGCCCATTTATAGAAACCTTCGCCGCAAGACCACTCTCCAAAGTTACTCCAACATTTGTATCCTGAGATGTGGCAGGCGGCATACTAAGATCACTGCATGAAATAGAATAATCAGTTGGTCCGCCCACCGTCACGGTTACGTAATCCATACAGTTGACAGGAGAACTTCCTGTCACACCGACACTATTAAACAGATATGTGTGAACTCCGGGACCCGGGGCCAGCATTGAATAACTGGTCGAATTATTGCAGGACGTATCCGAACTGAAGCCATTTGAGCATAGAGATGCGTTAGTTGTTGACCAAGTAAAGTTTAGGAGTGCGCCCGGCTCTACCCGGACGGACGATGAATTGTTTACAAGTAAATCGCAAGTATGAACCGGCGTAGTCACAGCAGGTACCGTAAGCACAAAAGTGGCAGTGTTGTTGGTGTCATTTCCATCGGAACTGCCACGGACTGTTATCGTATTCGAGGTACCGGCGTGTGTGGCTGTAATTCCTGAAATATTGATCGGGATATTGCATGGAACTGTCGGAGTGCAACCGGCTCCCGGAGTTATTGTGATGCCTGTTGGAGCGCCCGAAATATTGGTTATCGTCTGAATAGAAGCGGTGCCTGATACGGGAGTAAGAACGGCGTTTAGAGAGCCGCTTCCCGATGATACGGGTATCGAAATTGAAGATTGGGAAACGCCAAGTGAATAATCGAACGGAGAAACGATGTAGTTGAAGGTGGCGACAGGAGACTTGTCAGCCTCCATTGTTACTGTACATGTAGTGCCCGAAGTGCTATCGCACCCACTCCAAGAACTAAATGTGCCGGAAGTAGCATTTGCGGTCAGTATAACAGTTTTAGCGGCACCCAATGTGAAAGTACTGCTACAAACTGAACCACAATTTATGAGCCCGTCACCAGATGTTACCGTGCCGCTCCCTGTCCCATTTTTGGAAACCTGTAGATTGGACGTAATTACCAAATAAACGGACGCACTATTATTATTCCCAGTGATAGGTGAGCCATTTATGGTAAGAAGATGTGTCCCTGCACGAGTATACGAAGGTATTGTCACACTCATAGTTGGAGAACAAGTCGGGTAACACCAGTTTGACTGATCAGTAAATGTAGCGGTGGGCTGAGGAACACCAGTTGCAGGCGGCAGACCGCTGACCGAAAGACTGACGGGAGACGGTGTTCCAGAGACAAGAGTTTTTGTAATGGTTGAACTGCGCGCCGTCGATACAGTACTGCTCCAAGGAGCGGTAAGAGTTAGTGGATTGGCGCCCAAACTATAATCAAAAGGCACCGCCACATTTATACTGCACGAACCGGAAAGTGTGGCATTCTGGCAGACCATTGTGTATGTCGAAGGCAAAGTAATTCCGGATATCGACTGCGTGCCGCTCGGAAGTGCTTTTGTCCCGCTCCACGCGCCGCTCGCAACACAGGAAGTTGGAGAATTGGACGTCGTCCAAGAAATGTTAAAAGGCGTCGAAGGATTTACTACAGTCGGCGCTGTTAAGGTGCATTCAGGAGTCGGAACGTCGGTAATCGTTAAACTGAAAGACGCAAGATTGTTGGTTAGGTTGTCGTCTGGAGAACCTTTAAGCCGAATGGGGTAGGTTCCCTTTGATGCTGATGCACTGACCGTGACAGTAAGCGGAACTGTGCAACTGGGTAAATTTGGCGTGCATGACCCCGAAGAAATTGTGACTCCAGTCGGTAAGGCGTAAGTTGTATCTCGTCCGACAGACTCTAAAACCGGCGTACCGTATCGAGGTGTTAATACTGCGGTGATTGAGCCGGTATCGTTAATACCAACACTTATAGCCGAAGAATTTAGAGTAAGCGCGTAATCAAAAGCCGGATTAACGGTCAATACAGGCACGCCCAAATCAGTTGAACAGACTTTTGTTGCCGTACGTGTTCCGAGTGTTGCTACTACCGTCGCGTCAACTGATTTTGGGTTAGCACCGGTCGAATATGACGGTGACCAAATATTACTTGTATTTGCCGCTCTCGATTGGCCGTCTGTGTCCGTCCACGAATATACGATAGTTCCGGAAGAAAAATTGCGTGGTGTAGCTGTCCACGTCACAGTGCTACCACTGACAATTGTACGTGAGCTAACGGAACAATCTACAGTTGGAGCTCCGGTGATTATTAAATTAAAAGGTGGCGCATCTTTTGGAATGCCGCTCGATGACACACCGTGCACAATAATTGGATACGTGCCCGCTCCGGTTGTAGGCGCAATTGTTATTGTAAGTCTTGGCGCAGTCGAGCAACTTCCACCGGGATTTGGCAAGCAGGAAGCCGGATTAAATAAATGGGTTGCATCGCGAGGAAGTCCGGAGAGAGATAAAGAAACATTTTCTGAAATCCCGGAAAGGTGCGTCACAGTGATCGTATTTGATCCAGAATCGATTGCTCCGGCCTGTATTGTAATATTTGGTGACGCTACAATTGAATAATCAAAAGGTATTGTTCCTACCGAAAGACTGTTACTACAAACAATTGTTCCGGAACTCAGCCCGTTTGATGTAATAATCACCGAAGCGGTTTTTTGCCCAGTATTATTGTAAATGAAAGGTTGGTTTTGAAGTGAGCCTGTATGACCATCCGAATCAGACCAAGAATACGTGTAAGTACCGTTGCCGCCTCCGGGAATTGCTGACCACGTGGCTGAACTGTTAACTGCAATGGATGAAGGAGAAACGGAACATGAACCGTTCACTGGTGGGTTGTTAATGGACAAAGTAAAGTTGGCTATCCTCGATACACCCGTCGTCATTGACCGCGAATTGACCGTGACAGTATAGTCTCCGACCGGTATCGTAGGCGTTACAGTTAACGTTCGCGAACACGGAGTCCCGGGCTGAGGCGTACACGTGCGACCGTCATCAACCGTAAATACCGCATTAAGACTGCCTGACGAAGGCACCGGAGAAATAGAAGCTATCGAAAATTGCACAGGCTCAGCAATACCGGAACCATATGTCGCCGTTACAACATTGGACCCATTTTGACCCGCCATGATAGAAATGTTACCGGAGACTGATAAACTATAGACCCAAGACGCAATCGGATTTACAACAAGGTTACAAGTCGCAACCGCAGGGAAACCACCCGAGGTAACTGAAATCATTGCAGTTTCAGTCCTAGCCACAGTGTAGGGCAAAGTTGTAAAAGATTGAGTAGTTTTACCACTAACTTGCGTATGCCCAGACCATGAATAAGTGTAGGAGCCCGTTCCTCCCGAAGGTGTTGCCTGCCAAAAAGAAGTTTGATTGACAAAAATTGGGTTTGGGTTGGGGCAAGTAACTGTGGGGCAAGAAATCGATGAGATTACCGCTCCGGACGATCTCGGATCAGATGAAACTCCGTTTTTTACCGTCCTAATCCGATAGTAGTAGCTTGTTCTCACAGACACTCCAGTATCCCGCCACAAAACAGCTCCCGACGAAAGTGTCTGAACATCAGTAAAAGGGCCGCTCGATGATGTCGAACGAGAAATTATGTAATTATCTATATTAGAAACGGCGCTCCAAACAAGATCAACCGAACCACCGCAAGATGAACCGGAAGTAACCGAAAAAGTTGATGGAGGGACTGGCTTAACTGTGAGTGAAGCAGAACAATTTTTTGGTCCGGTCGATATGCCATTCGCTGTCAAATTTACCGTTGCTGTTTTAATGCCGCCAGCCGTATAAGTAGCTGTCCATGGGTCGCCGGTTCCAATCATACCGTCACTACTCCAGCTAAAAGTATACGGAGCGCTTCCGCTAATGACGGTTGCATCCCAAGTTACAGCTTGACCGGTCGTCACCGTCGCCTGAAGGGGCAGACAGGAAACATCCACAATGCAAATTTGCGCGACATTATAAATATAATCATTCGAACGGGCTTTAAGAGAACCGTAAACAGATTCCACAGCATAGGTGTGAGTTGTGCCTGGATCAAGATTGGCATGAGCAAAACTGCAAACGCCGGAAACGCACTGCAAAGACGCAACTGACCCAATCAGAGTTGAAGAGTCATAAATATTGTAACTGGTAGCCAAGCTAACCGCGTTCCACCTGATCGTCGCGGTGTCTTTTTGGCCGGATGGAACACACGAAGGGTAAGTCGGTGTTACGGAATTGATCACAGGGCGAGGCAAAACCCTAACCTGACTACTATCCAAAATACCGTCACAATTAATTGCAAAAACAGTGTCATTGATAACGTTTGGTATCGTGGCACTTCCCCCGCCCGCGGGAGTCGGTGTTGTAGGCCAGGTGCCTGTGCCTCCGCTTGGAACACAGGACGTCGGGCTTCCTGTTGTAGTCCATGAACAAATAACCGAACCGCCGTAAACGACCGTGGGAGTGCAATCCAAATTGACGGACTTTGATGAGCCTGCCTGTGGTGGCCCAGGCCACACTTCATCAACCACAGGCGCTGTGGGCGAAGTTAATTCGGGGTTGTTCGTTGGAAGTCTTTTAATCGGGGGTGTATATCCCGGGTATCCTACACAGGCACTTGTTGGATTTAGATCATAAGGAGAATAATATTGATCGGGATTTGTCGTAACGCCATAAACATCACCTATGAAATCACCATCATAATTTTGCTGTCTATCCAACTCGATGCAATAGCGAAAAATGAAGTTGTACTGATTTCCACCAGCATAAACACTTAATATCTGATTATAAAATTGATTTCCTGGACGGTTGACACCCGATGCGGCCACAGCGAATGGTCCTATAGTACCAGATGAAGTTCTGGCCGTTGTAGGAACTGTACTTCTCGTAACTTGAGGCATCACCCCAATCGGGTCTACTGCTCCGTAATCATAAGATGGATCGCCCCCACTTGCCTCAAGAAAATACTGTGGCGGATTTGGACAAGTAAACTTAATATTATACTTAATAGAATAAATTTGACTGTTTGGAACATAGGTTATCCATGTATCACTCTTCTGGTACATATCCCAAGTTATTGCTCCAGGATTTAACTCGTCGGGAGAAATAATTCTCTGTTTTGACTGAAATACATTTCTTGTAAGCCAAGCGTATCCGGGATATCCATAAGTACCGTCAAATGTTGCAGTCGTCGAAAAATCCACCCTGTACTTTTGACCATCAGGCGGATAAACAAATCCCGCACTACTGGTATCGGGTATCAAATTATAAGTAGTGGGACTGTAAGCCCAGCTATGCCACCCATCATCATCAAGTACGACTAAATCACCCTTTAAAATAGGGACACAAGCCATATCCTCATAAGGATTAACGCCGTCAACGTTGATATATTGTGTGGTATATTGAGCATCCGCAAACCCTCCAACAAAAAATAGGCACAGACAAATCAGAACCGACCCCAGCACCAGTTTTGTAACTTGAAATCCGAACCCTCTCTTTTTGTTAGTTTTGTTCACAAGGTCGTAATTATACCCAAACTATTTGCGATTTAAGGCGTCAATGATCTGAACTTTTTCCTCATCGGAAAAATTGTAATAATTAATTTTATCTCCGGAAAGAGCCGTGATGATAATTTCTCGCTCATCCCTTGAAAGCACTTTGTTCGAACTGACAAGCGACAATATCTGAGGTTTGTTTTTCGCCACGGTTGCAGTATCCGGTCTGGCATCAGTCGTTGGAGTAGCGACATTTGAAGGCGCGCCCTCTTTTGGCTTTGACGCAAAAACCATTATGAGAACAGCCACTGCAACAACAACTACCACAACAAAAACGAGATTTTTAATAGTCGATTGGTTTTGCATAGAAAAATGTACCGAAAGTAATAATTGACTGAATTATACAACTTTCCCCGAATGTAAAATAGGAAAATTGTTGATAACCTAAAATAGGTTTCAACGAACCAGACTCTCTGGATGATGAGCCGGGTAGGCGGGATACGGTGACTTTGATAATTTGTCCGAAATATCTTGCATTACCTTCCGTATGGCCCCCTTGTACTCATTATCCCCCTCGAATTCTGGAGAGAAATGCGCCGAAATAATATCTTGAGCAAAAATTGGTTGACCAAAAGTCACCGAAACGTTTCTTTTGCGCGTAATGAATTCTCTACTCGTCATTTTATACAGACCCTGTATGACTATCGGGACAATTGGAAGATTTGTTTGCTTTGCCGCATACACCGCACCACCTTTTGAATTACTAACGTCCACCAATCCGGTTCGCGTTTTTCTTCCCTCGGGAAATATCAGCAAACTGCGTTTATGACTCAAAATGTCTATATGAGATTTAAGTGCCAACGCATAATCACGCTGACCCTTCTCCACAGCGTGAGCACCCCAGATTTTAAAAATCAAGCCGCCGTAGAATAATTTGCGCCAGCTACTGTGTATGTAAAAATTCCTCGGTCTTGAGGCGTAGAACATCGGAAAGTGTTTTGAAAAAAAAGGAAAACTGGCAGGGACAATAATCGGGTCCAATTCACTCGAATGATTAGAGACAAAAACAACACCCGGACCAAGGCTGTCGATATTTTGGAGTCCGTGGACTTGTAATTTAATAAAATAGCTGAACAAAACCTTAGTGACCGGCCATATGGCCTTTTGCAGAAAATACGGCGAGAGTAATAGAAACCTGCTTATCATTGGAGTACTCGCATTATACAACAAAATCATTTTTAACTCCCACACTTCCGATGCTAACAGAATTTTGAGCAAAATTTTTTGTTAGAAGTGGCCAGAATACCTCCATCCTCCAAAATTTGCGGCGTCGCCGGTTGGCGGGTTGGAAAGGAGCGTCCCCAACGGGACTTCCAACAATTTTCAATATATTTTTAATTTTGTCTTGTTCAAATTGCAACATCCGCCCTGGTTTAATAATGTTACTATAGTAACATTATTAAACCAGGCGCAATGTACAGGTTCATGTGGAATACGGCATGGATTTTGTTAGACATGACGCAAGTGACTGACCGCCAGACTGAAGTCGGGCGATCGGTTGCTTTGCTTATCGGTCTTGCCTATTCCCCTCGACAGGAATCGAACCTGTATCATGAGCTTCGGAGGCCCATGTTCTATCCATTAAACTACGAGGGGGGTAAAACTTGTCAGATTTGAACAACCGCAAAATGCATACCTCAATATACATTTATTGACGATACTTTAAAAGCACATATCCAGGATTTCGATATTTTAAAAAAGAGCCTCGAACAGAATTTGAGTCCGCAAGTGACCCCGGCGCGAGACATAAGCGAGTTAACGGCCAGTCGACAGTCGACTACGTTACCTGCGCGAAGTTTATCGAGATGAAGGCGAACCAGATAGTGACGATAAAAGAATCGAGTGCGCGAACAGCGAGTGTTGTCAGGAAAGCGTAAGCAATGGCCACAACAAGAGCAATTTCGCCCAACATGAAGCGGAACGTCTTCATTTTCGATTATTTTATAAACCAAAACAATTCAACAAGAAACAGACGACGGTCAACAGCGCGGTGGCAATTTTCACGAATTCCTGCTTTGATCTTTTTACGCTTGAACCCAACAGAAAGTGACGTTCTTATTATGCGTTCCCAAATTACCTATACGATATTTATGACTCAACTTGAGGCCGTAGATGATTCCAAATCGCTTTTAATATTTTTCAGCACGGAACTTAGGGCAAAAAGAGATATCGGCTTTATGAGATGCTGATCGAATCCTGCCTTTTTTATCGCTTCTTTGTCCGATGACTGGCTATACCCAGTGAGAGCAATAAGATAAAAATTCTTTTTTTTTGGTTTACTCTCTTTCAATCTTTTGGCAATTTCATAGCCGTCCATGCCTGGAATTCCAATATCAAGAATAACCACATTCGGACCCATGCTGGCGAATTTTTTTACTGCTTCCCGACCGTCATAAGCAAAATCAGCGACATAGCCGAGTTTAGTGAGCGCCATAATTAAGGACTGCACGACATCTTTATTGTCATCAACAATCAATATTTTAAGATCGCCGACTTCCTGATTCCCAACTGCATTTTTGACGTTATGTTTGCTAAGATTTTTTGTCAGGGATTGGTCTAAACTCATTTTGATTGTCTCTGGATTATCCATAGAAATCAAAGATGGCAAAATAACTGTAAACTTACTTCCCTTACCAAGACCACCACTCTCCGCCGTCACTCTTCCATCATGAAGTTCGGCCAAACTTTTTACCAATTGAAGACCGACGCCCAAACCACCAAGTCCTCTCTCGTTATTTTCCAATAATTTATCTTTATGTTGCTTAAATATGCCTGACAAAATGTCTTTTGACATTCCGACCCCATCGTCAACAACGTCAATTTCAATCTCATTGTTATGTCTCGTTACAATAAGCTCAATGCTTCCCTCCGGCGCAGTAAACTTTCCGGCATTATTCAATAGGTTTACAACAATTTGCTCGATACGTAATGCATCAGCACTAATTAAAATAGGCTGATCAGCAATAGAAATTTTCAAATTCTTCTTCTTAGAAGGAAATATAGATACAAAGGTATCTATAGCGTGTTTGATTGGCACCTTGATATCAATAATTTCTCTTCGAAGGGAAATTCTTCCGCTTTTTATTCGCGAAACTTCCAAAAGATCATCGAGCAAAGAGGTCATATGCCCTACTTGTCTTTCAATCATGAACAACGCCTCTTCGTACTTTTTGTCCGAAACATCCGCCCCCTTCAATATATCGACTGACATTTTAATCGGCGTTAAAGGATTTCGGAGTTCGTGAGAAAGAACAGACAAAAAATCCCCTTTCGCCTGATCTGATTGGCGAAGCTCTTCATATAATCTAGCGTTATCGACAGCAATGGCTGCTCTATCTGCTAAATCGGAAACGAAGGACAAATCGTCACTATTAAATCGGCTCCTTGAGGTTGAACTAATTAACGTCATGACACCTATCACTTTTTTTCTTGCAATCATAGGCAAACTGATTACCGACTGAATGTGTAATTCTTTAAAATAGCGGTATTCTTGCTCGTTATCGGACCACGATTTTATATCTTCATCCGACACATATGGACACAAATAAGATTTCCCCCTTAAGACTTTATTTTCAATTTCAGGCGATACTATTTTTTTTATTGTTTTTGCGAGCGAATCACTCGATATTTTAGCGTTTGCCGCGATAATTTCGTTTCCGTATCCATTGGCGCGCCGTATATCAAAAGCGCAGGCATCACAAATCTGTTCAACCATTAAATTCCCCAAATTTTGAAGTGCCACAGCATCGCTAAAGGAAAACGAAAGAGCTCTACTGGCGTTCGCCAGAAAAACCTGGCGTTGTTCATGCACTTTTCTTTCGGTAATATCTATGCATACGCCGATAATCTTTTTTAACTTTCGCTTGTCGTCAAAAATAGCATTACCCTGGGCCTCAATCCACAACAATTCGTTTTCAGCGCGAGTGAGTTGCATCTCGACATGAAGCCTTTCGCGCCGACCTGTAAGCATTTCTCTAATCTCTGTTATTAGCTCGTCAACACTACCCTGCTGAACATTTGCTCTCAAATTATTCAAGATTTTCTCCAGCGAAAAACCCGGTCCACCATCTAACTGTTTAAACTGGGCCGGCCACTTCATTGTGCCGCTTTCCAAATTCCACTCCCATGTCCCCATATTGCCAACATCAAAAGAAATCTCGCTGAGTCCAGTCTGCTTAATTCCTTCTATGAGTTCATGCGGAACCTTTCCTTCCATCAATATTTTCTTTGCGCTTTTTTTATTTTGTTTGAGCAATTTCTTAGAATTTATTACCTCAATAAGCAACCCGCACTAACATACCAAGCCGCCTCTCATTGCAAAAGGTGGATGTTATTTTTGAAAACCACCTTTATTTGGCCGCTGGCATGATACCATCTCTAATTAACCATTTCACACGAATTCCCGAATTTTGGCTACAAAACTTCGTTTCCCACTCGCTATATCTCGATATGACTCGCGCTCCAACTCGTTTTTTTTCGCTCAAAATTCAGAAATTCGTTAAATGTGAAAGCGTTAATTTAGAGATGGTATAACTTAAAATCATGAAGCAAAAATGAATTTTTAATATCGTACTTGGTATGCAATGACAATCTTCATTTTCTTCATCTTTACTTCATAGGTTATGTAGATAATGAAGTTTCTACTCGTCAGATGACCGAGCAATATGACTTAAATCATACGAAAAATGAAGTCCGTTTAATCTATCACATTTATTCAACGTTATATATAGCATAGTGTCAATTGTTTCTATTAGTTATAATTTAGCGAACAAAGATAAATTATGAGAATTTTATTGGTTGAAGACGATGAGCGATTGGCAACAAGATTAAAAAAAGGTCTTGAGGTTAAAGGATTTGCTGTTGACCATGTAACAAACGGCATAAAAGCCGTGACAAGAATTAGCCTCTATCGCAGTGAATACGATTCTATTGTGCTCGATCTTATGTTGCCCGGCAAAGACGGCTTCGATGTTTGCACTGAAATTCGCGCGCTTGGCGTAAAAACTCCGGTCATAATATTAACCGCCATACATGACGTAGAAGATAAAGTGCGAGCCCTAGACGCCGGGGCTGACGATTATTTGGTCAAACCATTTTCCATTGAAGAGCTTTGCGCCAGAATTCGGGCACTAACGAGACGGCCCGAGAATTCCCTGCCCGTTGTGGTCAAGGCTGGGCCAATCGAGATGCACGCCAGTACAAAAAAAGTTTACTGCGACGGAAAGGAAATCGAACTGACTTTAAAAGAATTCAGTTTGCTCGAGTATCTGATGCGTCACCCAAATCAGGTATTAAATCGAGAACAGATAATGGATCACATATGGGGTTTTGATTTTAATTCGTTCAGTAACGTCGTGGACGTACACATTAAAAACTTAAGGAGGAAACTGAACTACTCCAAAGGCCGGCCGCTAATCGAAACCGTTTGGGGATTCGGATACAGATTTAATGATAGCGTCTAGCTTTGATATTTAATTATGGAAACTAAAGATAATAATTTAAAATTGCCGCAAATTGACAGAAAACTGGCGCACGATATCAGAAATTCTTTGGCTGTCATTAAAATGGATTCTGAAACCGCGCTACTTACGGAAAATCTTGCCAGTGATGTAAAAAAAATTTTGCGGCAAATTGGGATAGAAGTCGACAACATCAACAAAATGTTTGATTAACAGAGGTCTGCTCTACCCCACTGACATAATTTCAGATTTTTTGTGAAGAGAGCGCTAAACTTTTTTACTAGTAGTTCGATATGGAAGTTGATGACGCAACAAAATTTTCCATGCTGTATTTGAGGATGGTAAGCGCGTCGGATTTTCGGTCATCGGAGCGCAAAACTATAATAACTATGGGTCTCGCCCCATTGCCAAAATCCTTATCCATCACATACAATCCGCTTTCTTTGGCGGCCGTTGTCTTACCGACTTTACCACCGCGAAAAGATTCATCCTCCGCAAAATCATTCATATTTTGGAGATTATCCCACTCAATATTGCCGTAAGCACTTGTAAGAAGACGCCCCGAAGATATTTCCCATATAAAACTCCTATTATTTGTGATGTATTTTGCCAACATAAACAAATCATCGACAGTTGAGACGTTACCCTCGCCCGCACCAGTCGGATCTACGAAAACGCTGTTTGTCATTCCAAGGGCCTTTGCCTTGTCGTTCATCATGCGAACAAAATAATCTTTGCCAATCGATCTCGCCAATGTTTCAGCCGCCTCATTTGATGATTCAAGAAGCAATGGGAAAAGCAATTGATAAGCTGTTACTTTGTCACCGGCAACTAACCTTTGTTTAGACGTGTATACTATAGCGGCTTTGGGTATCTCAATTTCCTTGTCTAGATTTAAATATTCCGTGACAACGAGCGCCGTAAGAAGTTTGGTAATGGAAGCTATTGGCACCCTTTGATTCTCAGTGCGAATAAATACTTGGTTGTTGCGCAAATCGGCAACCAGATAATGTTCGGCGCTAATATGCGGTTTGACAAATTCATAAACAAAATTGTCCGCAAAGAAATCTTTCTCATGAACTAATATAGGCGTTCCCACTTTCGCCAAATCAAACAAAGCTTTCGCCGACTCATTCGAAAGCCTGACGCAACCTCCGGAATACGATGAGGAAACTTCCCTGCCATCAGGATAATATGGCCAACCATGAATATAAAAATTGCCCTGAAAATTCATGCTCCAAGGCATATTAACCCGCCCAATTTTCGAAAAATGCGTGTCCTCCTTCGAGCTGATCTTATATAAACCAGCCGGTGTTTCCCACCATGAACCAGGACGGCCCTTGGTTAGCACGGGGACTTCAAGTTTCTGTAAACCTTCCTCGAAATATCTCACCTTCATTTGCGAAAGGTCGACTTCGATAAAATCAGCTTTGGCGTCGGAAAGTTCTTTTTTTGTTTTTTGAAAAAACGTCGGGTTGGCGAGCGCCAGCTCTGGCCCATAACGAAACTCGCTTACCAACGAATCGGGCGACGTCAGATAAATGTTATTATCGTTGCCTGTCTCTCCGATAATAAAAAGAGCAATAAAGAAAATCGATATGCCTATAAGAACGATTGTTATGTACAAATGAACTTCCGTGTCCAAAAAACGAGTAACGGAAAAATGACGCAGTTTTTCGGGATACGTACTGTAATATGATGCGTCAGCTATATCTTTCAAGGACCAACCTTCAGCCCTCAAATCATTTTTTACAGCGTCGATTGTCTTTCCCTTCTCTAATTCCTTTACGATCCTTTTTACCAGTTGACGTCTATACATAAATTAAAAATTTTATTGGCATTGAAATATTACCATAAATATTGGCTACTCATTAATTCTTCATTAAATTTCCCTATCATGCGTTATAATATTTTTTCGCGCGCACCATATATAGAGTGCGAATTTGATTAAAAATAATAAGTAAATTACTTATGGACAGTGAAAAAAAATTTCCAGTCGTAGCCGTAGTTGTCATAATCGCTATAGCATTATTAGGATGGTGGATATTTAGTCAGAATCAAGAACCCGGCGTAACGCCAAATTTGCCGGACTCCCAAAATGGAACTGAAAATAGCACGTCAAGCCCAAGTTCTGGAGGAACCGCGACTACTACGGACAGCAAAACGGTTACAGTTGATATAAAAGCAAATAATTTTTCTTTTGACAAGAGAACTATAACGGTAAACGAGGGCGACACTGTACGAATTGTCTTTAGCAACGAACAAGGATTTCATGACTTTGTTATCGATGAATTCGACGCTCGGACCAAACAGCTAAATGCCGGACAGACTGAGACTATAGAATTTGTGGCAGATAAAACCGGAACATTTGAGTACTATTGTTCAGTTGGTACGCATAGAGCAATGGGAATGAAGGGCAACCTGATAGTCGAGTAACACGCCTTCCTGGATTGTAGGGCTTTAAAATTGCGAAAAATTGCCGGGTATAGACAAAGTCTCATTCTCGGCTTTTTTTATATTTATCAGCGACTGGCGTGAATAACTTTAGTAAAAAACCCGATTTACAAACCAATACATTAGGCAAAAACCCAACATTATTCTTTTAATTCAATTGTGCGCTTGGCTTAAACTTCTCAAATGTTAATGAAATTTTTATGAATTGAATATGTTAGAGGTTCGCTAAAGGCCGGGGAAATAGTCTGTTTTTATTTGCTTTAGTTGGAGTTGCATTTTGATTAATTTTCTTTTAATGGACTGGACCATAGCCTGCGGGCCGGATACGTAAAATATTCTTTCTCTATAGTCCGAGCAGTGCTTTATTATCATTTCCTCATCTAAAGGGCCTCTCTCGGCTATAAACAACGGGGCAATATGAGGAAACGAGAGAACATGGACAACTTTCACCCCAACACTTTTTTCGTACCGATTTATTTCTTCTTCGTAGGCAATATCGTCTTTTGTCTTATTCGAATAAAAAAGAACAACATCCCATTTCTGCCCCGTATCGCTCATATATTTAAGCATGCTTCTAAAAGGAGTTATGCCTATGCCGCCAGCGACGAAAGCAAGCTTCTTTTTTTCGCTTGGCAAAATAAAATCTCCGGATAATTCTCCGGCAAATATCTTGTCACCCGGCTTCAGCAAAAAAAGGCTACTCTTAAAAGTGCTAGGCCTTTCGTAAAACTTTACCCCCAGTCTGATAAATTTCTCAGTCGGCGATGACGCAATAGTAAAAAATCGCCGGTTGCCCCTATCATCAGCCCCATTGCCATTTAGATTCCACTCGAGGTATTGACCGGGCTTAAAATTGATAACTTTATCTGAATCAAAGACAAGCTCTCGAGTGCTTTTCGAAATTGCAACTTTTTCCTTCAAAGTAAGTAAGTACCTCATTTTGGGACTTATAACGAAGGAGAACAAATTTCCAATGACAAGTGCCAACTCCGGAGTGGCATATTTTGTGCCCAAAATGAGTGTGAGGCCGTAAAGAAAACCAGTAAATGAACCATAAAGAATTCTTTCCCTTTTAGATGCCGGGGCGGTAAAAGGTTCAGTCAGCATAATAAAAGCAAAAAAAGGCAACGGAGACTGTATTACTGAATTCCAAATCATTAATAAAAAATCGGTACCGCTCCCCTTTGATATTATGAACATCAACGCAAACACCGACGCAAAAAAAGGTACAACTAAATCAAAACGCCTTATTTTTCTGACTACCAGAAAACCGCAAAGTATAGTCAGCACGGCAAGACGCCAATCTCCGCCCACATACCACGAAGCCGTTTGTCCGGTAAAAAAATACAATAGAACAAAGCCTATTGCCGCCGGATTAAATATATGTCTCCTGTGCCTGACTAAAATAAACTTTGATAAAATTGCAAGAAAGGAAACTAAAATGGCCGAACCGAAAAAAGCGATTGTTAGAGAGTTGTTGGGAGGCGCAAAGATGAGAAAAACAATAAGCGCTGTAATGTAAACTGATTCTATGTTTGCGGGAATTTTCCATAAGTATGAAAATAAAACGTTAAAAATAAAGCACGCGCCAACAATGACTATACTGGATACGAACATCGGCAAAAACCTGTACGGATGAATGGATAATAAACTCAAGATGTAAGATAAAAGCGCATGTGCCATGAGTACATAAAGCACGAGTCGATACATCGTTATGCCATTTAGAATATGGTCAATTTTTTTTAGCATAAAATTTAGATACTGCTCAAAAATTATTAGATAATCAGATAATATTCCGTAGCCTTATGCAGAGTTGGATAAAACCAGAACGGCAATAATCAAAGGATAATTAATGTGACGATCGGCAACGTCAACACATTAATTTTACAGTCTATAAACTGATTTGTCGCTTATGTAAAATAAAGAAAAACCACTTCCCTTGAGAGGAAGTGGTTTTTCTGTACCCGACGCTGATGATTATAACGTCGTAAACATTTGTTCAGTGCTTGTCGCAACATTACCGAAGGCATCCTTTGATACGGCAAGGTAATAGTAAGTGGTGCTCGCAACCAAACCAGTAAGCGATATGCTGTGATTTGTTACCATACCTGCGTCGCTAACTAACTGCATAGAGAGTGCAGTCAAAACCGGAGTCGATGTCGCGTAATAGACCTTTGTGTCCGAGGCAGAGGAAGTAGTCCATGCAACATTGGCAGTGGTAATCGCAGGGGTCGCGCTAATTGCGGTTAGAGTAAATGTCCCTGTGGAGAAAGCGTAGAGATTGCTCGAAGATGTCGCCACGTTTCCCGCCGCGTCAGTCGAAACGATTAGAAATCGATATAAAGTATTCTGTGAAAGAGGTGTCAGATTTAGTGAGTGCGAAGTCAAAAGACTCAAATCCTCGAGAGACTTGCGGTTTGGGTCAGACATTATATCCACCATAGTGCTGTACCAAATTTTAGACTTAGTTGGTTCGTTCGTTAGCCAGGAAATATTGGCGCTTCCAATCGCGGGATTAGCAGTAACACCATATACTATTGGCGCAGTCGTATCAGTAGAACTTGTGGTAAAAGACATTACTGAACTTGTGGCTGTTTTTCCTTCCGAATTCCTCGAGACGACTTTGTAGAAATAAGTTTCATTAGGATTGAGCCCGGTCAACGAAACACTGTGATTTGTGACAAGCGATGGGTTAACAACCTTTAACGCCCCGACTGTATCCAAAATCGGAGTCGACGAGGCATACCAAACAGTCGAATCAGAACTTAGGTTTGTCTGCCAAGTTATCGTAGCGCCATCCACAATCGGAGCCGCCCCGAGAAGAGAAATGGATAAAGTCGTTGTTGAAACAGGAGGAACACCGTTACAAGCACCAACACGATCTCCATGATTTATGTGCGCGATAAGCGCGTGATAGTCAACACTTTCTGTTTCCGTATTTTTGTGACAAATCAAAACTTTATGGTCAGAAAGCAACTTTTGAACTCGATTATTCTTTTTGTCATCATCATCACCATCATCATCGGAACTGTTGTTTTTTGAGAATATGCCACCAGGCGACACAATTTTTATAGTGGTGGTACTGCCATTTTGATATGTAAGAGTAATTTGGGTTAGCTTGCCCAAAGTCATAGGGCCAACAATTCCAACCTGCGAAATGTTGTACTTTTTCTGAAATTGCTTGACGGCTTTTTCAGTCAAAGCTCCATAGTATCCCGTCACCAAACCCTCGGGATAAATCTTCTTGTCCCCCGCCAATATTTGCTGGAGCAATGTAACGTCGGCACCGGACATGCCACGCCCAAGAGAGCGCTTGATTTTGTTATCCAACCTTTCGTTGTCTGCATTCACAAAAAGCGGAGAAACAAAAATAAGTGTCGCAAAAAAAGCAAAACTTAATCTCGTTAATATTTTCATATAATTACAGTTATTATTTTATAATATTTTTCCTAATAAGAGTCTCTCTGCTATTTTATGTTCAGCATAGTTCAAAACTCGTTTCACCGCCCTAATATCCTCATTTATGCGGTAAATATAAGACGATTCAAGTAATCTATTCTT
This sequence comes from Candidatus Taylorbacteria bacterium RIFCSPHIGHO2_02_FULL_43_32b, assembly GCA_001820955.1. Taxonomy (GTDB): domain Bacteria; phylum Patescibacteriota; class Minisyncoccia; order Phycocordibacterales; family 2-02-FULL-43-11; genus 2-02-FULL-43-11. The sequence goes on from MHRK01000009.1 coordinate 30,354, forward strand.
TCCTTAAGTTTTGTGTCATAATTTTTTCCCCCTACCCCCGACAGTCAACGCTCTCATGCCGAATCAATCTCAAATTCCACGAATACTGCAAAGTCCGGCTGAGATAGTGACAAAATCTAATTTCATCTTTACGTCGAACCAACTTCCTTCACATTGGCGCACAACTCTATTGCCGCCAATTCGAGTGAAAGCTGGGGCAAGTGAGACCGTCCAGACTCTTCATACGCCACAAGCAATCGAGAAAGCGAACGCGCCCCGAGACGACTTGATTTTGACTGTGACAGCTTTTGGAGCAAAACGAAATCGTGCTCAGAATATTCCTCTTTGATGGACTTTTCCATAGTCGGCGCGTAGCGCAAAAGCATGACCGCACGCACTTTCCTTATTACCAATTTTGCCAATGATTTCATATCTGAATTACTCTCAGACGCCTCCCTTATAGATAGGAGTACATCCTCCACTTTTGCATTTTCGATACCCTCAATAATACTGTTGACGATGGCGGACGAAGGCGCGCCAGTGACTTCCAAAACATGCTTTTCGGTAACTTTTTTCTCTGAAGCAAAACTTATAACTTTTTGCAGTATACCCAAAGTATCGCGAAAAGATCCGTCACCTAAAATAGCCATAAGCTCCGCACCCCCATTTTCGACAACAAAACCTTCCCCCTTCCCGACACTAATAACCATATCGCGAAGTGTTTTCTCGCTCGGCTTTTTAAATTTAAAATGCTGACAGCGCGAAATGACGGTATCAGGTAACTTCTCGGGATCTGTTGTTGCCAAAATAAAAATAACGTGCGACGGCGGCTCCTCCAAAGTCTTTAAAAGCGCGTTAAAAGCATCTTTGGACATCATATGCACTTCGTCAATAATATAGACCTTGTATTTTGAACGATACGGCAGGGTGTGCACCGCTTCCCGAAGTGCGCGCACTTCATCTATACCTCGGTTTGACGCGGCGTCCATCTCATAAATATCGCTCTGATCAGTTTGAAGAGCCTTGGCAAATATTCGAGCAATGCTTGTTTTGCCCGTTCCCCTTCCCCCCGAAAATAAATAGGCATGAGATATTCTCCCCTCTTTTATGGAACTTTCTAGAGCGTCGGCAACGTTTCCCCTCTCCAAAAGATCGGAAAATTTAGTCGGCCGATATTTTCGATATAAAGCCATTTGAGACATAAGCACAGTATAACAAAAAATAGTAATACAAACCGTGTCGGATAAAAAAGCCAAGCACCGACGTGCTTAGCCCGAATATCCTATTATCCTTTTCATAAAATTCAGAAAAAGCTTAAACTTACTCACCCTATAGATGGGCTGTCGGACAATAGGAATCACCTCTCTGTAAGTCACGCGAATATTTTTTACATCCGCGATCCGACGAAGAATTGCCTCATGATGTTCTTTTGGCTGATGCCGAAGAGACACTAAGAGAGCTTTATCCGCGCAAAAATAGCAGAACTCTGCCGTGGACTCTTTATCGAAGCCAAGCGATTCAACAACTTTTGCCAAATCAGCAATATCATCATCGGAACACTCCGGAAACTTTCTCTTAAGAATTATTGCAGGTGCCTCCACATTGTCCTTGCTCATTCTAGAACCTCCTATGTACAAGGATACCCTTAGGCCAAACGTACAACAACTTGACGTTTGCAATATCTATTTTATATCATCGTCAGCTGATCATTTTTGACCATTATAAAAAAAGGAAATTAAATTAGAAGAAAAAAACCAAGCTAATACCAACCCCAACTAATCATTTCCGACAATCCTTTGCAATCTCGGGCTACGATTTTGAGAAAAATTCTCGACATATCTCGATATTCCTCGTATTTTTCTCTTCATCTCGCCACGAGATTTCAAACGCTATCAGAAAGCCTTACTTGGGGATAGTATAAGTTGCCTGGTTTAACTAAAAATCGAGGTTAACCACTTTGGAAAAAAGCTGGCTAATTGCCCGCGACTCTTCCCTCCGATCGAGGAATTGCCGATTTGAGGAGGTCTCGCAATTTTAGCGTGGTCAGCAGCTTTTAAAACCAGCTGCTCAACATCGAGACGGCCCCTTTTTTGCGTCTCTTCAAACGTTTTTAAGAACTTGCCATCTTGATCCACGCACTTCGCGCAAAATTCGGCTCGTTCACGATGTCCGTACCCCATCAAGGTAAGTGTGGAAATCAATTCCGTTGCTATTTTAATTTTTTGGGGACATTTATGCTTGATTATCGATAGTGCCAAAGACATAAGCTCTAAGTGTTTATCTCAACTGATAGTAAAACAGGCTTGCACAGTTTGCAATGGAGAGATTTGTGGACAACAAAACCGACCCAAAAGGGCCGATTATGTTGCTCTTTTAGACAGGAGACCGCTATATTATTTACTAATGATATTTCTCCAGAAGCCTTTGGTTTTTTCCACCATGTGAGACGAGTATGTTCCGACTGAAGAAATCGAGGATGATACGCTCGAAGTAACCGGCCCTTGGCTAACGATAACATGAGTTACTTCAACACAGTCACTTCTCTTTTTTGTATCAGCGTATCCATCATCGGGACAATAGAATTTCGGCCTCGGATTTGGGAGAGGAATCTTGGCGAAATCAGTCTGCGTCTTACATACAATGTCATTGATTTTCGTTAGAGTCGTAATATAGACACAACCTGTCGTACATTCGAGACCCCAGCTATCTCTTAATACATCCATATAATATTTTTGCTGGAACCGCTTAACCGCCTCTATGGTTTCCGAATTGTAAGTACCCGTTATTTCAATTCGCTCGCCCTCATAATCCCTCAAGAATTTCTGCAATTTGATGATCTCTCCGGAGTCATTACCCTTTCCACAACCTATGTAGGCCTTTAGATAAGGTTCACATCTGTAGCTTGGTACAGGAGCCGGTACAGGTGCGGGAGCCGGATTTGGCCTTGGCTGTCTGACGCGAGTAGTAGTGGTGTAAGTTCTGGCCGCATAAGTCTGTCCCGCGTATGTTTGAGCGGAATATGTACTTGCGCCGTATGACGTACCGGCTGAATATGTATTTCCAGCGTACGTATCTCCGGTATAAGTATTACCCGCGTAAGAATTGCCGGTGTATGTCGCTCCCGCGTAAGTACCTCCGGCCGTATATGACGTACCGTCATAACTTGTTCCCGCGTAGGAATCAGCCGCGCTGTAAGACTGACCTGCATAAGTATTTCCCGCGTAAGAATCACCTGCCGTATACGATTGACCCGCATATGTTTCTCCCGCATACGAATCTCCCGCAGTGTATGATTGTCCGGCGTAAGTAGTCCCCGCGTAACTATCCCCTCCCGTGTAGCTTTGTCCCGCGTAAGTATTGCCGGCATAAGAATCACCGGCAGTATAAGAAGCACCCCTGTAGGTTTCTCCGGCATATGTTTCTCCAGCATAAGATGCTCCTGCAGTAACTACTTGACCGACATATGAATCTCCTGCCGTGTATGTTTTTAGCGCGTAAGTTGCCGCAGTATACGAATCTCCCGCGGTATAGGTTTGCCCGGCGTAAGTAGCCCCTGCGTAACTGTCCCCTGCCGTGTATGTTTGCCCAACGTATGTTTTGCCGGCATAAGATACCCCCGCTGTAAATGTATTACCTCTAAGAGATAAATCCGTTGTGTAAGTGTAGCCCGCAAAAGTATCCCCGCTGTAAGCGCTTCCAGCGGTAAAAACATTGCCGGCGTATGTCCCTCCAGCGTAACTTCTTCCGGCGGTATATGTTCCGCCGGCATAAGTTAGAGCGGCATACGTTTTGCCGGCATATGAAGCCCCGGCTGTATAAGTATTTCCGCTGTACGATTGACTCGCAGTAAAAGTGGAACCAGCATAAGTTTGACCTGCGTAATTTTGACCAGCCGTATACATTCTACCGGCATACGAATTTCCCGCGGTATATGTCATTCCGGCGTATGTCAATCCCGCATAACTCTCGCCTGCAATGTAAGTATTTGCCGCGTATGAACCGCCGGCGTTATAGGTACTTCCCGCGTATGTTAAGCCGGCATAGTTTTGACCGAAGGTGTACGTCTGTCCATTATATGTTAAGCCTGCGTAATTCAATCCCGCAGTATAGGTATAGCCCGCGTACGTTAATCCCGCATAACTTTCGCCCAAAGTATAAGTGTGAGCGGCGTAAGTCGCACCAGCGTAACTTGCACCAGCAGTGTAGGTTTTGGCAGCGTATGTTAGGCCTGCATAGCTTTCACCAAGTGTATAAGTTTTGGCGGCGTAAGTTAAAGCGGCGTAATTCGTACCCGCTGAATATGTCATTCCGGCATATGTTAATCCCGCATAGTTTTGCCCGAGTGTATAAGTTTTGGCGGCGTAGGTTGCACCAGCATAGCTCGTACCCGTATTGTATGTCGCTCCAGCGTAGGTCAATGCGGAATAGTTTTGACCTATCGTGTATGTATTTCCTGCGTAGGTTTGTCCCGCGTAATTTGCGCCAACACTATAGGTATTGGCGGCATAGGTTAGAGCCGCGTAATTTTGACCGAAAGTATAAGTTTGGGCCGCGTACGTTAAAGCGGCATAATTCGTACCCGCTGAATATGTCATTCCGGCATATGTTTGGCCCGTATAACTTTCGCCTGCACTATAAGTATTGGCGGCATAAGTTTGCCCGGCCGTGTAAGTGAAAGCGGCATACGTTTGGCCAACGTAACTGTCTCCCGCGGTATATGTGTTGCCTGCATAGCTCGCTCCTCCAATGTAAGTATTTGCCGCGTATGAACCGCCGGCGTTATAAGTACTTCCCGCGTATGTTAAGCCGGAGTAACTTTGACCGATCGAATAAGTATTACCGGCGTAATTATTTCCGGCGGTGTAAGTTCCCCCGGCAAATGTTAAACCAGAATAATTCTCTCCGATGGTATATGTCGAGGCGGCATAAGTTAGACCTGCATAATTTGCACCCGACGAATATGTACCGCCTGCATAATTTCCTCCGGCAATGTAGGTGTTCGCCGCATAACTTTCTCCAACACTATAAGTATGGGCCGCATATGTTTGTCCAGCGTAATTCAGACCGGCATTATAAGTATTGGCCGAGTAAGTTAAAGCCGCGTAATTCGTACCCGCTGAATACGTCGATCCGGCATATGTTAATCCCGCGTAGTTTTGGCCAAGTGAGTATGTGTTTGCCGCGTATAAGTTTCCGATTGAATATGTATCTCCGGAATAATTTTGTCCTGCGTTATAAGTGCTTTCTGCATAAGTTAAACCCGAGTAGTTTTGACCAAGCGAAAAAGTGTCACCGACGTAACTTGCACCAATACCATAAGTGCTACCTGCATAATTTGAACCCGCATAATTTGCTCCGGCAGTGTAAGTCATTCCAGCATAATTATTTCCCGCGTTATACGTATAGGCGGCATAGTTTTGTCCGAGAGCGTAGGTATTTCCCGAATATGTAAGGCCGGCATAACTTTCTCCCACGTTAAACGTGCTAGCACTGTAATTCGTACCTATGTGATATGTGGCACCTGTATAATTTCCTCCCGCGTTGTAAGTATCACTCGCGTATGTTTCTGCTGAGTAATTTTGTCCGCTATTGTAAGTTGAGGCGACGTAATTATTGCCTGCACTATAAGTGTTAGCGGCATAATTCGAACCTAGGCCATATGTCCCTCCGGAATAATTTTGACCCGCCGTGTAACTGTCTCCAGCGTAATTGCCTCCAACTCCGTATGTGTTACCGGCGTAATTATCTCCCGCGTTGTAAGTATTACCTGAATAAAAATCTCCAGTCGAATATGTATCTGCCGCGTAATTTTGACCCGCCGTGTAAGCATTACCGGTATAATTATCTCCAACTGAATATGTATTGCCGGCGTAATTTACACCTGAATTATACGTATTACCCGAGTAAACCAAACCATTGTAGTTCTGACCAAGCGCAAAAGTGTTGCCGGTATAATTGTCACGGAAGACAAAAGTATTACTCGCGTAATTTGTTCCGATGCCGTACGCAGAACCGGCCAAATTCTCTCCCGCGGCGTATGTGTTACCACCGTAAACTAATGCCGAATAGTTTTGACCCGCGCTATAATTTAATCCTTCATAGTTTTGGGCGAGAGCATAGGTGTTATGAGCGTAATTTTGACCGGCTCCAACAGTATTGCCGGTATAAAAGTTCCCCGCGGAATAATTTTCTCCGGACTCATAAGTATTTGAATAATAGTTGTCATACAAATTCAAAGTCGGAGCGCTGTACATTCCGCCATTTTGGTAAGTGATTCCGGAGTACAATTCGTTAGTCGAGACTGCGTTTCCTGAGTAAAATTCATTTGAGGTGTAATTATCCCCCGCGTATTTATCGCCCGCGACAGAAGTGTCTCCGACATAATTCACTCCGGCATTATAATTTGATCCGTTATAGATATAGCCGGCCCCGTAAGTGTTCGCGCTCGAGTTTTCGGCAATAACGTAATTATCGCCTGTGTAATTTTGGCCGGAAGTATAGTTATAAAAAGAGTAATTATCGCCTGTACTTACGGTGTTCGGCGCGACATTTGAGCCGAGAGATATATTCGAACCCGAATAAAGATTTTGAGTTTCATAATTCTGACCACCGTAAAATCCTCCGGCGTTCACTGTTTGACCTGTAACTTCTAGAGTCGAAGCAACACTTCCTGCAGCCAAATTTTCGCCATTTGAATAGGCATAACCGTTGTACGAATCAAAAGATGAATACGAATTTCCACTAATCAAAAGACCGTTCGATACTGTACTACCGCCAAACAAATCACTACCGCTTCCCATGAGGCCGGAATAATTAGAGCCCGCCTCTACGGTATTGCCCGCCACGTTATCGGCGACCAAGACAGGCGACCCGGAATAATTTTCACCAACCTTGACTACGTCATCTGTTATATTCGTACCAATCCCGGCAGTCTCAAAGGAATAACCGTCACCCGCATTTATTGTGGAGCCGGTCAAATTGTCGCCATTTAGAACTGCTGAAGCGGCAAGGTTATCACCGCCATCAACAGTTTGTCCCGTATAAAGTTCGTTCATGCTAAGCGACAATCCCTTAAGCATATCGCCCTTTGTCAAAACTTCCCCCGAATATAAATTACTTTGGCTCCAAACGAGAACCGGCAAAAAGAAACTAAAGGCGAAAACGACCGGCAGTACAACCGCCAGTCCTGTCGCCATATTATTTTTTTGCCCGCTGAAATTCATAAGTTAAGTTTCTTGGACTTATACCATCTCTAATTAATCATTTCACACGAATTCCCGAATTTTGGCCTGCCTGCGCCTGGCCGTGCAGGCGGGCAGGCAGGCTACAAAACTTCGTTTCCCGCTCGCCATATCTCGATATGACTTGCGCTCCAACTCGTTTTTCGCCCAAAATTCAGAAATTCGTTAACTGTGAAAGCGTTAATTAGAGATGGTATTACCTATAAGAATACTGAGGAACAATCGCTCTTCCTCCGGTAGTGCCCACGGCACGACCAACAGGTCGGCCATTTCCATAATTGGAACCACTCACGTACACAGGCCCTCCCGCACTCATTAAATCATCGTAATATATGCCTGGTTTTCCTGGCGGTGTCGGCGTAACTGCCGCGGCGCCATGAGTTGGACTTGGCGGAACCCCGTAAAATGTAACCGGCCTATCCCAGTACACAATTTTCACGTTCGTGCTCTGTTTATTAGGCAAATATTGCGAATAATTACCGGAAATTCTTTGATTTAGCACTCCCGCTTTCTCATACTCTGGCAAATTCGGATCATTTGGATTAACTCCATAATTCAAGTTAAAAGGGTTAACGACGAAAGTCTGTCCCTGTCTATAAGTAACAGCTTCCGCGGTTTTTTGAGGCACAACAAAAGAACATATGGATGAAATTCCAACAACTACTATTAAACAAACTAGACTTAAAAATGTGTTTTTTTGCATATTTGGTGGCGAAAAGGCCATATTTATAGCCATTTTTCACCACTATATTATATACCAAAACATGGGCTTTTGTCAAGCTCGTATATTGACGCTCATTGCTGTCCCACTAAACTCCCGCAAGTTGTAATTGGAGCATTTTGTCAGGTTTGAATTTGTGCAGATTCTTTGGGGACAAAGATAA
>MHRK01000010.1 GCA_001820955.1 Candidatus Taylorbacteria bacterium RIFCSPHIGHO2_02_FULL_43_32b
GGTTTAAAACATATCTTGCTCTAGGGCGTTGAAAACAAGGGGGGGGGTTGGAGGGTGTGGACACTTACGTACTTTTTTGTTGACTGTAGCCAAATATGGGGCTATAATTGCCGTCTAATCGATTTACTGACTATAAAAACGTATATGAGCGATAAAGAATCATATTTAACGAGGGAAAAGTTCGATGAGTTGGAAAAGGAGCTCGGTATGCTGAAAACCGAAAAAAGGAAGGAAATAGCAGAAAGTTTGGAATACTCTAAATCTTTAGGCGATCTTTCCGAAAACGCTGAATATCATGAGGCGAGGGCGATGCAGGCAGAGCTCGAAGACAGAATAGCTAAGCTGGAAGCGTTACTGAAATCGGCGGTCATCGTTTCCGGAGAAAAACACGGGAGCGATATCGATATCGGCTCCACCGTTGTGCTCCAAAAATTGGGGTCTAAAGATGATGTCGTTTATACGATAGTAGGTTCCGAGGAAGCCGATTTGGGATTGGGTAAAATTTCATCGTCCTCACCTCTTGGTGCCGCTGTTATCGGCAAATCCAAGGGCGAAAAAATTTCGGTTAATACCCCAAAGGGGGCATCAAAGTATACAATTGTGGATGTGAAGTAGAATTAAAAAAAATGAGCTCGATAGATGAATTACGAGAAATAAGATTAAAGAAACTCCAACTATTAAAGGACAGCGGTATAAACCCGTATCCCACTTCTTCAAACAGGCAGTATTCGTTAAGACAAGTTGTCGATAAGTTCGAAGACTTGAAAAATGAAAAGAGCATTGTACTGGCCGGGCGAATTATGGCGCTCCGGACTCAAGGCGCGCTCGCGTTTTGTGATCTTTACGACGGTACGAGCAAGTTTCAGGGTTTGGCCAAAAAGGACGAAGTCGGAGAAATGGCGTTTTCACTTTTTTGTGATGCGGTTGATATGGGAGATTTTGTTGAACTGGAAGGTTCGCTTTTTATTTCAAAGCGAGGTGAGAAAACTTTGCTGGCAAAAAAGTGGACAATGCTCACGAAGTCTTTGCGTCCGCTTCCTGACAAATGGGAAGGATTGCAGGACAAAGAGGAAAGACTTCGTTTACGATATCTTGATATTTTGACCGATAATGAACTTCAGCAGCTATTCATTAGAAAGGCTAAATTTTGGGATGTTACAAGAAAATTCCTTAAGGAGAAAGGCTTTTTGGAAGTTGAAACTCCGACTCTTGAGATCACAACGGGGGGTGCTGAGGCTCGGCCTTTTAAAACTCATCACAACGATTTCGACATCGATTTATTTTTGCGCATCTCGGTCGGTGAGCTTTGGCAGAAGCGTCTAATGTCTGCCGGATTTCCGAAAACGTTTGAGATAGGCAGAGTATATCGAAACGAAGGAACTAGCCCAGAGCACCTGCAGGAGTTTACCAATATGGAATTTTACATGGCTTACGCCGATGCGAAGGCGGGTATGGAGCTTGTGAAGGATTTGTATAGAACAATTGCGAATGAAGTTTATGGAAAAACCAAATTTTCGGCTAACGGCTTTCAATTTGATTTGAATGATGAGTGGCAAGAAATCGATTATGTTTCAAAGACAAAAGAAATAACAGGGGTTGACGTTTTAGAGGCCAAGAACGAAGAGATGATTGCCAAGCTCAAAGAACTCGGAGTCAATTATACGGGTACAAATCGCGAGCGCCTCATAGATTCATTGTGGAAATATTGCAGAAAGAAAATTGCCGGTCCGGCATTTCTTGTTAATCATCCTGCTATTGTTGCTCCGCTTTCCAAACTTAATCCTTCGGCTCCCGGCCGCGTGTCAATGTTCCAGCCACTTATTGCCGGTAGCGAAGCTGGAAGGGGCTATTCGGAGCTGAATGATCCAATAGATCAGAGAGCAAGATTTGAAGAACAACAAAAACTTATCGACAGGGGAGACGAGGAAGCCATGATGCCAGATTTTGAATTCGTTGAAATGCTGGAATATGGAATGCCTCCAGCTTGCGGTTTCGGTTTTGGAGAAAGGGTTTTTGCATTTTTTGAAGGAAAACCGATTCGTGAGACACAATTGTTTCCGCTCATGAGGCCTCTTGGTGAGAGATAAGTGAGGGACAGGAGTGAACGTTTCTATTTTTTTCTTTGACCCCTCTGTAGGCCAAGGGTATTTAATAGCGCTAGTAAGGATATGTTTGCCAAGTAACCCCGGCACTCGAAGCCTCTAACTTCAATCATCTAATACCATTTCCAACTAATCATTGCCGGCAATCCTATGCAATCTCAGGCCACGATTTTGAGCAAAAATCTCGACATGTCTCGATATGCTCCCGTTTTGTTCACGTTACCGCGTAAGTACAAAACACAGTCCTTTAGGGCCTCGTATTCTTCTCTTCACCTCGCCCGATTGCGTGTACTGAAAGGCAGGCCACTATATTTTAAAAACTGTCAGAAAGCTTTACTTGGGAATCCTATAAATCCGGCCAAAATTCATGTCACCAAACTTGGACGATCGTCCAAGTTTGGTGACAATTGATAAAATTTTTCTATATGCGCTACTACAGAGTTTGTCGGTTCGCATTTGTTTTTGCGTACATGTGAACGAATTGTTTGAGAAAGTAAAAAATGCGGACAATCGTTGTTTTTTGCATCAGAATTTCAAAGATTAAAAAAAACGTTTTTCCCCTGTTTAGGCCGGTTAAAGATAGGTAAATTTTAATGTCGATTTCATTTGAAAATCGTGTTTGTTGACACGGCCTTGTGGTTTGGTAGGGTGGTTTGAGGAAAGGAACATTGTTCTATGACAAGAAAAAACCTAAAAATAGGCGGTATAATTACCGCTTTAATTTCACCGTTTTGCGATCGAGGAACGAAAATCGATCTCGAAAGATTTAAAATGCAAGTTGATAGGCAAATCCGGTCTGGTATTGCCGGTTTAGTGCCTTGTGGTACGACAGGGGAAGCTCCGACTCTGGAGATTACGGAGCAGGTGATGCTAATTCGCACTTGTGTAGATGTTGCGGCTGGGCGTGTTCCGGTTATTGCTGGTGCCGGCTCGAATTGTACAAAAGACGCAGTGATTTTAACGAAGGCGTCGGTTGATTGCGGTGCGGACGCGACACTTCACGTTGTGCCGTATTACAATCGGCCGGATGAACGTAGTCGGAGGGCTCACTTTTGCGCCATAGCAAATTGCACGGATAAGCCTGTCATTTTATACAACATTCCGGATCGTACGGGTAAGGGTACCGATATGGGGGCAAAAGAAGTTTTTGCTCTTACACAAGAGTGTCCGTCAATTATCGGTATCAAGGAGGCTTCCGGAAGCGTTGAGAGGGTTACAGAACTGAGGCGGGTGTTCAACGGCAGAGAGTTTATTATTCTCTGTGGTGACGATGCTCTCGTTTTGCCATTTTCAACTTTGGGTGCGCAGGGGCTGATTAGCGTTTTTTCAAACGCCTATCCTGAATATTGGGTATTGATGTGGCAAGACCGGAATTCTTTGCCGCATATAGCATTAAAAAGGTTTGAGAATGCCTATCCTATAATCAAGCTTCTGTTTAAGGAGCGCAATCCTGTTGGCATTAAATGCCTAATGAAATTCATGGGTCTTGATTCTGGAATGCTGAGAGAACCTCTTCTTGAGGCTACAAAGGAGCTTCAAACAGTATTTCGCGAGCAAGTTTGTATTTTTAAGTCAAAGATCGGTGATATGCAGTAGAGGTAGCAATTTAACCAAGCGGGGGCAAACCTCGCTTTTTTCTTTTGTTTGCCTGCTTTTTGAACGCATATCAAACCAGAAAGTTATCCACAGTTCCGTGGTAAAAAGTAATGTTCAAGTGGTATCAGGTGTTATATAATAGTAGGTAAGTGGGAAATAGTGGGAAACGTAAGCAAATGTAAAATGTAAAATTTAAAAATCAAAATGAAAAAATTCATAAGGAAAGAAGTATATCGGGTAAAGTTCAACAAAAGGAGCTACTTCGTTTCGGTTTATGTTTCGACCATTCAACTAAAAACGAAGGAAAAAGTTCTGGTCATAAAAAAATAAAAATTTATACATAATTCCCGATTCATTTTTTAATATTTCCATGCTCATCGGTGAATACATTCATGCTATAGACGAAAAGAACCGACTGTCTCTTCCGGCCAAGTTTCGCCATGAACTCGGTAAAAAAGTTGTTGTTACCCCTGGTCTTGATGGGTGTCTTTTTATTTTTGCGGAAAAGGAGTGGGTCCGAATAGCGGAGCATCTTTCAGGATCGGAGGGCAGTATGCTTCAATCGGATAATCGAGGTTTTAATCGTCGCATGTTTGGAGGTGCTGTCGAAGCGGAAATCGATAGCATAGGCAGAATTTTGGTTCCGGATTTCTTGAAATCAATGGCCAAAATGACCGGCAAAGTTGCCGTCGTCGGGGTCAAAAATCGCTTGGAATTATGGGATGAAAAGATTTGGCATGAGTATAGAGGGGTTGTCGAAAGAAAGGCTGACCAATTGGCTGAGAGGTTGGGACAAATTGGCATTTTATAAAGCCTAAATTATCCATTACTAATTAACCCAAAAATACGGAAATGTCAGTGTCCGAAATCAGAAAAAATTTGCAATCAAAGGCCTCTCATCGTTTGGGAATTGGGGAATTTGGAAATAGATAATAGGCATGGCACACATACCGGTTCTTTTAAATGAAGTAATAAACGATTTACTGATCAGAAAAGGCGGGGTTCTCGTCGATGGAACGTTGGGAGGCGGCGGTCATTCAAGAGCTTTGGCCCTGCATGCGGAGGGACCAATTACGATTGTCGGCTTAGATAGAGACGCGAGTGCGATCAAAACCGCGGCAGAAAATCTTAAAGATCTAGACGCCAAAATAATTCTCAAAAAATCCGATTATCGAAATTTTGAATCGGTGTTGATCGATTATGGAATAAAGAAGGTGGACGCCTTTCTGCTTGATCTTGGTTTTTCGTCAAATCAAATGGACGGGAATGATGATGGGCAGGGAAGAGGGTTTTCGTTCCAAAGAGCCGAACCTCTTCTCATGACACTTGATGATAGTCCGAAGGACGGAGATTTAACTGCTCGATATATCGTAAATAATTGGGATGAAAAAAATATTGAAACAATCATTAGAAATTATGGCGAGGAAAAGCATTCAAAAAAAATCGCAAAAGCCATAGTCGAGGCGAGGAAGATGGGAAACATTGATAATTCACTTTTACTTTCGGAAATTATTACGAGGGCGGTAGGGAGACGAGGAAAAATTCATCCAGCAACCAAAAGTTTTCAAGCCCTTCGAATAACCGTTAACGACGAGCTGGGCGCGCTCCTTGAAACACTGCCAAAGATGCTTGAATTTCTGAAGCCAGACGGAAGAATATCGGTAATTTCGTTCCATAGTCTCGAGGATAGAATCGTAAAAACGTTTGGAAAAAATAATAAAACAGACTTAAAGATATTGCACAAAAAGCCGGTGATTGCATCAGCCGAAGAAATCACCTCAAATCCAAGGTCGAGAAGCGCAAAGCTAAGAACTTTTCAAAAAATTTCAAGTTAAATATTTTAAAAAATGATTAGAAAACGCAAAATTACAGCGGAACCACTCAGAAAATCAAAAGCCCGCGTTTTGAGTATTCCCGAATACGCCAGGCTTTCAATGCCTTTTAGTATTCTCATTATTGCGATTGCTCTTATCGGTTATGTCGCCCTGACTAGTTTTACCGTATATAACACTGCCGCGAGATCGAGCAGCGAAGAGAAGATTAAAGAAGTGTCGCTAAGGGTTTCTGAGCACGAATCCAAGCTGTCTTTACTTGAGAGCAAAATTACGGCAAAGTTGGCGGCGTCAAAGGGTTTTTCGGAGCCGTCGAGAGTTAAATATATCAATGCCGCGCCTCTCTCTGCGGCTTCCGCTCAAGGTATAAGCGAAATTTAGTTACGCAAAGTTATGGATAATTGGAGACCACCTAAAGACTCATGAAGTCTAACTTTGAACGTAGGGTACGATTTTTGTATGTCATACTTTTTCTTGTTGCCCTTCTTTGCGTTGGTCGGCTTTATTTTTTGCAAATTGTTTACGGGGACACCTATCGGGAAAAAGCGAATAGCGAAATTTTTAACGGCAGTCCTCCAATTTTTTCGAGAGGCACTATCTACTATTCCGGAAAAAATAACGAGCTTGCGAGTGCCGCTACTTTAATGTCGGGGCATATTTTAAGTATTAACCCCAGTCTTCTGCCGGAGGCGAACGAAGTCTACGAAAAGTTATCCGCGATTGTTCCCCTGGATAAAGATATTTTTTTGAAAAAAGCCAGTCGTCTAGGCGATCCATATGAAGAGTTGGCAAGAAGACTTGGTGAAAATGAAACGAAAAAAATTGCGGATCTTAAAATTAAAGGTGTCGGATTGTACAAGGAGCAGTGGCGTGTCTATCCATCGGACAATCTTGCTTCACATATTATCGGTTTTGTGGGTTATAACGGAGATTCCATCGAAGGCCGATATGGCTTGGAGCGATATTACGATGACAACTTAAAAAAAGAGGATAGAGGTTCGGAAAAAAATTTTTTTGTCGAAATATTTTCAAACGCTGAAAAATTTAAGAAAGGCGGAGGTGAACTCGAAGCAGATATTGTTACAACAATAGACCCGGCGTCAGAGAGAATGCTTGAAGAGGAATTGGAGAAGGTTAGCGAAGAATTCGGTTCAAAAATTTCGGGAGGCATTATTATGAATCCGGTTACCGGGGAAATTATTGCCGCCGCAGTCAATCCCGACTTTAATCCGAACAAATACGGCGAGGAAAAAAATGTGAGCGTCTTTTCCAATTCCTTGGTTGAAGGTGTTTATGAAATGGGTTCAATCGTAAAGCCTTTAACCGTAGCCGCCGGCATAGATTCGCATCTCTTTACAGCTAGTACAACTTACAGAGATGAAGGTTTTTTAAAGGTGGGCAACAGGACCATATATAATTTCGACAAAGTTGGCCGAGGCGTAGTTTCGATGCAGGAAGTTTTAAGTCAATCGCTCAATACGGGAGTGGCAACAATTGCGCTTAAAATGGGTAAGAAAAAATTTGAGCATTATATTCGGGAGTTTGGTCTTGGTGATGAGACAGGGGTTGACTTACCAAGCGAGGCCGCCGGCTTGCTTAAAAATTTGGAAAAAGGAGGCGATGTGGAATTGGCGAACGCCTCTTTCGGTCAGGGTATAGCCGTGACCCCAATCGCCATGACGAGAGCCCTCTCGGCACTTGGAAATGGAGGTTTTTTGCCAAATCCCCACGTAGTAAAAGAAATCAAGTATGATCTCGGATTTTCCAAAAAAATCGTGGTTACGCCGGAAGAAATGAAGCGTGTGATATCTAAAGAAACATCAGAAGAAATAACCAGGATGCTGGTCGAGGTTGTGGACAAAGCGTTAAAGGGAGGTACGGTTAAGATGGAGCATTACAGTGTGGCCGCGAAAACCGGAACTGCCCAGATTGCAAATAAAGAGGGCGGCGGCTATTATCCGGATCGCTATCTGCATTCGTTTTTCGGCTATTTTCCGGCCTATGATCCCAAGTTTATTATTTTTCTTTACACGGTTGAGCCAAATGCCGATTACGCCTCAAATACGCTAACGATTCCATTTATCAATATAGTGAAGTTTTTGATCAATTACTACGAAATACCGCCTGACAGATAGCAAGGTATGAATTAGAAATAGTGTATTAAGGCGAGCGAAAAATGAAAAAAATAACAAAAAAAATTATAATATTTATTTTAAAGGCTGAAGCGAGATTTGCCTTGTGGCGATGGAAACCGAAAATTGTGGCGGTTACCGGAAGTGTAGGGAAGACATCGACTAAAGACGCGATATTTTCCGTTTTTTCCAAGTTAAGCACGGCGCAAAAAAGCGAGAAGAGTTTCAATAGTGAAATTGGAGTTCCGCTTGCCATTTTAGGACTGGAGAACCCCTGGAATAACATCGGGAAATGGTTCATAGCGCTTATTTCCGGACTGGTCGCGGCTGTTTTTGAAAGAAAACCCGCGGAGTGGATGGTATTGGAAATCGGAGCCGATAGGCCGCGGGATATAGAGATGCTCACAAAATGGATTAAGCCCGATATCGGAGTTTTAAACATGATAGGAAAAATGCCTGTGCATGTTGAGTTTTTTGACACTCCGGAAGACGTTGCCAAAGAAAAAGAATTTTTAGTGAAGGCGATAAAACCGAAAGGTATGCTTGTTTATTATGCTGATGATGAAGTTGTTGCGAATATCGCCGCAGTGTCAAAGAAAAAAAGCATATCATTTGGTTTTAGTGATAGAGCCGACGTCACCGCCTCAAATTACACTATCTTGTATGAAAATGAAAAACTGAGCGGATTGTCCGTGAAAATAAATTACGAGGGCAAATCGTTTCCGCTTAAGCAAAGTGGAACTCTCGGCCGTCAGCAAATTTACGCCGCAATGGCGTCAGTGGCCGCGGCAATGGCCGCCGGATTTAATGTGGTGTCGGTTCTCGGCGCACTCCGAGAACATCATGGACCTCCAGGTAGGATGAGACTGATTGCCGGCATCAAAGGTTCAACAATTATCGACGATACCTACAATTCTTCGCCTGCGGCGCTCGCGGAAGCTTTAGCGACGCTAGGTGAAGTTAATGTCGCGGGTAGACGCGTTGCCGTTCTCGGAGACATGAGAGAACTCGGCAAACATTCAGATGATGAGCACAAGAGTATCGGCAGACTATCGTCAACTATTTGTGATTTGCTTGTAACAGTTGGTGAGAGCGGAAGAAAGATTGCCGAAGGGGCTATGCAAAATGGCATGGATGAAAGTAAAATCTTTCAATACGAAAATTCGGTTGACGCAGGCAAAGATATTCAAAATATGATCCTGCAAAATGATGTGGTGTTGGTAAAGGGTTCTCAGGGGGTACGCATGGAAAAAATTGTCGAGGAAATAATGATGGAGCCCGACAAGGCACCTGATTTGCTTGTGCGGCAGGAGAGTGAATGGAAAAAGAGGTGAATCCGGATGACTTTGTAGTAGGGGGTCAATTGTTGCTTACTTTTTATTGGGAGCGGCCAGAATACCCCGTCCCTTTAGGGCGGGGATGAATGGCCGCATAATAAATAGTGCGTCCGGTGGGACGCTCCTTTCCAACCCGCCTGACGGCGAGGCAGGCAAAGTTTTCCCGGTGCCTCGCCTAATACCCCGCCAAGGTGATCCGAGGGAACAGTTTACTGCGAAGATAGCCCGCCTGACGGCGAGGCAGGGACGAGGCAAATTTTACTCAAACCAGGTTTGAGTAAGACGATTGTTGTTGTACAGACCTGGTCTGTACAGTGGCAATACAGACCTAAACATAAATTCAAAATTTGTAGTCAGGCGCGTTTGTTATACTCGAAACATGAAAAACAGAAATAAATCGGCTGTAAAAATATACGATTCGGTAGCATTAGACTACGTAAAAAACTTTAGCGAAATGTCTACCGAGGAGTTGGAGTTTAGGAATGCTTTTTTAAAGCGTCTAAAAAGGGGCGCGCATATTGTCGATCTCGGGTGTGGTGCAGGTGACGCGTCAAAATATTTCGTTGAACATGGTATGGAATCAGAGGGTGTTGATTTGTCGAAAGCAATGATTGGTATAGCGAAGGAGAATTATCCGGACATTCACTTTACTATTGCGGACATTAGGAAGTTTATGCCGACCCAAAAAGCGAATGCGGTTTGGGCGAGTTATTCGCTATTTCACTTTGAGCAGTCGGAATTTGAAAAAACCCTGCTACAAATAAAAAAATACCTTAAAAATGAAGGCCTTTTCGCACTAATTGTGCAGGAGGGAGAGGGGGAAGTGGAAGTTGCCGAGCCACTGAGGCCTGAAGAAAAAATATTCATTAGGTTGTATACGGAAAAAGAATTGAAAGCCATATTATCCAAGCACGATTTTGAGGTGCTAGATATAAAAAGAAAATTGCCAAACTCAGAAAAAGAGTATCCGTTTAATAAGTTAATGCTTTTGAGTATATTGAAAAAAAGTAGTTAAGCTTTTTTGTATAAAAATAGTAAAATTCGATAATCTGAAACGTAAGTCGTCGGGTCGTTTTTTTCTGATTTGAGCCTGTTTGCGGCTGGCGGTAGGGTTGGTGACCGCTGTGGGGCGTTATCGAAGTGAGTATTTACAACAGAGCATTGAGCGCGGAGAAAGTTAAACAGTTATATAACATGGGACGCTAGAATATGAATTATGAATAATGAGTTACGAATTATGGAGGGAGGGAAATTAAAAGTTAATTAAATATGGAATTACAAGGGTGACCCTTGCAACGTGCCCGCAAGGGTCACCCTTGTTGCCACGCAAAATGAATTATGAATAATGAACAGCTTTAATCTCGATTGATTAATTCTATAAAATAAAAGGCGCCGCATTTATGCAGAGCCTTTGTGTGTTTGTACTTCAAACACCGTATCTAGGAAATCGTGGACAGTCCAGCTTTGCTTCGGGCCGGCGATGATTGGAAACAACGAACCACGAATTCATCGGTGACGTGATACCTCCCCTCGGTGTCGCGGACGATCCACCCGCCACCCAATTTAATCGTCTCGGGTCGACCGTGCGACATCGCGTACGAAATTGATGCAACAATGGGATTCATACCCCGGCAACGGGTTGCGTGAGTTGCCATTTTTTCGAGCTCCTCGGCAGGTTTCGCCAAAACCGCTTGCGGGTCGACGAGCCGGTTGAAAATAAAACCGTCTTGATGGCCGCTCGCCTGGTAGACTTCTTCAATTTCCGCCTGAGAGAAAGGGAACCATCCGCCCTTTTTCTGGCAAAGCCGTACCACATAGTAAGCCGATACTTCGGTTTCCATGTTGCCGAAGGCGTCGAAGAAGTGTTCAAAGTCTGGTCCGATGTTAATGTCAGACGGTTGAATATTAAACTGATTGTTGACAATAATATTTTTTGCCAAAAGATTTCTCCTACTTTAGATTGTATTTGTCGAGAACAGTAAGGTTGACTCACTAAATGATAGCAGTATTTAGAAGTTGTGTCAAGTGATCGAAAGGTAAGTGTCCACACCCTCCAACCCCCCCTTGTTTTCAACGCCCTAGAGCAAGATATGTTTTAAACCAATTCTCGGGATTGTTCCATTTCAGAGAAAGAATA
>MHRK01000011.1 GCA_001820955.1 Candidatus Taylorbacteria bacterium RIFCSPHIGHO2_02_FULL_43_32b
CTTGGAGGTCGCCAGACGCTCTGGTATCATTAAAAATATTAAAAGTGAGAGTGTCCTAACTCTGGGGTGAATTTAGGCAGCTTGTCTCCCAGGCAGCTCGACAACATGTCGAGCGCGCTCCCCCTCATCGGCCTCACCAATGCCAAACCGTCGTCTCGTCATCGACGGAAGCCAACTCGAAACCTTGGTTGTAAAATTGACTGACTCTCAATTTCAAATTGTCCGGCAAATTATGGGTAGAATTGAATAACTCCACAGCTTTCAGTGTTTTTCCGTACAATTTCTTATTCTTCTCAGCCCAGTTTTTATACTCATCGGTTTCTTCGTTATTGACGACCTCTTTCTGAACTTCCCAATACGTTTCCTCATCTAAACCATGGTACGGCGCATCGTAATCTAAAAGAGCTTTCTTTTCCTCGGCGACTCTCTTAAAAGTAGATTTTTCCCCGACAAATCTTTCCTCGGGCTCATCAGCAACCGAAAAAGAGATCCAAGGATATGGTAAACCTCTTTCGTTAGAATGACCTTCGCAAGATTGTTTTGTCTTCAATCCAAGAACATTGAAACCAGCGACCACCTCTTTAATACCGGGCTCAATATGCGTACCCTGAGCATCAGTCCAAGAATCAACTTCCGCAAGCATTTTTTCCCATTCTTTGGTCCTCGCTTCGATTCCCTCCTTAGTCTTAGTATCCTCAACAGACGGTACCGCTATCTCTTTTTCCATCGAATTGTTTTCCATATGTGGTTATTTTAGCAATTCTAAATTGACGCTAATTTTTGATTCAAAATCCACCTCTTTAAACGAGTGGAGTAACTTGCTGATATAGCGGCGCAATTCTTCAAATCTTTCTTTGGTGGTCGCCTCGAATTTTATGGTTAGGTAAGGACCATTTTGGGAATAACGAACAACAAACATCGAGTCCGGCATGTCAAAACGGACACCATCCCCCGCCCTCTCATCATCGATCACTTCAGCTTTTGGATAATCCTTGCGAAGGATCGGGCTGATACGCCCAACAACATCGGCTTTTTTGTCATCAGCGCAAAACAATTTTATTTCAGGGCTTGAAATATAATGCGGCAATTTGGCTATGGCCTCCCCTAGCGACTGATTTATGCGGGAGAGATATTGAAGCAAGCGAAGCGCCGAATAACTGCCATCGTCATGATTGTGGAAATCTTTGGAAAAGAAAAAATGTCCCGAAAGCTCTCCGATAAACGCCGCCTTAACCTCCTGATTCTTTTTCTTGAGAAATGAATGGCCGGTCCGCCACATAAAAGGTTTGCCGCCGGCTTTCAAAATGGTTTGTGGCACAACTTTGGAACAGAGCGTGTTAAACATGATGATGTCTCCCGGGTGATCCTTGAGCACATCCATGGCAAAAAGCGCCACGAGGACGTCGTTCCAAATTATCGTCCCCCTCTCATCGACAATGCCAATGCGGTCCCCATCACAATCGTAGGAGAAACCAAGGTCGGCTTTTTCTTCCAAAACTTCTTCTCGCAGGCGCTCGGCTATCAAAGCTTCAGTCGGATCGGCCGCACCTTTGTAAAATCCCGGGACAAGCTCGCAATTTTTCTCAACAACCTCCATGCCAGCCTTCCTGAACAATTCAGGCATAATCTTTCCCGAAGTGGTACCCGATGGGTCAACAACAATCCTGAATTTCTTTTTGATATCCATGCGCGAGAGCAAATCTTTGTAATACGCCTCCCGAATATCTTTCTTACTAACTTTCCCAAGTCTTTTGCTCTCAACGTAGTCTTCCTCTTCAACCATGCGAAGTAATTCTTTCATCCCATCAGTCACAAGCGTTTCCGAATAATCATTGGCAAATTTAAAACCGTTGAATTGCGGAGGGTTGTGCGAAGCCGTCACGAATGCCCCACCCTTTGTCTTCAAATAATATTGAGACCAATAAAACATGCCGACCATAGCAAGGCCGATATCCGTAACGTTGGTACCTGTCGAAACAATTCCTTTGATTAGAGCCTCGCTGTATGAGGGACTGCTCTCTCTTGAGTCGTGACCGACTACAGCATCCTTAATATCATGACGATTAAGATATGTGCCGAAAGCACGTCCGATGTGTTCAACAATTTCCGGATTAAGATCGACATTAGCCACTCCCCGAAGGTCATAGGCTCTAAAAATTTGTGGATTTACTTTCATGTGTTTTAGTACAAATTTAATAAAATTTGCCTCGTCCATATCCCCGCCCTAAGGGGTACCCTCGGGGTACCTCGGCGGGGCATTAGGCGAGGCACCGGGAAAACTTTGTTGGATAGGAGCGCCCCACCGGGCGCAACTATTTATTATGCGGCCATTCACCCCCGCCCTAAAAGGACGGGGTATTCTGGCCGCTTCCAATAAAAAGGACGAGTAAAAAAACCTACTCGACCTCCTCGGCAAACAGAGTTACCAACTTGCGCCCGTCTGGATCATGTTTTCGAAAAGCCTCGGCGACCTGACCCCAATCATTATCCGAACGTCGAACATCCCTCGGCGAAGAATTTTCTCCGAGCCACCGCGCCTGCCGTCTTTGCTCCCGAGCCGTGCTTATATTAAAGAGAGAACTTTTGATTAGTTTGTTCATTGATTCCTCCAAACTTCAGTATATCACTACTTTTCTCTCAAAACCGAATCTATTTTTCGGGCTATGACAATAAAATCCTTTTCTTTTTTGCCTCGGGTTGTTTCCGCCGGACTGCCTAGCCGAATGCCTGATGGATCAAAGGGCGAACGCTTTTCACCGGGGATAGTGTTCTTGTTGCAAATAATGCCGATCTTCTCCAACCTGGCTTCTGCTTCTTTTCCTGGCACACCTCCTCGTCCCGAGCTTGTCGAACGGATGCCGTCCATCCAAGTATCAACAAGAATAAGATGTGAATCCGTTCCTCCGGAAATTACCCTCCATCCAAGTTTTGAAAGTTCACCAGCCAATGCCCGTGCATTTTTAACAACTTGTTTTGCATAATTTTTGAAGTTGGCGCTATCGGCTTCCTTTAGAGCAACGGCTATCGCCGCAATCTGGCTCATGTGAGGACCTCCTTGGAGCCCGGGGAAAACCGCCTTGTCTATCATTGTCGAAATACTTTTATCCCCCACTTTTTTCTCTCGATGGGAAAAAATCATTGCTCCCCGCGGACCACGCAAAGTTTTGTGGGTAGTTGTTGTTACGATGTCGGCGTACTCAAACGGCGATGGATAAACTCCGCCCGCCACCAATCCGGCAAAATGAGACATATCCACCATAAGAAGCGCTCCGCCTGCATCCGCGATTTCCCGACATTTTTTGAAATCAACGATTCGGGGATACGCAGTGAACCCAACTATCATCATTTTCGGCTTTTCCCGAATCGCGTCTTCTTTCATTTTGTCGTAATCAATAAGTTCGGTTTTCAAATCCATCACAATCGGGATTTGCTTCCAAACTTTTCCCGTTATCGAAACCTGTTGCCCGTGCGAAAGATGGCCACCTGAGGAAAGCGGTAAACCCATAACTTTTTCTCCCTGCGGAACAAGCCCCAGATAAACAGCGAGGTTTGCGGGGCCACCGGATAGAGGTTGCACATTTACTGCCCATTGCTCTCTATGTAATTTGAAAAGTTTTAGAGCTCTCTCCTCACACAGCAACTCAACCTTGTCTGTATTTTCCTGGCCTCCGTAATAGCGCTTACCCGGATAACCTTCTGCATATTTATTATCGAGAATGGAGCCAAGCGCGTTCAAAACATCTTTTGAAGCGTAATTTTCGGAAGGAATGAGATTTATAACTTTCTTCTGCCTTTTTTCTTCTGCTTTGATGAGTTTTTCGATTTGTTTGTCCTTCATGGTAAATGCAAATCTACAAATAACAGCGAATAATGACGAATAAACTTAACGAATCGGAGAGAACCAAATCATGTGTAAACTTATATCATATTAAAAGTAAGTGACTACCCATAAAACTTGTTATCAACACTGGAATGGAGTCCGAATACCGAGACTTTATTCGTTAAGATAATTCGCCAAGATTCGTATTCATTCGCTGATTGGCACTTTTAAATTGTAGCAATTCCCACCCAAAATAAAAGCCGGCTTTCACCGGCAACGCATTTTCCTTGCTGCTCCCCAATCATGCCCCGCTAGGTACTTAATCCGAGCGATCTGTTCAGGAGTCGACCGAATCTCAAATCTGAACTTGCGCGCCGATAGACGTTTATAGAAATGGCCGGTGTTATAAGGAAATTCCTGCTCTTCGCCTATCTTAAGACTTCCTATGAACCAGCTAATGAACCTGAACAGGTTTCGTATGCCGGAGGCGGTACTCTGACCAGTCATTTTACCTTCGAACGGGCCATATCTCCGCGAGTAAGAAGTTGCGCTAAATACCCTACCTCTTGTTTTAATAGGTGCTTGATTCATATTTATTTTTAAAACGAACGCCTGATGCAGATTATCCAGTAAAATTCATCCCCCTTAAATCTTTCTGAAGAAACAAATTATGGATACCCGCTCAAAACAGTGTTGTCTGCTCAATACCTTTTGAAATCCTGCCCTCTGCATTACTTTTTGTCAATATACGCTAACTTTTAGCTATAGCTTACAATTAACGTATGGAAAAACTTGAAGCAAGTTCAAAAAGAGTGAAACGAGCCAATCTAAAGAAAGCCCTACTACTGAGTGTGGCGGCAGCGGGCGTATTAAGTGTCACTCTCTTGGCACCAAATGCCCTTCAAGCTCTAGAAAAGATGGGTATTATAAATTTTAAGAAAAGGCAAAAGGAATTTATAAATGTAGCGCGGGAACGACTTGTCGAGCAAGGCTTACTGACAAAAGACAGCCGAGGTTTACTTCAGCTGACAGCAAAGGGGAAACAAACTCTGCGGCGGCTCGAGTTGACAGATTTTCAATTTAAAAAGCCCAAAAAATGGGACAAGAAATGGAGAGTTTTGATCTTCGATATACCAGAATATCGAAGGGCGTTGCGAGAAAAAGTGCGTCGCACGCTTAGAGCAATTGGCTTCGTCCGAGTTCAAGATAGCGTCTGGGTCTACCCCTACCCCTGCGAAGATCTGATAACGCTTTTGAAAGCCGACTTTAAGGTTGGCAAAGATATCCTTTACCTGGTTGCAGAAGAAATGGAGTATTCATTTAAGCTCAAGAAATTTTTCGGTTTAGTGGATTAACAATCAAAAAAGAATCACGGGGGAGTAAATTTCATGCATACGTTAACAATCAGCTATAGCTAATTGTTAACGTATGCATCGTTCAACGTAATTCTTTTAATAAACTAGACTGGACATAATTTTGAGTTGACTACGTGCCCTATATGAATAAGATGGAGTTCAGCCGTAAAACCCTGTTCTTATTATGAATGAACGTGAACGATTAGCCGCGCCGGAACATGCGCGTAATATCGAGTACCAAAAAGCGCTCGAACATTCAAACAAAACCGGAAAATGCATTTTTTGCGACCCCCTCGGTCCCCAAAATGTAACGTTAAAAGTCGGGAAATTCTGGCGGTGCTGGTGGAACCCTATTCCCTATAAACACCTCGAGGGCAGACATTTCATCATCGCATCAATCAAACATGCGAAAGACCTTTCCGAATTGGAGAGCGGCGCAGGAGATGAACTTCTCGAATTGGTAAATTGGGCCAAATCGGAATTCCCAATTCTTCAACATGTGGGCATCGTCATTCGAAACGGCAACGTTGAGGGAACCATATCCCATCTCCACGTTCACCTTCAAGCGCCGGATGGCATCCACACTTGCATTGCTGTCTTTGGCAAAGGTCAAAATTGGCCGCAAATTCAGAAATTGCTCGACGAAGAACCTTGACTTGTTTGTCTAAAGATTGACGCCGCTATTAAAATAGCGGCTTTTATTTATCTGAGGAAACGGACGGTGTATAATTCGCTGATAATACTTAAATATTATCTATGAAACCATTTAAAGAAAGGACGCCGGATTTGCAATACCGTCAAATGCTCGAGCGTATTTTAAAAGAAGGAACGGAAGTAAGTCCGATCCAGGGAAAAATCGGTGCTCAAAGCGGTGAAAAATCACTTATGGTTCTTGGCCACCAGATGCGCTTCAACTTCGATAATGGTTTTCCGATGATTACAGAAAGAGATCTTTCCGGAAAATTTATGGCCGGCGCGCTTGGGGAACATTTCGGTTTCCTTCACGGTGCCCGCACTCACGAAGAGCTTTCAAAATACGGCTGTCCCTGGTGGAAGCGCTGGGTTACAAAAGAAAAGTGCGATATTTTTGGTCTGCCTGAAGGAGACCTCGGCCCCGGCTCATATGGCGCCGCTTGGGCAAATTTTCCCACAGCCGAAGGTACGCCATTTAACCAAATAACCAATGTCATCAAGCAGCTTAAGGAAAGACCCTACCTTCGCACCCACATTATTTCGCCTTGGATTCCTCAATACGCCATTCAACACTCCGAGCTAAAAAGAAAAGTTGTTGTAGCGCCCTGCCACGGATGGCTCCACATTTTGGCCTTCCCGGAGACCAAAGAATTATCGGTTCATCATTTTCAGCGAAGTGGCGACACGCCAGTCGGCGTTGTCTTTAATCTCATTCAATACGCGGCTTTTACGATGATGGTTGCCGAGGTCATGGGATACAAACCAAAAGAGTTGGTCTACACTCTCTCTGATGCGCATATTTACGAAAGTCAGATTTCAAAAGTCAAAGAATTGCTCGCTCGCGAACCCCGGCCGTTCCCCACTGTCACATTAGACCCAAACGTCAAAGATATTCTTGATTTCAAATTCGAACACTTTACCCTAACTGATTACAATCCTCACCCGGCGATGCTAATACCTACACCCGTTTAATTGGCAACCGATTCCCAATGGGCACCATTTAAGATTACCGAATGGTGCCCATTGGGAATTTTAACAACATGAACGATAAACACTACGTAAATACAAACAACGCTCGGTCTGGAGACAAGTATGAGAACGTCATAAAAGAAATTGCGGAACACAAAGTCTGCCCTTTCTGTCCGGAACACATCGCTAAATACCATAAAAACCCCATTTTGATCGAGGGCACTTTTTGGCTTGCGACCGACAACATGTATCCATACAAGCCAGCAAAAAATCATCTCATTTTTATACACAAAACCCACATTGAGAATATCTCCGAAATAGTGGGCGAAGCCTGGGCAGAAATCCACAAAATGATCGGACAAATTATTACAGACAGAAAAATCCCCGGCGGCTCTTTCCTCATGCGCTTTGGCGACACCGCTTTCACAGGTGCATCCGTCACACACCTCCACGCACATTTAATACAATCCAACCCCGAAAGCCCGGATTATGGGAATAGCGGACTCCAAGCTAGAGTAGGTTAAGATTTACCGACCAAAATTATCTCCACACCGTAAGCATTTAGAACATTTTCCGCATCCAAACGGGAATAACCCTTCTCATAGAAAACTTTTTTAACGCCGGCCTCGGCAAGCAACCGTGCACAATTTGAGCACGGGAAAGTTGAAACATAAATTGAAGTGCCCTTTAGACTGATCCCCTTGCTGGCCGCCTTAGCTACAAGATCGGATTCGCCGTGAATTGAAGTATAGATATCAAGCCTCTCCCCCTTATCGAAATTACTTCTTGGATCTCCGAAAGTCGAAAGATGATAATCGGTCGGCAAATGCCGGTTATGACTCCGTAAAATTACCTTCTTATTTTTCACTATCACCGCCCCGATTTGCCGCCACCAATCCGAACTTTTCTCTGCCTCCCCCGCCGCCTCCTTCATAAATTTTCTGTCCACTGCCAATTTCGTTATTTTTCGGTCGGGCGGCACCACGTTTTCTCCTTCCGTTTGAAGTCTGCTTCCCCAGCGCAAAAAAATCTTCTCGAAAGTAACATCTGAATTCTTAAAATATTTTGCGGCAATATCACGGCTCACATCATCCTCCACCATGACAATCCTCTCTCCGGACTTTGCTATTTTCTTTAAATCACCACTCGCTAAGACATCCGCCTTTTCTACAGCGCCGCTTTTTAACAAAATTTCCGCCATTGATTGCGGAGAAACCACGCGCAAATCCCTAAAAAGGGATGTGTACGAATCAATTATTTCTTGACCAAGCAGTCCGACATCGGGATATTTTTGGAACAAATCCAAATATCCTTTGTGTATAACGGGCACGAAAGCAATCAGTTTTGATTTCATTTTGAATCAACTACCTCTTATTTTATTGAGAAAATTCTGGGTTATTTTACCGATTTCCCCGGCCAATTGTTCCGCCCCATCTATAGTTAAAATTCTTATGCGAGCACTTGTCGAAGTTGTGGCCTGAGGAGGCAAAGAAACAACTCTTCCACAAACTCCCTCGTATTCTTTTGCCATTTCGTCTGTAAAGTCTGTTGTTGATTTCGAGACCACCAAAACATCGGGCCTAACAAGCCGTATGAGGTCTCCAATACCCTGATCAACATCTTTTAGCGTAACAACATCAACATGCCTTAAATGCACAAGCATTCGAAGCCTTTCTTCTTCCGGAACAATCGGTCTGCCCGGCCCTTTGCGCTCCCTGGTCAGGGCATCGGAATCAACACCGACAATGAGAACGTCTCCAAGCGATTTGGCTTTTTCGAGGTACGCCGCATGCCCGCCGTGGATAAGATCATAGACACCTTGAGTTAAAACGATTTTTAGCTTCCTCTTCCTACATTCGGCCACAACCTTCTTTAAATTGTTGAAGTCACGAATATATCTTTTCTCAAAGCTAGAATTGCCCGAGAGAATCTCTTTGATTGAAATTTTTGATGGCATTTAATTGATTTACTTTTGATGACAATATGATAACCAATATAAATTTCAATCAAAGGGGAAGGTCGCTCATTTTTGTGTTATAGTGACAAAGTTAAAATTTTTTACTTTACAACATGAAAGTATTTGTCATTGCAGCTCTTACAGCGGACGGCTTTATAGCCAAAGACCCTAAAGAACCATCGACCGCCTGGACAAGCAAGGCCGACAAAAAGCATTTTATGGAAGTGTCGAAAAGTGCCGGCGCTATAGTCATGGGTTTAAACACCTTTTTGACCATCGGCAAGGCTCTGCCTGGGCGAAGAAACATTATTTACTCCCCCGAGCCTGTAAATCACAGGGATGTCGAAACCACCACTCTCCCACCCCAAGAATTGATCGCCAAATTGGAAAAAGAAGGAGTAAGTGTGGTTGCCATATGCGGCGGGGCGACAATTTACACGATGTTTATGAAAGCCGGCGTAGTAGACACCATTCATTTTACTATTGAACCCGTAACCTTTGGTTCCGGCCTCAATATATTTAAGGAGAAAATTAGCACCAACCTTGAACTTGTTTCTTCGGAAAAACGCGATAATTCAGTTTTTCTCGAATATAAAGTTCTGAAAAGTTAAACCTTGTTTTGACAAAAAAACGGCCTTTCGGCCGTTTTTTTGTTTCCGTATTATTCTCGATTCACGATTCTTGATTCTCGATTCTATTTTATTTAACGTCTATCCCCATCGATCTTGCCGAACCCTCAACTATTTTCATCGCGGCTTCAACTGTAGTGGCGTTAAGATCTTTCAGTTTCTTTTCGGCAATCTCTTTTATCTTTGCCTTGGAAAGTGTTCCGAGCTTAGCCGTATTTGGCTTTCCTGAACCCTTGTCCTTGCCAACAGCCTTAAGAAGCATACTCGTAACTGGAGGAGCCTTGAAGTCCAACGTAAACGTTCTATCTTCGTATACATTGATAACTACCGGCACCATATCGCCCTTCATGCTCTGGGTTCCTGCATTAAATTTCGTGACGAATTCACCAATGTTAACCTTGGCCTGACCAAGAGCCGGACCGATTGGAGGCGCAGGATTTGCTTTTCCAGCCTCGATTGTTAACTTAAGTGTTTTTACAGGCTTTTTCATTTGAATCCAATTTTTAATTTCCAATTTTTAATTTTTGAAATAATGTTTCAATACTTAAAAATTAAGAAATTATTTAAAAATTATAAAATTAAAAATTTAAACATTAATTAGATTTTCTTGACCTGAAGAAAATCTAATTCTACCGGCGTTTCTCTTCCGAACATCGAAACGAGAACTTTGACCTTTCCTCGATTTTCGTCAACTTCTCCCACCTTTCCTTCCAATTCCTTGAACGGGCCGTCGACAATAATAACCGCGTCATCAATCTCAAGATCGATGTTGTGTTTCACTATATCCGAACTCATGCGGTTAAGAAGCTGATCAACCTCTTTTTGTTCAAGAGGGACCGGATAAACGCCTGAGCCCACGAATCCAGTGACACGCGGAGTATTGCGAACAACATACCACGAATCGTCAGTAACAATCATTTCAACCAAAACATAACCCGGATATACTTTCTCTTCCTCCTCTGCCCTCTTGCCACCTTTAACCTTGATTTTCTTTTCGGTTGGGACAATAACATTAAAAATTTTATCCTCCATACCCAAAGATTCGATGCGCTGTTTTAAATTGCGCGCAACCGCGTTTTCGTATCCTGCGTATGTGTGGATGGCGTACCAGTGTCGCTCTCCGTCTGTTTTCTGTTTACTCATGTTTTGGGCTCTAGATTTTAGGCCTTAGGTTTTTAGGGAAGCTCGGGATTTACCCTAGCGCCTATTGCCTAAAGGCTAGTGCCTTTAAATTATTAACTTTTGAACGGCCAAACTGAAAATGTAATCGAAAAGTCCGAGATAAGCAGCCACCCCAAATGAAAACGCTATGACTAGTACAGTGAAAGTGATGGCCTGCCTTCTTGACGGCCAGGACACGTGAGACATTTCAACCTTTGTTTCGTTAATGTAATCGATTATTTTCATATGGGTAAAGCGATTAGCTTTTAGCGTTTAGCGTTTAGCGTTTAGTTTACTCTGACTTCACGCTTTACGCTATCCGCTTTACGCTGGTTTAAAAAACCCCCGAGGGGGAATTAATGGCAATATTACCCCTAATTAAATTTTATGTCAACAAAAAATTCGGTAAGTATCCACACCCTCCAACCCCCCCCCTTGTTTTCAACGCCCTAGAGCAAGATATGTTTTAAACCA
>MHRK01000012.1 GCA_001820955.1 Candidatus Taylorbacteria bacterium RIFCSPHIGHO2_02_FULL_43_32b
TTCCAAAAAATCGGCTCGAACCCCATTCTCAAAGACAAAACGCTTTCATGCAATTGGGGGGAACTTTTTGAATTCACGGCGCATGCAAAGGCGGATTTCATTTCGGGCAGAGAGCCGTCCGCTTCGCGGACGGCGACCCCTTCTTCATTTTCCGCCGATGTTTCTTTGGGTGGACCTACCGGGAGTCGAACCCGGACTTAATCCATGCCATGGATCCGTCATACCGCTAGACCATAGGCCCAATATTACTTTGTTCGAAAATCCAACTACGTTAACTCCAAGCGAGGCACGATTGGAATGTGGAACAGTATAACTTTTTTAGCGGAACTCGCAATGCTAGCCTAAAAATCCTCCTGCCTGCAAACTCCACAATTTTTTATACAAACTATTTTCTTTGCGAAGCAAAACCTCATGGCTTCCCTCTTCGACAATCCCGCCATTTTCGATAACGATAATTCGATCCATTTTCTGTATTGTCGATAATCGGTGAGCAATAACAATTGCCGTCCTACCTTCCATCAAAGTATTTAAGGCGTCCTGAATGAGGGACTCCGAATGCGAATCCAGACTTGACGTGGCCTCATCCAAAACGAGAATCGGCGCATTTTTCAAAATCGCTCTTGCAATGGCGACTCTTTGCCTCTCTCCTCCCGAAAGTTTGATCCCTCTTTCGCCGACATAAGTTTCGTACCCGCCCGGCAAATTCGAGACAAACTCATCACAGTGCGCCAATTTGCCCGCTCTTGTAATTTCCTCCCGACTAGCTTCCCTTTTCCCGTAGCCGATATTAGCGGCAAGAGTACGATGGAAAAGAATCGGATCTTGGGGCACCAAAGAAATGTTATTTCGCAAGCTCTCTTGCGACACGTCCGCGATATTTTGTCCGTCTATTGATATAAAACCTGAAGTCGGAACGTATAAGCGAAGTAATAAGCGGACAAAAGTTGTTTTTCCAGCACCAGAAGGCCCCACCAAGGCAATTTTCTCTCCGGGCCGAATCGTAAGGTTAATATTTGTAAGTACATCTCTTGTTTTGTTGAAGCTAAACGACAAATCCTTTAAAACAATCTCCCCGCGATTAACGGTCAAAGTTTTAGCAATCTGGCTATCTTTTATTGAGTGAGGCAGGAGCAATATTTCTACCATCTCTTTGGCATCGGCGTAACTTTGAAAAACGTCCCGAACAACTCTTGTCGAATCCCAAATACGCCTTGAAAGCACGATAATGTAAGCCTGAATAAGTACGAAGACCCCGACTGTTACCAGGCCGTCTCTCCAGTACTTTATCGCAAAATAGAAAAGCAAAAACTCGATAAAAAATATGGCCGCTCCCTGACAGGCTTCAAATATTGCCGTCAAATCCCAAACAAATCTGGTAGCTCGAGCCTGTTCAACTGTCACTTCCTTAAAGTGACGTGATTCTCCACTCAGATTGGAAAACAACTGAATGGTGTTATGATTGGTAATGGTGTCAGCCAAAACGCCGGTAGTTTTTGAATCTATTTCCGCAACTCGAACGTCATATTTGAATTTCCATATTGAGAATGACACGTTCAGAGTCAGCAAAAACAGCGCCCAAATCAATATGGCGACGGCAATGGCCGGATGTACAAACCAGACCACGATAATCACGGAAATTACTTGCACAAAAAGCGGAATAACATCGAATGTAAGACGATCGGCAAGGCGCTCGAATGCTCTTGCAAAGCGGTTAATGCGCTGTACCAGTGAACCGGTGAAATTATTGCTGAAAAAATCGTAAGAATGATTCATCATGTAGTCAAAACATTGCTGTTTCAGCCTGGCGATGGTGTTTGGCTGAAATATATTGTTGGCGTATGTGAGAAAACGAAACAAAAGCCAAATAACGCCGTTTAAAATTCCAATTAAAACTATTATCTTAAACAAACTTTCGGCCACCGTATTTTTGTCGCCGCCGGCAGAAATTACGTCAAAAAATTGTTTGTAATAAATCGGAATAACGATGTTCACAACATCAACCAAAATTATGGCGATAACCACTACAAAAAACCAGATCTTAAATGGCCGCATGCCACGCCAAAAAGACCGCGCTACATCGGCCAATTTTACTTCGGGATATATAATATTTTTACTTCTCATGATTCTGTACTATCTCATGAGCTAATACAACCGGAAATAATTCCTAATGGGCACCATTGGGAACCCAGAAATTCGAACTGCCAATGGTGCCCATTAGGAATTCAACTAACAAAACGCCGGATTGGATATTCCATAGACTAGACGGCGAGGGAATATGCGAATCGGCAACCTGCCCGCCTAAACTTTTGACATATGGAGAATCGGACTCCCGTCTCCGCAACTCGCCCCGTTAGACGCCGTGATGTAGACCTAGCGAGAATCGGACTCGCGTCTCCACAACTTGCCCGCCAAACTTTTGGACTCACCGGGAATCGAACCCGGACCTCGGCAATGCGAATGCCGCGTAATACCATTTTACTATGAGCCCATATTGTCAAAAGTTTAGGCGGGTGAACGAATGTGGCGTCGTACCACTAGACCATAGGCCTCCTATGCGTCTAACTGGGTAAAAATGCGGCGCTGTGCCCCGTATGCAGCTTTGCTGTCATGCTGGGGTATTACCAATATACTATAAGCCCATTATGCAAATTTGTGGCGGGTGCACGATTGAGATCCGACACAGTGAATACTTTACATTAAACAGTCTTATCGAGCAACGAACAAATTTCATGCCAATTGACACAAAGTTGAGAATACTATTCAATATGCGCAGTAGTTCAAACTTCAAACCCATAAAATAAATGAATGCTCTGTATATTTCATTATTGGCTCTAGTTGCCGTCATCGTATACGTCTTCATAAGCAATCAAAGACGCGAACAGCAAAGCAAAAACGACTGGAAAAAGGAGGCCGAGAATGCCTGGCGAAAACTACGCCTCGGAGAAATCGAGTACGAAAAGGTTGTGTACGACTTTATATTAGCGTGCCACCTAGCCGGAAACATTCCGCGCGAAGAATTAGCAGAAGACGAAGAATTTCTGGAAGCTATACGCCGCGGCGCAAAACTTCAAATCGAGAGTATCGACTTCGAAATCAAACTACTTACGCCCGACATCGAAAATGCTATGACTGGCAGAGAAAGTGATGCCGAGGCTTGGGTGGAAATGTTTAGCAAAAAAATCGCCCGATTCGCAGAACTGTTGCGTTCCCGTAAACATCACATGGCCTATATTGAAAAACCGGAGTTACTGTTCTGCTACGACTCCGACGACCCGCCGGAAAAAAAGGAATCTTTCGTTACTAAGCACGAAAATGCGGTTGCGTAAAAATCTTGCGTAACACAACGACGCCCGCCGTCGCCCCAAAAACACAAAAGAGCAATCGCTTGCTCTTTTTTTTATGAAAAAGTCCAAAAACTAGTCTCGTCCTGGAGGAACGTTGCTATTATTATCTGTCGAAGATGCATTTACCCTACTCTCATTCTCCGATTTATTCTTAACTTTTTCGGCAGTTGAAGTCGCCTTTAAATCATCGCCATTCTTTTTCTGTTCCTGTTTCGCGACAGAGGTCGTCGAGGTAATAGTAACCGCGCCCATCCCTTCCTTAAACTTTAAAGTCTCGCCGACAAAAATCAACACTTTGGCTTCTTCCGCCGCCCTCATAGACTCCTTAAATTTTGAAAATGCCGAATGATAATCGCCGGCTTCATTCTTTTCTTCACCTTCGCTATAAATGTTTTTCGCGGACTGCAATCTCTCCGATGCGTCAGTTTGCAATTTCACCTCAACATCGGAAATTTTCTGTTCGTAATATTTGCTCACCTCTTCAATTTTATTAAAAGCCGCCCCAGCTTTTCCTTCCGTAGCCTCCTTTAAACCCACGGTCGTACTCGCGATTTTTACATCATCGACATCACGCAAAATTCTTTTTTCCGTAACCTCGTTAAGTTTGGATTGCAAAGCGTAATTCACACGAGAAACCGCCGCGTCATTCTCGTCGTTGTCTCCGGAGAGTCTAATCAGAAGAAGTTCGTGGGCTCTTAAATTTGCTTCCAATTTATTAGCCTCTTCGGCAATTTTGTTGACCACTTTAGTATCGCCACTTTGTTTAAGTTCCTCAATCATTCCTTCGGCCAAAAGAGCATGCTTTTCGAAATTTAAACTAATCTGCTCTGCCAAAGCCGGCGTTAATTTGTTCTCTATTGCCAAAAATTCGGCCTCAGACAGTCTCTTGCCTACAAGGTCAACACTTAGAGCCACCTCCGATTCATGTGTGAACGCTGCAAGTTTCAAGATTTTTTCGTTTATATTGATTTTAATCGGATATAAAACGTCACCTGGCAGAGCATTGGCGGCTGCATAAGTTGAACCTCCTCCAATTAAGACAGCGACTGCGAAAACACCGAGAACGGCAGACCTTCCGACCGACAGCTCTCTTTCGAGCAGATCCCTAAATTGTGAAAGCCATTGCTTGTAGCGGTTTTCCTCCGTCTTTCTTACTACAGCAGGTAACCTATTTTTTGTATCACGAGTAATCGCTCTTATGCCTTTAGTCGGAAATGAAGAGAGTTCAACTTGTACGCGTTCGGTATATTTAGGTGATTGTTTTGGTAAAACATCAACATTGGACTCCAAACGCAGGCGCGACTCAAGATAAACGCGAATCTGCGCTTTTTCCTCTTTGCCGAGAGAAAAACTCTTGGCATCATCAATAAATTTTTTAAAACTTTTTTTCATCTTTAACGGGATTCATCCCTTTAACTTTTCCTTAAGTTTTTTTAACGCTCTGTGAATTCTGACCGAAACAGCGTTCTCAGATTCCCCCATCAATTCCGCAATCTTTTTTACCGAAAGATCGTCCACGTATCTAAGTACGAGTGTGTCTCTCTCCCTGTCCGGAAACGTTTTGAACAACAAAATCACGTTAGCCGCCTCAACTTCAAAATCAGTATTTTCTTCTTCTCTCTCCGCTACCTGAAAACCCGCTTCCAAAAGATCGTCAAGAGATTCGGCCTTCTTCTTCCTCCAATGATCAATGATTAAATTATTGGCCACGTGATACAAAAAAGCTCGAACATTCCTGACAGCTTCTCCCTCGGTGCTAACATACTTCCAGTATCTCAAAAAAGTCTCCTGAGTAACATCCTTCGCTTCATCTCTATCACTAAGGCGCATTAAGGAATGCCTAAAAATCACGTCAGCATAGGTGTCATACGCCTCCAAAAAAGCCTTCTCTTGTTCTTTATTTCTAGTCATATAGACGATTAACAAAGGCAAATCTTTCTTCCGTCGTGGTCAATTTTACCACTTTTTGCTGTTTCCGCGTGAATCACCGACCCTGAAATTACGCGCTAAGCATCAAAACGGAACGTTTTACTGCAACAAAACCGTATGCCCACAAAATGGGCAACCATAGAGGCATCAGACCAAATAAGGTGACCCGATTGAAAGTCTCAACGCCAGTGCTAATAAACAGGGACTCAGAAACAATCATTATGAAAAATCCAAATGTAAGGACGAGCAAATCGTTTTTTTCTTTCTTAAAAAGAAAAGCGATTACAATAATAACGATGTATATGGTCGTAAGAAGATAATCATTTGGGACAATATAGAAACTCCCATCTTTTAGACTTCTTATTATATAACAGTAATACATATTGAGATTATCCCACTTCGCTCTACAGTTTTGCAAATTAAATTTGCTTGGGTGCTATGATGCTTGCACCGCGAAGCTTTTGAGACTTTGCGAAAAAGCGAAGTGGTGGACTACATAAGAGCCTATTGGAACCAAATTGTAACAGAGTTACACCAGTGGAAACAACTAATGGCATCATTTGAACCCTCAAATGACTGATTTTGTTAATATCCAAAAAAACAGATCTTTTAATTATGAAAAGGCCGTACCCACTTTCAAGCTGGTACGGCCTTTGAACGTCTCAACGAACAGACAGGGTGTCACCTATGTATTCCAAACCCTTCGGATTGATGATGACTTTCTTGTCGCCGTCTTCAATGTGTCCGGCAACAAACGCACGCAGACCGAGTTTCTTGGCGACAGCAATCACTTGATTCGCTTCTGCTTCGGGTACATAGAGAGCATATCCAGCGCCCATGTTGAGATTTCCGTACGCCTCCCTATCATCGACTGGCCCAAATTTCTGCAAAAAGTCGAAAATTGGGAGTTGGGTGGGAAGTTCTTCAATCACATAGGTAAACGACTGCGTCGCCCGCATGAGCTTGCGCCAGCCGTGGCCAGTGACATTGACTGCGTAGTGAATGTCGATGCCAGCGTTGAGGCAATCTTCGACGAGCCCGACATAGATGTGCGTCGGGTCGAGAAGGGTCTCACCGTAGGTGCAGATGCCAATCTTCGTGAGATAGCCCATGGGTAGCTTGTCCGCGATCTTCCGCGCCAGCGTGAGTCCATTGGCATGAATGCCGGAACTCTCGATGATGACGATAGCATCGCCGTGCTCAATCTTTCCGATGATCAGACGTTCTTTCGGTTTGATTATACCGATCGCCGAGCCGGAAAGTACGACTGCATTCGGAGCCACAATGTCTTTAAGGGTTGGCGTTTCGCCGCCGCCCCAGACGCAACGAGCCATGTCACAGGCTTTCTTCCAGCCGTTCACAAGATCCCGAGTGCGCTTTTCGTCATTGAACCAATCGGAATTCCCGACCGCGAGATGCATGGCAACCG
Source organism: Candidatus Taylorbacteria bacterium RIFCSPHIGHO2_02_FULL_43_32b (assembly GCA_001820955.1). Taxonomy (GTDB): domain Bacteria; phylum Patescibacteriota; class Minisyncoccia; order Phycocordibacterales; family 2-02-FULL-43-11; genus 2-02-FULL-43-11. The sequence goes on from MHRK01000012.1 coordinate 6,703, forward strand.
AAAGTGGCAAGGCGCCGAGCGTGACGAGATCGTTGACGATCATGGCCACTGTATCTTGTGCAATCTGATCGTAATACGACTTGCCGGTTAAAGCATACATCGCATCGGCAACCAGGTTTTTGGTGCCAAGGCCTTCTTCAACATGAGCGAAGTAGCTTTTGGCCGCTTCGATGAGATAGGCGCTTTCGCCACGACTCGGTTCAAATTCCCGAAACTCGCCGCCGTTGAGACGATTGATGTTTCCGGCCGTTTCCCTTCCGGCAATCTGTGCCATACGTTTGAATGGATCCATTGCGTCATAGTTAACGCCGGTACTCGCGTAAGTCATATTCATTTATTGCTCCTATTCTGTTGTGTGTGTTCTATAACTCCTGGGGCAATATTACTCAACTTTGTTTGCAAAGCAAACGAAAAATGACTTTCCGTGTTTTCACAAAATAAACCCATACAATCCTGAAACTAAATTTGGAACCGCCAAACTAGGGTTTATTTACGAACTAAATGAAAAATCCGAGGCTGCTAAACCCCAGATTTTGCTTAATTTGGACCCTACCGGGATCGAACCGGTCACCTCCACATTGCAAATGTGGCGCTCTACCAGATGAGCTAAGGGCCCGTATTTAAAGTTTTTGGTGGTGAACAAATGTGGCGCTCCCCGCCCGTACCGAATCGTACCATATTCGGTACGGTTCGGGCGGGTACCAACTGAGCTAACGGCCCAAAATTCAGGACAAAAGTAACAAATATACTTTAATCCTTCAAGGCCAAAGTAATTACGTGGTCCAAAAAATCGGTAAAACTCTGACCTGCATGGGCTACTGCTTTCGGAATAAGTGAATGGGATGTCATACCGGGCAACGTGTTTACCTCAAGAAAATAGACCCCGCGGCGTGGGTTTACTATAAAATCTGACCGAGAATAATGGCGAAGTCCGAGCGCCTTATGAACCAAAGCAGACGTGGTCTGTATTTGCTTTTTTTCCAACTCGGAAAAATTACCCGGAATAATGTATTTGGTTTCATTATTGACATACTTCGCATCATAATCGTAAAAATCAGTCGAAGTCGGCGGCACTATTTCTATGGGAGCCAAGGCGTGGAACTCTTCGCCGGCAAAATTGTCTATCACCCCACAGGTCGCTTCTCTACCTTTTATAAATTCCTCTATCAAAACAGCGTCAGAATGTGAAAAGGCTTTATCGAGTGCCTCCGCCAATTCTGCGGCATTTCCGGCAATAGATACGCCAACAGATGAACCGAGAGCAAGAGGTTTAACCACAGAAGGTTGTGGAAAAGTTTGATACAAAGAAGACACAGTATTTGGTCCAAACTCCTTCCGCTTAATGATTTTGTATAGTGGTGTTTTTATGCATTCCTTGATTAAAAATTCTTTTGTCATCCCCTTGTTCATGGCCACTCGAGAAGGAAACGCCTTAGAGCCGGTATATTTGACGCCAAACCTATCCATCAATTCCTGCACCTGTCCGTCTTCACCATATTCTCCATGCATAGCGTTGAACGCAACATCAATTTTCTTTAAAACATCCTTGACGTCGTGACGGATCCCGTGAATATGCCACACCGCTTTTTTATCAATAAAAACGTCGACAGGTTCATAGTGATCCGGCATATTCTTGAGAACAGCATCACCTGTATCGAGCGATACTTCATATTCACTGGACGGACCTCCACGCAAGACGCCAACTCTCTTTTTTCTCATTGCCCCATTATAGAAAATATATCTCACCCGGACAACTCGCACTTATGCTAAATAGCATCGTCCTTGCGAGCTAGAATTTATGTTGCAAAAAAGGATACTAAAATTTGTTGGCTTAACTCAAAATACGACCCCAAAAGACTCTAACAAGCCGCGAAGCAAGCGATCGAAAGCAAGCGTTGTATGAGCCAATATCAAACTGCGATTCGTCCCTCGGCCATACATAATGAAAATTCTCCCCTATCTTATTAGTTAAAACACTCAAAAATTTCTCACTCATTTTAACATAGCTATAGCTATGTTAAAATGAGTGACCATAAGCAACAACATTTAATGAATTTAGTTAATGGCAACCTTTTGCGCTTATTTTACTTGATTATGGCGATTCAACAAAGTGAACGACTTACTCTGTAAACGACTTACTCATTTTAAGAAAGCTGTAGCTATCTTAAAATGAGTAGGTGTAAATTAGTCTGCGAGAGCAACTAATGCCCATTGAATATTTATTTGAATGTATGGTTCCGCGCACCAAAGAACATGTCCCTATCGGAACTTTAAAATTAAACAAAGTGTTTTACTTTGTTTTTTTCGCGAATTATATTCACGCCAACCACTTCTTGCAGTTGGTAATGTGTTTGAATAACATACTGCGATTTTAGTCATACAAAATTTCTTCGGCTAATCTTTCGAAATCTGTTTACGGCAAACCTGTGCGCCTCCGCATTAATGCTTATGATGCTATTTTTCAAATGTTTGAAATCATTGACGTCACCTGCTAACTCTTTAGCCCTATGTCTTTCGTCTTTCACAACGGACACGATTTTTATTTTCGGCGCAAGCTTTTTTACGACAGACACAGCGGCATTTAACTGGAGAGTACCTCCATCAATAACCATTAAGTCGGGATAAATCCACTCCGCATGCGCCATTCGCCTTGTAAGAATTTCTCTGAGAGATCCAACGTCGTCTCCTTCGACCGCGGTTTTAATTTTAAATACCCGGTACTCTCCCTTTTCAAAATTGCCGTCCACAGAAACAACCATCACCCCCCGCGCATTCTTACCTGAAAAATGCGCAACATCGTAAGCCTCCACCCGGAAAGACGTGCCGTCTTTTGTTGGCGTTGAGAAACTTAAATTTTGTCCATATTTCCCATTAGCCTTTATCATTGCCACGTCCCGAATGTGCGTCAGCGCAAAAAGCTTTTTTTTGACATCGGCGGCCATTTCAAATAATTCTTTGGCGGCAAGATTATTCATCTCGACTTCCAGGTCTTTAACAACCCGCTCCATTTTTCCTTCAAATAAATTTTTTATGTTTCGAATAGTTTGGGCGTAATCCTCCTTCGATATTTCTCCCGTACACACACCGGGGCAAAGACCTATATGCCGATTGAAGCATGGGCGACAATCTCGTCCCTTTTTCTTTTGTATTTCGCATGGCACGCATTTGGGGTCGCGATACGGAAACACTTGACGGATAAATTTGAGCGCCCCTTGCAAGGCACCAGCGTTTGGAAACGGACCGAAAATGTATTTGTATTTATCGTTAAGCTTTGAATTTATGAGACTCAGTTCCCTGCCTCGGACGGTAAATATTTGCGGATATTTTTCATTTGTAATAACAACATTGTTAAAAGTTTTGTCATCTTTTTCATCAACGTTATATGCAGGCTGGTGTCGCTTAATCAAAATTGCTTCCCTTATAATAGCTTCCAACACTGAACCTGTTTTTTCGACTGACAAAGAGGATGATTTTGCGACCATGTCGACAATTCTAAAACCCCTCGTATCAATAAGATTAGTTAGGAAATAACTGCGAACACGATCCCGTAATGATGTCGCTCGCCCAATATAAAGAACACTCTTCCCTCTTTTGAAGAAATAAATACCGGGGCAGTCCGGCAAATTAAGCTTTTTTAAACTTTCGACTTTCATTTTTAAAATACTATTACACGAATTTGAAATATCCAACAGGCAGAGGCATGATCAAACTATTCTTGCCTAAAAGTCGCACGTTGTGCTACAGTTGAAAAAGTTTGAACAACTGCCAAATTATGAGACATTGCCAAGACATTGAGCAGGATGGAAAAGTTGACCGAGACGCCCATCTTAAACTTCAAGTCGCCATCCTCGAAGCACAGAAGGTAGAGCCGGCACTAATTTCGAGATGGACAGATTTCACAAAATACTCGTTCCCAGAGAGATGCGAACCTTTTGCGTTTTGCTTCTGGTAGCCGAGCCCCCGGGCTCGGCTTTTTAAAATCTCAAAGCCTTTTTTAAATACTTTCCCGTATGTGATTTGCTATTATTCGCAACCTCTTCCGGCGTACCCTTTGCGACAATATTGCCTCCACCTTCCCCTCCGTCCGGACCAAAATCAATAATGTAATCAGCTGATTTTATGATATCCATATTGTGTTCAATTAGAACAACAGTATTGCCTTTATCCACGAGCTTCTCCAAAATCTCAATCAATTTTTTAACATCCTCGTAATGAAGTCCTATGGTCGGTTCGTCGAGCAAATATATTGTTTTTTGCAAATGAGTGCGGTACAGCTCCGATGAAATTTTGACCCTTTGCGCCTCTCCCCCCGAAAGCGTGGTGGCCGACTGTCCAAGCTCCAAATATCCAAGCCCGACCTCGTTTAAAGTTTTCAGCCGATCGGAAACGGCTGGAATATCTTCAAAAAAATGCATGGCCTCCTCAATTGTCATGTGCAAAACATCATAGACATTTTTCTTTTTGTACTTGACTTCAAGTGTTTCCTTCATAAAGCGCTTGCCGTTACAGACTTCGCAGGTCACATAAACGGTTGGCAAAAAATGCATTTCAACGGCAATCTCCCCGTTCCCTTGGCAAGCCTCGCATCGTCCACCTTTCACATTAAAAGAAAAACGACTGGCTTTGTATCCTCTTACCCTCGCCTCTTCCGTTTCGGCAAAAAGTTCCCTGATAAATGTCCACGCTCCGGTGTACGTCGCGGGGTTTGATCGCGGAGTTCGGCCGATTGCCGACTGGTCAATTAAAATTGTCCTTCCGGCGTATTCCGTACCCGTAAAACTTCCGCAGTTGTAAATATTGGCGCTTCTGTGCCTTTTTTCAAAACGCGCCAGCAAGTTTCTGTGAAGAATTTCGTACATAAAAGACGATTTGCCGCTGCCGGAAACGCCCGTGATGGCAACAAGTTTGCCAAGAGGCACATCAACATTAAGATTTTTTATGTTAAAAATATTCCCGCCCCTTATTTTAATGACACCAGATTCATTCTCTCTTCTCTTTGCGGGACTTTGGATTACTTCCTCCCCCCGTAAATATTTTAAAGTCAATGAATTATTAAGCGGCTTCTTGGCGGTCAGTAAATCCTCGAGCCATCCGCTGGCTACGATTTCTCCTCCATGAACTCCCGCTTTTGGTCCGATATCGACGATGTAGTCAGAAGCAAAAATCGTATCCTCGTCATGTTCGACAACAATAATGGTGTTGCCTAAATCCCTCAAATTAAGCAAAGTTTTTATCAGCCTGTCGTTATCTCTTGCGTGAAGACCGATTGTAGGCTCGTCCAAAACATAAAGCGCGCCCACAAGACCGGACCCCAATTGTGATGCCAATCGAATACGCTGGGCCTCTCCTCCCGACAATGTATTGGCACGTCTGTTTAAGGAAAGATACTCAATACCAACATCAAGCATAAACTTAAGACGGGCATCGATTTCCTTCAACACTACTTTTGCTATTTCTCTCTCTTTGGCCGATAACTTTACAGAGTCGAAAAATTTTTTTGCTCCGGCTATCGACAAGGCAGTCAAATCTAGAATATTTAGTCCTTTATTATCCCCTTTTTCCCCCAATCGCACGGAAAGAGCCTCTTCGCGCAATCTTGCTCCGTGACATTTCTGACACTCATCGAGACTCCAAACGTTGGCAGTACCAAGACCATGGCACTCCGGGCACGCGCCGTAGGGAGAATTGAACGAAAAAAGCCTCGGCTCAATTTCGGGAAAAGAAAACCCGTCGTATGGGCACATGAATTTCGCCGATATCAATTTCTCTTCGTTATTCGGCAATTCAACCTTGAGCAAACCGCCGCTTTCTGACAGAGCCTTCTCTACCGCTTCAGAAAGCCTGAGTCTTAGATCGTCATTCGTTTTTGGCAATTCGCTTACAAAAAATTCATCGACTAACGCGTCGATTGAGTGCTTTTTGTTTTTATCCAAAATTATTTGTTCCCTTAGCTTCTTACTTACTCCATCTACTTTAACGGAAGAATAACCCCTGCCCAAAAGATCATAGAGCAGTTGGTAATACTCACCCTTACGGCCAACCACGACCGGAGCGTATATTTTAATTTTTTCATCGTTATAGGAAACTCCGGCAACCGCCTTGCTTCCACGCTCAAAATCAATATTTTGCACATACGAAAGAATCGTTTCCAAAATTTCCTCGTTCGATAATTTCTTTATTTCCCTGTCACAAATGAGACAGTGCGGCTTCCCAACCCTGGCATACAAAATTCGGAGGTAATCGTATATTTCGGTAATTGTAGCTACTGTCGAACGCGGATTGTTTGAGCGCGATTTCTGGTCGATAGAAATTGCCGGACTTAAACCCTGTATTTCGTCAACATCGGGTTTTGGCATTTGATTCAAAAATTGTCTGGCATACGCCGAAAGAGACTCCACATATCGGCGCTGACCTTCAGCAAATATCGTATCAAAGGCCAACGAAGATTTGCCGCTTCCCGAAAGACCGGTAAAAACAACCATCTTGTCGCGTGGCATGGAAACTGTAATATTTTTCAGATTATGGGTTCTTGCCCCTTTAACAATTATCTGATTTTCATGTTTTTTTTCAGTTTTCATTTTGTACGATTTAGAATAACATATGACCCCAATGGTTTGCCCATAGGGTTGGTAAATAAATATTACCATAAAACCGCCGAAAAGACAGACTTCAAAAATACATCAAAAAAAAGCCGCTTTTTTGCTATTTGATACTACTTCACACCGAGCACTCTTTTAGCCTCAGCAACTATTTCATCCAAATTTACCGTGGCCTTGATTAGAAAACTTATTGCACCCAATTGCTTACCCTTTTCGATGTCATCCTTCTGGCTTAAGTTTGAAAGAATAACAACCGGAATATCTTTTGTAATGGGGTCATCTTTCAAAACCTTCAAAATTTCGAACCCTCCCAAACCGGGCAATAAAATATCGAGCAGTATTATATCCGGCTTTTCATCTTGAGCGATTTTAATCGCTTGCTCACCCGTTGCCGCGCTGAACAAACTGGCGCCAAGACCGCCAAAACGCTGTCCAATAAGGCCTGAAAGAAAGGCGTCATCTTCAACCCACAAAATCTTTTTACCTGCTAGAGTCTTATCCATTCCGAGTTACAAAACGGCATTGCTCCATACGGAGATGCTCATTTTTTCATATTTTAACTTTTTATAAAATCGACACCTGCCAATCGCGCCATTTGGCGCCAACAGCATTAATTTAAACTTCACGGCTTTATTTTATCAAATTTCTTTACTTATTGCGTCAAGCCTCTGTTGACAACTTTTTAATAAAAAGGCCGTCCTAAAACGGCCTTGATAAGGGGTTTGAAAGCAGAAATCAAAAAAATACCCTTCTTTTTTTGACGTAGAATTCTCTACGATCGCGATTTCACATCGGAAAAACTGGCCGAAATCACGGAGCTCTCCCTCACTGCATTTTTGTAGAGTGAGTCCCACTCTCTGACTGAAGCTTCTCGAGTACGAGTAAACCTAACAAAATGCTCGAAAACATTTTTGAGGTTCTCGTTTTCCTTACCGTTTTCGACAAAAAGAAAATTACCTCTTCTTTTCATCATTCGGCAATACTGAGGAAATGTAACTTGCTTTTCGGGGGTGAACTTTTTTGCCATAACAGATCGGCCGACAGAATAGCACGAAACTGCCGTTTCGTCCATATTTCAAACATCCGCTATTTCTACTTCTTCGTCAATAATTTGATCTCGTCCCGAATGATAGCCGCGGTCTCGAAATCCAACGCCTTCACCGCATCGTTCATCTGGCTAATCTTTTCTTTGATCAATTTTTGCTTCTGTTTCGGATTAACATCGCCTTCGAGGGCGAGAAGCGCGGAAACAGCTCGACTCCTTTCATTTTCCATCGTGTCCGTGATATCTCCTATCTTTTTTAAAATTGTTTTTGGAGTGATGCCGTGTTTTTTGTTATATTCAAGCTGAATATTTCTTCTCCGATTGGTCTCGCCTATCGCACGCTCCAAAGAACCTGTTATGTTATCAGCATAAAGAATGACGCGGCCTTCAACGTTTCTAGCCGCTCTTCCTATAGTCTGAATGAGCGACGTTTCCGAACGAAGAAAACCCTCTTTGTCAGCGTCAAAGATACCGATAAGTGACACCTCCGGCAAATCCAAACCCTCTCTCAATAAATTGACGCCGACTAAACACTCATATTTCCCCCTCCTGAAATCCGTAAGCCTGGTTATGCGATCCAATGTTTCGACATCGCTATGAAGATATTCGGTTTTCACGCCCTTCTCTTTCAGATACTCCGACAAATCTTCAGCCATCTTTTTGGTTAAAGTCGTCGCCATTACTCTTTGCCCTTTTTTTATGGCCTTTTCGGCTTCGACGATAAAATCCGCCACCTGCCCTTTGTAAGAACCACTGCCGACTACAGGCCTCACTGTTAGCATGGGATCAACAAGACCAGTCGGCCTGATAATCTGCGAGGCTACATGCGAACTCACTTTCAACTCAAAATCCTTAGACGGAGTGGCTGAAGTGAAAACTACCTGCCCCACTCTCTCTTCGAATTCGGTAAAAGTTAAAGGCCGATTATCTTTTGCCGAAGGCAGGCGAAAACCGTGCTCGACAAGCGTATTTTTGCGCGAGCGATCGCCCGCCTGCATTCCTCTTATTTGCGGCACCGTGACATGTGACTCGTCTATGACAGTAAAAAAATCCGCGCTTCCGTCTTCTAAGCGCGGGAAATACGAGAGCAAAGTGTCAGGCGCTTCGCCCGGCAATTTCATGGAAAAATGCCTCGAATAATTCTCTATGCCGTTGCAATAGCCAATTTCCCGAATCATAGCCAAATCGTAATTAGTCCTGCGCTTCAATCTTTCGGCTTCCAAAGCCTTACCCTCTTTTTCCAAGTTTTTCAGTTGTTCGGCAAGTTCGCTCTTTATTGTTTCCATCGCTTTTTTTCTGTCATCTTCCGGCGTAACAAAATGCTTGGCAGGAAAAACATAAAAGACATCGACACTAGCACGTATGACGGCCATCGATACCGGGTCAATGAAATCTATGCGACCAACTCTTCCTCCCTCAAACTCAATTCTGTAAATAGTTTTTTCATGAACAGGCATTATTTCGACCGTATTTCCGAGTGAACGAAACAGCCCCGGAGTAAGATCGGCATTCGTTCTTTTAAAATAAATGCGCACGAGCGCCCTTATCAAATCCCCGCGAGACATGAGAGTGCCCTTCGTAATTTTGAAATTAACCTTCTCGTATTCTTTGGGGCTGCCCAAACCATAAATGCACGAGACTGACGCGACAATTATAACGTCTCGCCTGGTTAGAAGCGCTTGAGTTGAAGCATGCCTCAGACGTTCTATTTCCGCATTAATTTGAGCTTCCTTCTCTATATATGTGTCGGAGTGAGGAATATATGCTTCCGGCTGATAATAATCGTAATAAGAAACAAAATAATGCACGGCGTTGTTCGGGAAAAAGTCCCTATACTCTTGGGCAAGTTGTGCCGCCAAAGTCTTGTTGTGAGCTATAACTAAAGTCGGTTTTTTGATTTCCGCGATGACATTAGCCACGGTAAAAGTTTTGCCACTTCCTGTAACACCAAGCAAGGTCTGATATTTGTCCCCCTTTTTTATGCCCGAGACAAGTGCTGAAATAGCCCCCGGCTGATCGCCGGAGGGTTTGAATTTGCTTTTCAATTCAAACACGTTTTTGCTCATGTCTCGATAGTTTACAACAGTCATACTATTGCACAATAGCGTTGTAAAGAATCCCGCCCCAAGAGCGTAGGGCGTTCTTGAGAAGAACGGGCTCCTCGCCCCAGTGTACCTGTCTGTGTGTACGCACAGACAGACACGCGGACAAGCGCCCGTACTTATACTTTTGAGCCCACGTATTTAAGCGTACAAGTGCGGGCGTTCTCTGCACTCCCAGTAAAATTTTCGATAAAAAAGCCGCCATGATATAAATCAAAGCGGCGACTAAAATCAGCAAACAATGTAACATCCCGGATAATCTATCCTGTATTTTGCGCGCTCTCTTTTCGCCTTTTCAATCGGCCACTTGGCGATTCTCCATGCCCTGGAGCGCAAATTCTTGAGGGCAAAAAAAAATCATTACGGTGAAGCCATAGGCGAAATTCGCCCTTGCCATAATAGAACACTTCAGAAAATGTATTATCCCTCTCATACAACCAGCCGGTACATCCGTGTTCTCGCCGTGCCATTTTTGAAGTATGCTTTGAAGCATAGACACGCCCGACTACTTTTGCTTCGAGGTCAAAACTAACAGCTGTCGCTTGTGTGGCAATCATACGCGTTACTTTTTTAATGAACGATTTTATTTGTTCCGCACTCGCAGAACAAAAATAAGCCCCCGCTCGAGGGCTCATCTATATGCTTAATTTTTTTGGAGTTAGTTTCTTATTAAGCGGCACAAATGAGACATCGAACGCCTTGTGGCGCTACGATGGTATCAACCTTAATATTTTTGCCGCTAAAATGTCCTCTCATTGTTCAATAGTAAAGCAGTCCAACGAAAAACGCAAGGCCGTCTCTCGTATTATAACTAAAAATTATCACTCCTCAGGTGGCCACTTCTGAGGGGGTGGAGAAGTTGGCCACTTAGGCGCCTCCGCTTGGGGGCTGTTTAAAGGCGTCTGCGTTTTTTGGGGAGGCAAGGGCTCCGGTGAAATACCAACAGGAATAGTGTCATAAACCGGAACGGCATTGACCGCAGTCTCTACTCGCGGAGCACTTTCTACACCTGGCGCAGCCGGAGTCAGGGAAACGGCTGGTTTAACTTCTTCAACAGGAGGCGCGGAAACTCCGGCTTTCCTTGCCAAATTGGCCTGCAGTACGGCAAAGGGGTCGTAATAAATGACACCGTCTCCTTGCTGTCCATTTGCACCTTGTGTTGGAGCCGAGCTTGAAACTTGAACCGGCTGTGCTTCAGGCGGTTTTTGCACTTTAACTTCAACCGGAGCGACTACCGGTACCGGTTCAACTTTTGTAACTATCGGCTCCGGAGAAACAACTATCGGCACAGGTTCAACTTTTGGCATTATCGGCACTGGAGAAACAACCGCCGGGGCTGGTTCAACTTTTGGAACTGAGGATGGCGCAGGAACGGGCGCTGGCGCGACTTGAATCCGAGGAACCTCAACTTGCGGCGGATTTGCCGGCGAATTATCCAAGGCGGGTTTTGGCGAAATAGAAACATTCTGTGGTTCTTCAACTTCTCTTTGGATCGTCGGCTCTTCAACTATCTTATATTCCGATTCTTTTTTCCCATTTTTCAAATCTGAAATTTCGCGAATAACATCTTCTTTAAGAGCGTTCAGTTTTTCAATATCACCGTTCACTTGATTTCGGTATGACTGATCAGTACTCTGGATCCGCCCCATGTCCTCGATCATATTAACAAGCTCGCTTTCGACTTCAGATAGTTTATCAACCTCTTCATCCTGTTTCTTTTCCAATTCTCTGGTCTTAAGCCACAGCCAAATAATGAGAAACAGGAGAAGCAAGACAAGCAGAAGGAAAACAAACACTAAAATGATTCTCTGAAGCGTGCTCTTTCCGAGACAAATTTTACCTAATATGCATACTGTGGTCGGCGCTTCAACTTTTATCAAAATTGATTTTGACGGCTCACTTTTTCTCCCGTCACTTGCCTCCAAAATCGCGATAAATTGGTACGCTCCTATCTCCGGCACCTCAGGCATAATATAAACAAACTTACCGCCCGGATCGGCATATAAATGCGAAGTCGAAGAAGCCTCACCATCTTTAGTTACCGACAGCAAAATCTTGCTCGATGTCGCGGACTGACCTTCGATGACGAGCACACTCCCAGACTTCAGAGAGGGAGACCACTTTGTAAATTCTGGAGGTTCTAAGGACAAAATAACGACAACCTGTTCGTCTTTCGGCGTAGGAATGACAGGTAATGGTTTTGGAGCTACCGGCTGTGAAGCTTCTTGTATTCTAAAAACAGCGCCTTTTAAGTTGTCTGCGATATTCGTACCTATGCCGTCATTTGCCAAGACTGAACCGCTAACGAACACCATTGAAGCCATCCCGAGCGCATTTGCTTTAAATGTAATGCGAAGTAACGCACCGTCAGAACCTGTAAAACCGGGACTCGGCAAGCCGCCCGTAAAATTGATTGCTCCGGCAGAATTATCCCAAGTCGGTTGATGCGGCCAAAGCGTGAACACAGACTGGGAATATCCCAAACTAACCACGCTTAATTTTGTATGATCAAAATTTATTTGCGCCGTCGCCGCGTTAATGGCGGCCCCTCCCGAATTAACGTTTACCAGAACCGAAAAAGTGCTCCCCACGCGATAATCACCACCAGGTGGAGAGATAAACAAACTGGCTTGAGCATAAGTCAAAACAGGGGCGGCGAGTGTCGCCAAAATTCCAATTACAACTTTTGAATTCAGGAATTTCATTTATATTTTCCTTTTTTCAAAATAACGACACTAAACAAAAGCAACACCGAAAAAAGTAAGGTCGCCAAAACATACACATCGTGCGGTTTTCTAACTGAGGCTTGGCTTTTATTGTTAGCTTGGTCATAAACACTGACTGTGACCTTGCTTGGCCAATACTGATACACTAACAAGACAGGGCTTTTGGCCTGTTTAGTTTCTTTATTAAAATACGTTAGATATTTTATCAGAAATGGTTCTTCAATAACATCAAAGTAGTCCACACCTGAGTGTTTGTCGGCGGCGGAAAAGGCCACGAAATAATTGCCCTCAAAAACACTCTCGTCTTTGGAAACAATTGTCTTCGCCATTTCCGGCCCCAGCGTGTCTTCGCCTAGCGACAAACTCGCTTCTTTGATTGGTTCACCGGCTTTTTTTTCGGACACAGAAAAATAAAGGCTATTTTTCTTTGTCCCTTCCAAGGATGTTCCCGCTCCATCATGAAGGAAAAGAGAGATGTTATTTATCGAAACAAAACTGTCGCCGGCCGCATTTGCCCTGACAAGAAAAGACAGCAAAAGCCCATTACTGCCGGAATAACCGCCAGGTACGCCACCCGTAAATGAAAGCACTTTTTTTTTGTCGCTTACTCTTGGAGTAGCCGGCCATAGTGAAAGAATGGAATCTCCGTACCTAGTCCCCTCAATAGAAAGGTTATCCGATGTCTTAAGTATGCCCTCTGCAGCATTTATTTTCTGGCCGTCTGTATTTAGTCTGAGTTCGACTACAAAACTGTCACCTGCAGACAAAGCCGTATCACTTTTCACAACACTTACAGCTTGGGCAAAAACCCCATGCGTTATAACCGCAAACATAAAAATCGGCAAAATAACTTTCGTAATCTTTATCATTTCTGTTTTATTCCTAATTCATAATTCCTAATTCTTTATTCTCTCCCCCTGCCTATCCCGTCCACCAATAAAGCATTATCGAAAAATCGAATACGTTTACTGTTCCATCCGCGTTTACATCTGAACACTTATTTTTTGAATTCTTTTGATTCCAGAAATACATAAGAATAGAAAAATCGACTATATTTACCATATGGTCGTTATTTATATCGCCATTTTTATTGCAAACACCCGGTACAGGCGACCTATTAAAAGGCGAATCTTTATCGCCGACTATAAATCCCAAAGTGTTTGAAAAAATTGAAGCGGCATTTGCCGGAGTCAGTGTCTGACCTTTTGTTGTGTGGTCGCCCTTTTCGAGCACTGCCGAATTAAGCTCGTATATCCACAGTCCGAGCGCGTCAACGGAAGCTTTGTCCGTAATAGTCTGTTCGGAATTGATGACAACGTTTACCTCGGAAGACGGGTACGACGAACCAAAAAATTTAATCGGATTTCCCTGTCTTACCTCCGACTTATCAGCAATAATAGTCGGCGGGATAACGATGTCTGAGATGGTCACTGTTTGGCCGATAGGCACACTAGTGGTAAAGCTGGTAGAAATAGAGCGATTGCCATTCTTATCTACTGAGTAAACAGCAAATGTATAAACACCGCCCGTCACCGTTATGGTTTTTATCCAATTGCCCCCTCCATCAGCCTGAATCTGCCCGACCGATGAACCGTCTTTCAAAATAGTAACCTCGGCTTGCGGATATACTTCACCTTTAATTATTACCTTCGTTTCGCCAATAATTACGCCTCCTCCACCGCCGCCCCCTCCACCTCCACCTCCGCCAGCAGGAGGGGGAGCGACAGGTGTAGATGAAATAACCGACGAACTTGCCACTCTGTTTCCAAAAGCGTCTTTTGCCACTATCACAAAATAATAAGTGACTCCGTTTGAAAGACTGCCTCTTGTCGCCGATGTGACAGCGCCGACATCAGAATACGAAAATGGACCGGAAGAACTTGTACCCTCTGCCACATCATAACCGCTTACACTCCAACCCAAAACTCCGGAGGATGCAGACCAATCAAGAGACACCTGTCCATTTCCCGCCGTAGCTGCCGCTACAGGCGAAGAGGCAAAAGGAAAATAAAGAAAACCGGCTTGCCCTCCGAAAGTGGCCGAGGTCGACGTTCCGATTGCCGGCTGTCCCATAATTCCACTTAGCTTAAAGTTAACTGAACTGCTAAAATCACCGACAAACATTACGGGATTTCGTACTGAGTAATTTGTGCTGTTAAATATTTCGGCAGTAGCACTAACAGAAACTATAAGCACGCCAATTATCAAAATACTTTTAGAAATTTTTTGCAAAATAGAACTCATCAATGACACATTAACTTCAAAATTTGCTCTCAATCAACCGTCCCCAGAGCAGAGCTGCGAGGAAATCTTTTCTATTATATCATCGATACTTCCAAAAATCGCTAAATTCTTAAACCCTTCTCTCCCCAGACACCAGGTGTCTGTAAAAAAATCGTAGATTTTGCACTTCTACAGACACCTGGTGTCTGTAGAACACTATGTTTTACTTATCTTCCATCTCGTTGCCCTTTCTCTCCATTCACACATTCACTCGAAAGATAAACTATCGATATCCAAAGACAAAATGTCCTTGTCCACTTTTCTCCCGTCAATCATGTCTCGACAAAGCTTATAGAAAGCATTGGGCGAACCTACAATTTCCCTCAGTGGGTTCGGATCTATTATTGGAGATTCAAAAATGCCTGCGTAAACTCCCAAACTGGAATAGGGATAATGAATTGACCATTCCCAAGCCTCATCAAAATTGTTTTTGCACCAATCATACCCTCTTGGATGCATCTCAAATGTATTTTTGCACATCACGTAAGGAATAACCCACCTCAGATATTTATCAGATTCAATGACACGAGCATCATAAGGACCCTGAAAGAAACTTCCCTTGTCGCCATATTTTTCATTGTGATACTTGGCCTTGCTTATACCCGTGTCATGCATAAACTTCGAAATCCCACCCTCAACGATCTCGACCGCGATATTGTGGTCATGATTGTAATTTAAACAAAACGCGCAAAGTCTTGTTATTGGATCGCGCTTTGGCCAAGAAGTCGGCCATTCGTAAAGTGCCAAAGATCCGCTTGAGATTTGTCCTAAAACATCGCGCATTACTTTCGAATTAGAATGACTGTCATTCATATAAAACAATTCGAGAAGATGCCGATCCTTTTCTTCATCGGTAGGTGCCATTGGTAGGCCGCGGACTACACGCCTCGTTAAATGAACAAAATTTCCCAATGTCCAACGAACCTTTCTCATAACTAAATATGAATTCGTGTAATAATTAATTTTATCGTAAACAAATTATAACACATTCCAATTTACAGACACCTGGTGTCTGTAAAAGTGGCGAAGGGTTAAAAGTTGAGGAAAGAGGCGCTTAGTTGTTGCTTGATAGACGAAGTGACCTGTTGCCAAACCGAAGTCAGGAGATGAATTTTTGTGGGATTAAAGGCTTCTGTTCCCCCTCCCGAACTGCCACCTGTCGCCTGGTGATAAACCTTGACTTGAATGGCATCGACACTGATAGTATTTGATGACACGTTGGCAATAATACGCAGTCTGAAGGTTGTGCCAAAATGAGTAGAATCCCACGCCCTACCCCACAAATCGGCCGGTCCGCCTAAGGTATAGACCACATCAGTCGTACTCAGTGTTGAAGTAACTTTGTCCGGTGTCGTTGTTGATGACCCGCTGTCTGAAGAAAGCGCGGCACCTATAGTACCGGCGGCACTTGAAGCCTTAGCCTCGATTTTCACCTCGATGCCAATGATGGTATTTCCCGCCGGAATAGAGAAGCCGAATGTGGAATAATCCTGCCGACCATACAATGTGGTTTCTGTTGCATAAATGTTGTCAGAAGCCAAAGCATCTGACGCGTTTGTCCATTCACTAAACGTTGCACCAAGAGCTGTCGGAGCAATGAATCCTCCTTCGCTGCCGATCTCCTCCCCGGAATCCAAATCACCATCGTTGTTCCCCACTTGACCGGCACTTTGGGCTTCCTGTCCGCCGATTGTCTGCGCCGGAGTACCGCCACCTGTTGAAACTACGGTCAATTTGCGGTGGTTAGTCTGCGGAGCGTTGCCGGTTACCCGGAGAGGTAAAGTGCTCACAGCGCCGGTTGCCGTAATGCCGTCAGAACGCAAAGCTAAGTTAATTTCATTGGCGTTGCCCAAGTTGTTGACCGTGGCCTTCATTATGTAGTTGCGGGTAGTTGTGGCTGTAAATGACGAACTGAAAGTTATAGTGCCCGTTCGGCTGGTAATCGATACAACGCCAGTACCTCCGACTTCGGAATCTCCTGCGTCTACCACCCCGTCGCCGTCGTAGTCTATATATAGAGTGGGTGACGTGATATCTCCCTCTTCGGTCACTCGGACGTCCGTGATACTAATAGCTAGACTGGAAATAATGGCGTGCTCGCCCTGGGGGTTTAGTTTGAAAGTGAAAAGCTTGGCGGCGTTAACGGTGGTTCCCGTCGTATCAAGCATGTTTGTCGCCTTGCCACCATCAGCTGGAGTTACGACAAGCAGACCTTTTATAGTTACAGTTTTGGTGTCAGAGGCATCACTTGTCTGGTCAGTAACACCGTCCTTGAATATGTTAAGAGCTCCCTCGAAAGCGGCTGTGCCACTTGCAAAACTTCCAAGCTTAATTCCCGCGATAGTGAGGACATTGCTTCCGCCAAAGTTTTCCGTAACCGGAATATAGAGAACGCTTCCGTCTCCTTCCAAACTCAAATTGGAGCCCACTTTGCCCGAAGCACTACCGCCAAAGATGGCTGAGAGATAGTTGGAGTCGAAGCGCATGTTGACGCTCGAAGTGGCGATAGCGATACGCAGTCCGTTGGCTGTGGTGATGGAAGGCGTGGCGGCGTCTGTTACGGTCAAAGTGGTGGAGGCTGAAGACTGGCCATATTCAAATATTTGGTTCGAGACTGTAAGCAGGGACAAATTACCGGAAACCGGGAATGTCCAGCAAGTGTTTCCCGTGCCGTCGTAGTTGGAGCTGTCGGAGGCGTCGATGGCCGAGTAATCGCCACAGGCGTTCGAATCTTTAACATTTGTATTGAGGACAGAGCGGGTGCCACTGACGTTGAGGCCAAACTGCGTTCCGCTTATGTAAGAACGGAGAGTGACGCGAGTTTCAATAGCGCCGCCGTTTAGAACGAGGTTGCCAATCGATGTCGTGGCGGCGGCGCCTGCCGCAAACTGAATTTTCGTATTCGGCTGTGTCGCGGTAAATGTTCCAGCAACGGTTATCGGCTCGCGGAAAATAACTGAGGGAGATGTCTGTGCGTCGATTCCGCTAGTATTCAGAATAACAAGATTGTTGAACGCCGACGAACCTGTCGAAGAACTAAACCACGTCTGAAGTGAGCTTCCGTTCAAATATACCGTGCCACTTCCCGACACCATTTCACCGCTACTTGAAGCGAAACCCGATATTGAAAAGAGAGAAGGTAACTGAATCTGCCCTCGGCTAACTACAAAATTGGTTGTTGAAGCATTATTGCTGTAAATCACACTCGGCACCTCCGTAATTGTGGAGGTCGCGTACCCGACTAAGAAGAAATCTTCATTCGTTGAACTTATTTTTCCTTCAATCTGGTTATTTGCATCCGTCTCGACAATTGCCCACGCATGTTCATAAGACTTTCTATAAATATCCTCCGAGCTACCCATTGTCCTAAAGGCATAATTGTTTCCGCCTCCTGCTACAGCAGAGTACGTTTCTATAAAAGCGCCTGTCATGGTATCCGTACCGATATAACTCGAAAGATCAATGGTTGCGTATGCACCGGTCGAACCAAGAGATATATCATCGGCATTGGTTTTGAAAACTGCTCCGGCTGTGATGTAACCGACCAGGTAGAAATCGTTACCGGCATCGGTAATATAACCCTCCAATATTTCACTTGCATCCACTCCGACAACCGCCCAAGCATGGCCTAAATTGCGTCTCACACGATTATCTGTTGAACCATTTTTTCGCAAACCAAAATCACCGGTGCCACCTACATCGTGATATTCGATAATGGCGCCAATAGCAGTATCGGAACCTGTATCCGTACTGATATCAATATCCGTCCAAGCCCCCGTACCGGCCAATGATTTGTCGACGGCATTTGTAAAAAAAGTAGCGCCGGCTGTGGTATAACCAACGAGCCAAATTGCCACGCCACTATTTGCAATGTCAGCCTCGAAAATCCTGTTGACATCAACACCTATCATGGCCCACAGGTGCTGACCACCATACCCGTATCTATACCTGGCGTCAGTTGAACCGTTTTTTCTAACGCCGAATGCGTCATTACTTGCCGTGGAAATATGCAAAATCACCCCGGTTGCTCCTTCGGGGATGTATGAAGAAACATCCACATCAGTCCAAGCAGCATACGATGTCGGAGAAACATCAACAGGATCAATAAAATTAAAGACTGCTTCTGAACTTGTTGTCGTCGCCGAATCATGATGAATATTGCCGAGAGCGGAGGTGCCGGTTAGGTTGCCGGAAATATATTGAGTACCGGGTTCGCTAACCGAAAAAGTGGTTGTTCCCCCGTTATTCGTGAACGTTCCGCTATTGGCAAAATTACCGTAAATGCCGAGGTTATAAGGAGACGATGTCAAAGTATTCCCCGAGTTTATTGTAAGATCATGGATCTCGACAGTAGTTGACGCAACATTGCCCGGCATGGACTTCCCTCCGCCGCCGGTCAAAATCAAATTGCCGAGATTGGATGGCCCTCTGAATACGCCGTCAATCTGTTGCGATGAGGCGCTATCCATATAAGTCGTCCCGCTCCTCCAGTCGAATGTGCCGCCGTAGTTTGTGAGATTGCCGGAAATAGTCAGACTGTCTGTCGGCAGGTTAACGACGGGAGAGTGTTTGTAGAGTGTAATATAAGGAGAATTATTGTGCGGAATTGCCAAATATGTGCCGTCCGAAGAAAATACCGGCCCGTAATATCCGTCTCCTGTAGGCAAATTGGCTGGATTAGTTAACCGGCCAAAAGAATCCCCTGAGCGTCGGTATAGCGAGACATAGGGAGTACTTGCGTGTGCCCAAATAAAATATTTATCGTCCGGAGAAAAGGCGACACCGTTTGTGATACTTGTCGATGGTGATGATGAAAAAGGACTCGCAAGCTTAGAGAATGTATCCCCCGAACGCTTGTACATAGTCACATAAGGAGAGGAGTTGTGGCCCACAGCAAGATATAGGCCGCTGTTGGAGAAAGTTGCCGCGCGGCCATTCGACGACGGCAAATCACTAGGGTTATCCAGTTTCATAAAAGTATCGCCTGCACGCTTATACACGGTAACGTAAGGCGTCGTGTCATGGGAAACAGCAAGATAAGAATTATCTGAAGAAAATGACACTCCATATCCGGCTCCGGTTGGCATTGTATCCGGATTGGCTAATTTCCTAAACGTATCGCCTGCACGCTTATATATGGTTACAAAAGGGGTTGTGGAATGGCCTACGACCAGATATTCGCCACTTGGCGAAAACGCGATTCCCCTGCCGGTATCGGGAGGAAGTAAAGAAGGATTGGCAAGCTTAGTAAATGTGTCGCCAGAGCGTTTATATATGGTTACAAACGGCGAGGTAAAATGAGCTACCGACAAATATGTACCGTCGGACGAAAACGCCACTGCCCTGGCCGCGCCGGTTGGAAGCGTTCCGGGATTTGATAACTTGACGAAAGCATCTCCTGAGCGCTTGTAAATAGTAACATATGGCGATGCGTTAACTGCAACCGCCAAATATACTCCATCAGGCGAAAACGCCGCACCATTCGTTAGCGCCACCGGTAAGTCAGGATTCGGCAATTTAATAAACGTATCCCCCGCCTCAATCGTGAAATTCGTCGTCGAGGCATTTGAAGCGAATGTAGTCGTCCCCGTGCCGGTGAAGATAACGTTGTTGAAAGCGTTCGTCGAGCCGTACATCAAACCGGAAAGAGTTTGCGTCGGCTGGGCGGCAGTTGAGGTAGCGTCAAAATAAACCGTGCCGGAATTGTGAGTGAAAAAACCGCTTGAAGAATTGGTGTAATCCCCTGCTATGGTGAGCATCGTGGAAGGCGCGACGATGGTGGTCGTGGCGTAACCAGCCGTGGTCGTCGCACGGCCTATTATAAAATCAGTGGTCGAAGCCGTTGATGCGATTGTTGTCGTTCCGGGGAGTGATCCGACTTCCCAGACTTCGGCGTCGCCGGCAGTATTTCCCAACCCCGCGTAGAGTTTGTTGTTGTGGGAGGTGAGAGAATAAACCATTTCATACGTAGCGGCCCCCCATTCAGTATCGTCGGCTATCTTCGTCCAAACAGATCCGTTGTACTCCCAGACTTCGGCTTCGCCGGCAGAAATTCCCAACCCCGCGTAGAGTTTGTTGTTGTGGGAGGCGAAAGAGCGTACATACTCATAGGTCGCATCTGCCCAAGAAGAATTAACAGCGTCGCCACCAACCAGTGTCCACGTTGACCCGTTGTATTCCCAGACTTCAGCTGCGCCGGCAGTCAATCCCAATCCCGCGTAGAGTTTGTTGTTGTGGGAGGTGAGAGAATTTACAACCTCATACGTAGCGGCCCCCCATTCAGTATCGTCGGCTATCTTTGTCCATGAGGATCCATTATATTCCCAAACTTCGGCTTCGCCGGCAGTAGTTCCCAACCCCGCGTAGAGTTTGTTGTTGTGGGAGGTGAGAGAATAAACCATTTCATACGTAGCGGCCCCCCATTCAGTATCGTCGGCTATCTTTGTCCATGAAGATCCATTGTATTCCCAGACTTCGGCTTCACCGGCGCTCCACCCCAGCCCCGCGTAGAGTTTGTTGTTGTGGGAAACAAGAGACCAGGCATACTCATAGGTCGCATCTGCCCAAGAAGAATTAACAGCGTCGCCACCGACCAGTGTCCACGTTGACCCGTTGTATTCCCAGACTTCGGCTTCGCCAGAATGGATTCCCAACCCCGCGTAGAGTTTGTTGTTGTGGGAGGTGAGAGAAATGACCATATCATACGTAGCGGCCCCCCATTCAGTATCGTCGGCTATCTTCGTCCAAACAGATCCGTTGTACTCCCAGACTTCGGCTTCACCGGCGGTTGTTCCCAATCCCGCGTAGAGTTTGTTGTTGTGGGAGGCGAAAGAGCGCGCATACTCATAATCCGTACCATTCCACCCGGCACCATCCCCTCCCACCTTCCACGCCTGCACACCTGTTTTGAATTCAACATTGTTGAGCGCGGACGAGCCGGTCAAAATGCCGGAGAGAGTCGTCGTCGCGCCGGTCATAAAGAGCGTGCCGTTATTGTGGTTGAAAGACGCGCCATTTGCAAAGTTGCCGTTTACGGTGAGAACGGACGGTGCGACGACCGTTCCGCTACCGGCGAGAATTTGAAAATTGCCGGTAGTAGAAGCGTTGGCCGAAAAAGTTTTCATGCCCGCGCCGAAAAATTCCAAGTCATTGAAAGAGCCGCCATTTGTCAGCGTGCCCGAGAGTGTTTGAGCCGAAGTGCCGGTAAATGTCGTCGTGCCAAAACCGGCTTTCAAAACGCCGGAGTTTGAATAGTTGCCGGAAATAGAAAGCGAACTTGGCAGAGCGACAGTGGTTGACGCATCAACAATCGTAAAATTGGTGGTGGAGGCGTTTCCGAGAATCGGGAAAAAAGAAGTGATGTTCATACTGGTTGACGTCGGCATCGCGCCGGATGGCAACATGCCGATTTCCCAGACAGCCCCTTTATTGATCGCCGTATATCCTAGACCGGCATACAATCTCCCATTATTGGAAGTAAGAGCGTAAATTAAATCAAACACGCTCGGATCCCATGATGAATTTATAAAATCGCCGGCTACTTTCATCCACAACGACCCGTCATACATCCACAAATCACCATCACCTGCACTACTTCCAAGGCCTGCGTAAAGTTTGCCTCCATGAGAAGAAAGAGAATACACAGCCTCGTATGAGGCCACTCCCCATTGCGGTGAATCAGCAATTTTTGTCCATGACGCTCCGTTATATTCCCAGACTTCGGCTTCACCGGCCGTAGTACCCAACCCCGCGTAGAGTTTGTTATTATGAGCTTCAAGAGCAAGGACAGACTCGTAAGTGGCATCAGCCCACCCTGTCCCATCTCCGCCTACTTTCGTCCACGATGCGCCGTTATATTCCCAAACTTCGGCTTCGCCTGCCGACAATCCCAAACCGGCGTAAAGTTTTCCACCGAAAGAAGCCAAGCTGTACACACGTTCATAATTGGTGCCATCCCATCCCATATTATCACCCCCAATCTTCGTCCACGTAGACCCGCTATACTCCCAGACTTCACCATCGCCCGCGGTAGAACCAATGCCGGCATACAGCTTGCCGTCATGCGAAACCATTGATTCCACTATTTCATAATCTGTATTCCATGATGAATTTGTGCCGTCACCTCCTATTTGTGTCCAAGTACTACCATTGTATTCCCAAACTTCGGCTTCGCCGGCAGTTGTACCGGAAACACCTGCGTATAATTTACCGTTATGCGACGTGAGCGAAAAAATATACTCATATGTAGCCACGCCCCACTCGGTACTATCGCCAATTTTCGTCCAGGTGGAACCGTTGTATTCCCAAACTTCAGCTTCGCCTGCATCATAGCCCATGCCGATGTACAATTTATTTTGATGAGCGGTCATACTGTATATCGCTTCTGCTGTTGTCCACGACGAATTCACTCCCTCCCCTCCCACCTTCGAGGCCTTGAACCCCGATTGAAATCTGACACTGCCGAGGCCGTTGCCATTTGTGAGAGTGCCAGTTATAGCCGTCGTCGTAACGCCGGCGAAAGTTATAGTCGTGCCGTTATTGGTAAACGTGCCGGCATTGTGAAAACTTCCACCGATATCAAGATACGACGACGGCGCCGTTACCGTGCCGGCTGAAATTGTAAAGTTGCCCGTTGTCGTCGCCGCCGAACGAGTGAAAGACCATGCGCTACCCACCCCGCTAAAAGTTGTCGAGGCAAAACTGCTCCCAGAAAAAAGGTCGATAGTCTTCCCTGTCGTCGTCGCGTTGAATAGTACGCCATAACCCGGGGATGTCAGAAATCCATATTGATGAGTTCTCAGATCCCCCGCAATTGTCATTTCCCCGCCCAAATCCAACCTTGCCCCACTTGCGATATAAAGATCGCCGTCATTTGCTCCTCCCGAGGGTCCGTTCCCTGCTATTGTGATCGTGCCTCCCGGCCTGTAATACGTCGAAGTCGCGATAAGCAATTTGTTTCCTGAAAAAACAAAAAGATTGTTCGAATTGGATGTAAATCTGATGCTTCCATTCGTTGTATTGTCGCCATCGTAAAGACCGAGGTCGGCGTTGGTTGTCGAAGTCGACGCAGGGCCCCCCTCGTGCTTAACGATAATAGTGTCTTTGTAAAGATCAAAATTATAAATACTCTTTGTCGTTGACGATTTCGTATGAGAAAAAGCGCGAAAACCGGAATCGCCGTCTATCCACGCGGAAAGGCTGATCCCTTGAGGTAAGGATGTAATCGACGTAATCCGCCATTCTCCTGTATTGGCGTAAGTTGTGGTCGAGAATATACCCGGTGTCCCCGTGGCAACGCGCAGTTTGAGAATGCGACCGCCAGTCGTGTCCTGCGTAACGCCCTCATCGTTAAAGATAGTGCCGGAAACGACAGGCGCGGCTTCGGTGGAAAACTTATTGCAGGTCGAGGAGTCGGTGAACGTGGCCGAGCCATCAGGGTCCTTGGCCGACGCCTTCCACCAATAGTCGGTGCCGGCAGACAATGGCGTTTGGGTAACGTATGTGCCTTGGGTTCCCGAAGTGAAACAACTTGTCGGATTATTCGTACATGACGTATTCTGGCCGCTCCAGCCTGTCGAAGATACGGCCTGGTCGTTGGTCTGCACGACAGCCGAACAACCTGAGTTGGAATAAATGGTCACCTTATAACCGAGATTATCACTATTGGAATCAGTAGAAGTCATCGTAAAAGTCGGCGTCGTGCTCAGGTCGATAGCGTTGTTTGACGGAGAATCCTGCGTCGGAGTACTAGGCGCGGCGTTCGTTGTAACCTGCGGACACACGTTGTAGTTAGTTAGGTTTGTGCCGTTGTTACTAACGCGAAGTATGTAAGCGGTTCCTGGCGTTGCGGCTGCTGTAACAACTAAGTTCCATTCGTATTCAGTTTCTTTTTTAGGACCAATGAATATCTCGCTACCCGGATTGCTAGACTCCAGTAGTTCACCGGCTATAAACGTAACCCCTCCTTTACTTGCCAGCTGTTCGGTTGTAGGAGCGCCATCGCTGAAATTTGTCGAACTCGAAAGAGCTATTGCGTTTGAAATCGAAGTTGTTATCGTTGTCCAACCGCTCGCGTCAGTACAGGCTCCACCAGCCGCAGCTTTGTATTCAATTCTTGGTGTGACGCTACCAGTAACGTTTCCCGACTCGTCGAAATGGATGCGGAGACGAAAATTTGTACTTGGACCCATCGACCCAACGTTGACGTCTTCAGCCGCCAGCCAATCAGTGGCCGTTTCTCCGCCGGTATCTCCCTTAAATCTGAAGTGAACCTGGTTGGTGGTGAAAGTACCGCCGGCTTCCGTTACTGAAGGCACAAAAAAAATCATCGGGCCCAAAAGCACCCCGAGTAGGTTGAAGGCAAATACCCTAACGAATGTTTTTTTAAATTTCAACATCGTCAGTTGCTAAAAAATAAATCGTAACCGGCAAATGATTTCATGTTCTTTCGTAGCGCCTCAAGATTGGACACAGCCAAGCTTTCGGCCGGATTTTTCTGATCGGTTAAAATAATGCCCCTGTCCGTGTCTATGACGACCTTCTCAAACATATCAGGCAGATCCGGAGCATAGGACAGATCGTTGGAGGCGTGAATTACCATATTTTGCAGGCCCAATCCCGGAGCTGTAACCATAATGTTCGGAAAAACCGCCTTGAGAGTTTTGACATAGGAAGCCGTATATTTATCTTCAGGCCCATTTCTTCCTATCAAATTGAACAAGACTAACCCGTCCGGATTAAGTCTATCCCTCATCAATTCAAAATATTCCTTCGTCAGAAGATGGGAAGGAATGGAGGAAGCAAAGAAAGTATCAGCAATTATGATGTCGTATTTCTTGGCACTTGTTCTTAAGTAACTGCGGGCGTCGTCGATAATCACGTTGGTGCTCATATCTTCATTGAAACCAAAATACTTTTCCGCGGTCTCCAGTATCTCAGGTACAAGCTCAACCGCGTCGACATGCTTTTTTTGTAAAGTTTCCGCTGACAAGGAACCGCCTCCCAAACCCAATATGAGTACCGTTTTATCTTCCGGCATGGCTTCAACAATCCGCTTTATCTCCTCCAGAGCTGAGAAACTTGTGCCGGGGACGCCGAGCTCCATGCAAGTCTGTGTAACTCCGTCCACAATGAGACAGCGTGACTTTCCGGCTTCGGCTACTTTAATATCGGCGTAATAACTGGGCTTTTCGTAAATAACTTTTACCAAGCCGGAATTGTCGGCGCGGACAACCGGAAGGAAAATGACCAATAGAAGCGCAAAGATGACGGCAATCCCCCACCCTTTTGCAATTTGCGTTCTGTACATTAAAGCGATGAGGATAGACAAAACAATCAAAGCCGCAGCCATACCGCCAAAAATAATTTTTAATGAAAAATTAGGAAGCAAAATAAAACCGGCAGAGAGCGCGCCAAAAAGCGAACCGAACGTTGCGGTGCCGATTATTCTGCCGGCACTTGCGCCGGTATGCTCGGTACCCGCCCCGGATAATCGGACGAGCATCGGCGTAACCATACCCAAAAGCAAAAATGGCAAAAAATAAATTATGGACACGGCGACGAGCGGACCGTAAATCATGCCGAACCTATCCGACCACAGCAAAATGGGTACCGCGAATTTAAACCCGGCCAAAATACCGGCGCCTGTAAAGCCCAATATGATGAACAGATCTGCCGGGTTCTTCCTGCGGTCAGCAATAGCTCCGCCAGCAAAGTATCCGATAGCAAGAAAGCCTAGCGCCACGGTTATCATCGACGACCAAACGAAAATCGTCGAGCCGTAAAATGGGGACAGCACCCGCGTGCCTATTATTTCGAGGATTAGCGAAACGGCACCGGAGAGAAAAGCCGTGAAGTAAAGAAGTGCGGATTTTATTGAATTAGCTTTAACTTCCATTGTTTAATGAATTTCGAAACTTCTTAATCGTGCAAAGAAAAACTTGAAGTGTTACCTCCGGTTTGAAAACTCAAAAATATTCTACATTGATTCATATTGGCAATTTCATCGACAGTAGTTGTATTTTAACAAAATTTAACCTAACTAAAACTAAAGATGTGGATAATTTCGAATGTAGATTGTAATAGACCCAATTTTTATGTCTTGAAAACAAGCCTTTGCCAAATTTCCTAATTCCTAAATTCCTAATGGGCACCATTGGGAATTGGTACAAGTCGGCAAAACGTTATGGTGTGGACGTCGCAGTACCAGACGGATTACTCTCTATCAACGATTCAGTTGATGAAGCACTATTGCTAACCGGTTCGATCGAGGGTTCGGGCACAGGCTCCACTTCTGGCTCTGTAATTTCCGGTTCTGTCGGGGGCGTCGTCGAAGCTGTTTCTTCCGCGGGAGTCGTCGAGGCAAACGGATCAATCACATTGACAGTCCTTGTAATCGAACCCCTATTCCCTCCTTCGTCAACCACGTAATATTCAATGGTGTGACTGCCCACTTCGCTTGTATCTATCGAAACTCCGGATTGGTCGCCGACATCCAATCCATCAACTATCGCTTTGATTCCCAAATTCTTGTCCTCTTCGTTAATTATTCGCGCACCCAAATCACCATACGTTACACCCTTGTCTATCGTAGCGGGATTTTCTCCATTGAGGTTCAGGATCGGAGTCTCCGTGTCAACAGGCGGCGGGATTACGTCGGGATCCACTGGTGCGGTCGTGGTAGTCGTGGTAGAGGTTTCCCAGACACCAGGTGTCTGTGAAGATTGGGAAGATTGCGAGGTGGAAGAGCAAACGCCGGCTGTTGATTTGGCAACCCCCGCGGCAATCGAGAGACAGTAAGGCTCGCCCGTCACCTCATCATAAAGCGTGATACCTGTCCTCTTTTCCGGCGTGCCGACTTTGAGTGAATTTTGAATCGAGGCATTTTCGGCTTCAATATCTTTAACGACCAGCCTGCCGTCCGCCGAAATACTCCAAACGTTGCCATCTCCGGTAATACTTCTCACGCCCAGAAGTGAGCTACCGGCAAAATCAACTGTACCACCTGAGGTCGCGAGCGTGACGCGGCCGCTTGCCGAATCGATGTTCCAAACAGGCGTCGTCGACGCGGCCGCGACAATCGCACCCAAATCGTTTTGCAAATTGGCGTAACCCAGATTTACGAATACCTGAATTCTGCCGGTCTTAACGCTCTGTCCGTCTTTTGTTTTTTCATCTTTGGCCGGCGCGGAAATTTGCGCGTCAACAGAGGAAACCGGATCATTGATTTCATTCTCTGTCTTCAAAACCTGCGTTACTTTCTTTCCGCGCTTTACACATGAGAATACTCCGATCTCCGCTCCGCCGCCAATTTCGCAAGGATCCTCTTCAACCAAAGTACTCTGCGCAAGTTGCGGGCGGTCACGCTTCAAGCGTTCCGCGTCAACCACGCCTTCAGAAAGTGCCGAAGTGCCATCAAATGCTTCAAGGGCAACACCGATAATCGTGCCCGCGCTGTCCGCTTTCATGCCGACACCCGGAATTGATGAAAGGCGAATCTTATCACCCGGCTTGATGTTTCCGTTCTCGGTAGAAACCGTAACCGGCACACGTCCGGCAAGTGCAACCGGCTGTTTCGTCGCGGCGGAAGGCGTATCGTCAAAACCAATGAGAAGTCCGGGCTTTGTCGAAACTACGCCGATGATTGCATCTTCGGTCAAAGAAGATGCTTTGCCGACTGTGTACCCACCCTTCGCGTAAACTATATCGCCGGGTTCCAAATCCTCATCAGTGAAATAGACTTCGGCCAAGTCGGCGTGCGCTGTCTGGCTTTCCATTGATGTGATGCGGCCGGTCGTCGAAGCGGTACAGCTTCCGTCGTTATCTACGCAAATTCCTCCGAAACCGATCTGGAGTCCCGCCGCGGTTGAACCGTCACCGATCGTCGTCGTGCCGTTAGCCGAAACAATAAATTTATCCGCGCCGCCGTTCTTCAAGTGAATAAAGTTGCCCGTGAATTTGGTAGCGTCCGAATTGCCCATATCCATGCGGAGAGCATCGCCCGTAAATGTTGAAGTGTCCTGGAAAAGATAGAGCATGTCAGCGGATGTGATCGTCGTGCTGTATGCGCGAATGGCGTTGCCCTGAGTGGTACCTCTCGTTTCGGCGTAAACGCCGGCCGGAACAAAACTGCCACCCGCATCACCCACCGTCACGCCTTTAATACCGAACGTTCTTCCAAACGCGTTAATACCGGTATTTTCGCCCTGAGTATTGCCGCCTCGGTGAGCTTGCACTTCAAGACCGCGAACGGTGTTCGCGAGAGCCGTGCCATCCTGCACGCGCACCATCGAGGCAACCATCGTATTCGGATTGACCGTCGGCGCGTTGTAAACAAACATGCTGTTTCCAAATTGTGTGCCCGCACCAGCCAAGTTCATCGTGTAAACCTGATCGACGCCGACGGTCTGTGTCGAAGTCGAAGCCAATCTGCCCGTACCGTCTATAGTCATCATGGAAAGAGGCGAAGAAGTGCCGAGAGCTACGCGTCCGATGGAATCCACCATGACGACAGTCGTTGTGCCAACAGCCGCGCTCGATGTTGAAATCGCAAATAATGGATATGTGCCTCCCGAATCACCAGAGACTGAAAGTTTGGCGAACGGAGTCGTAGTACCAACACCGAGTTTGGCTCCGGCAAATGCTGTACCGCTAACTGTTGAGCCATTGTAAATTCCGGTACCAAAGAGAACGTTGGCGAGGTTGAGTTGTTGTGAGCTAACGGCCGCTGGAACGTCGGCGTTGTAACCGATAGCGAGGTTGGTATTGCCGGTCGTGTTTGAGTATCCGGCTTGGTATCCGAGGAAGGTGTTGTTGTCTCCTGAGGTTAAGCCGTAACCTGAACGAGCACCAAATAATACCGCGTTTTTATATGTACTTTGACCGCTTGATCCATAACCTGCCCGATAACCCACAGCCGTAGAAGAAGCCCCCGATGTTACCCAATACATCGATTCGGTTCCTAATGCTGAACTATTCGAGCCCACCTGGGAAACTAGCGCATCGAACCCAACGGCCACATTTCCTGATCCAATAGTGTTTGAATACAGAGCGTCGGCTCCAATTGCCGTGTTATATCGGCCAGTTGTATTTTCATTGAGGGCGTAAGCGCCAAGAGCGGTACTCACATCCCCAACTGTATTCTTCAATAACGCAGAGTAACCAACAGCTGTATTTGAAGAACCTTCACCAGGCGGGCCATTAACTACCGCGGAAAGAGCTTTGTAACCGAGCGCCGTATTTTGATATGAGGATGTCGCGGTAAACCCAGCTTGATAACCAATGTATGTGGATTTAAGTCCCCCCTTCGCATCCAAATCAGGCGCCGCTTGATAACCAATCGTCAAGTTGCCGGCCGCGGTTGTCGAAGAAGTTAGGAACGCCTGGCCGTTTTGGTAGAAGCGAGTGGCGGTGCCGAGGTTGATGCCGGGGCCGGCAAATGTTGTGCTAGCGGAGAAAGTGTTCCAATCGGAAGCGAGCAGAGTTGTTGACGCTCCGCTACCCGTAAGCGGCTGGCCGTTTTGCAAAATGGTGATGGCGTTGATCGTACCCTGAACGTCCAATTGATAGGTCGGGCTCGTGGTGCCGATTCCGACTTTACCGTTCGAATCGATGATGAAGGCGGTGCTTGTGGCGGAGGCGGTTGAAGTCGAAACGGCAAAAAGCGGGATATTGCCGGGGTTGGTTGATGAAGCGGCGACGGAGAGAACAGCCCACGGAGTGGAAGAAGCAACACCGAGTTTTGCGTTAAATCCGCCGTCAGCTCCCTGAACAACAATCGCATCGTTTGAACGGCCGAGTGCCGGGAAATATTGTGTGGTGCCGCCAAATTGCAGGCGACCAAAATCATTATCAGCACTATTCCCTAACTTAAGCAAACCATCAGAGCCAGAAGAAATAACTGACCTACCGGCGATTTGGAATTGTCCGCTAGAAGATACATTTACTCGAGTACCAACGTACACACTAGCAGGCCTATTTGAAGAAGCCCCGCCGATACTATATGTATTATCTGCATTAAAAAGCATGTGACCAGTTAACGTCAATCCATTCGTCCCCCCACCATTTCCCACTTTCAATCCCCCCACAAACGTACTCGTGGCCGTTGTCGACGTTGCATTGAAATACGGTGCTCCAATCAATGTACCGGCTTCGATACCGCCCGAGAATGTGGAAGTAGCAGTCGAGCCCAGAGCGAT
>MHRK01000013.1 GCA_001820955.1 Candidatus Taylorbacteria bacterium RIFCSPHIGHO2_02_FULL_43_32b
GTTCATATTGACATTATATCATGGGGTGTGGTTGGGGGTGTGGATACTTACAACAGTATCGGTATCGAACGGTTTGTAAATGATATCTGTGAACCAAATTTCAACTTATAAAAGGACCCATCAGTATCAAAAAATCCACGTAGAAAGGCTTGCATATACTCTTTTTTACTAAATATCCAGCGCGGAACATCGGCTATACTATGTTTTTAGCGTCTCACCTCTCATGGTTCGGACATAAGAAAAGCCCTTCCCACTATATTTCATGGAAAGGACTTTTCTATTCTACTTACGCTTTCGCTGTTTGTTTTGTGTCGGTCTTTATTGAACTTTTTACCGGCAGTCCGGAGGCCATTCTCTTCCCGGAATTTTTGACGTTAAACTCAAATTCACTTCCTTTGATTTTCACTTCAACCACGCCTCCCTCCCCGAGATTTCTGGAAATTATCAAATTAGCGACAGGGGTTAGGATCTTATTTTGAATCAAGCGCTTGAGCGGTCTCGCGCCATACTGGGGACTATACCCTTCCTTCGCAAAATAAGTCGAGACTTCGGATGTAACCTCAAGTGTAATTCCCTTATCAGCCAACCTCTTCTGTACAATACCAACTTGCAAATCAACAATTTTGGCAACGGCCTGCGGTTTCAATACGTCAAACACAATAATGTCGTCAAGCCTGTTCAAAAACTCCGGCCGAAAATGGTCTTTGAGGCTGTTCAAAACTTTGTCTTTTGCCGCCGAATAATCGTCATTGACTTCTCCGCTTGAAAAACCAAGTTTTTGCATCTTGTCTATATACTGAGCGCCGATATTCGAAGTCATGATTATGACGGAATTTCTAAAATTAACCGCCCTGCCTTTTGAGTCAGTTACCCTGCCATTATCGAGAATCTGCAAAAGAATATTGAACACTTCAGGATGCGCTTTCTCAATTTCATCTAGCAAAACAACCGCATACGGACGATGACGTATCATCTCAGTCAGATTACCGCCTTCATCGTATCCCACGTAACCGGGTGGCGCTCCGATTAATTTGGAAACAGCATGTTTCTCCATAAATTCCGACATATCGACTCTGATCAAGGCTTTCTCGTCATTAAACATAAATTCCGCCAAAGCCTTGGTGAGTTCTGTCTTGCCGACACCTGTCGGACCCAAAAAGATAAAACTGCCGATCGGCCTGTTCGGGTCGGCAATGCCGGCACGCGCGCGCCTTATCGTATCGGCAATTTTTTTAACGGCCTCGTCCTGGCCGACAATCCTCTGACTCAAGTCCTGCTCCATTCTGTTTAATTTCTCAGCTTCCTCTTCCAGCATTTTTGCAACAGGCACTCCCGTCCAGCGCGAAACGACATCGGCTATATCAGCCTCTGTAATTTCTTCTTTCAGAATTCGTCTAGAACTCTGAAGTTTCTTCAATTTCTTCAAATTTGCGTCCAAACTTTTCTCGAGCGCCGGTATCTTACCGTATCGAATCTCAGCCGCTCGCGCCAAATCAACGCGTGCCTCAGCTCCCTCCGCTTCAAGCCTTAAAGTCTCCAATTCCTTTTTAATAGATTTTATCTCCGCAAGAGTTTCTTTTTCATTTTTCCATTTAAGCTCATGCTCCTCGGTCTTCTCTTTCAAATCGGCAATCTCTTTATCTATAACCTTTGTGCGCGCCTTAGCCTTTTTGGTCGTTTCTTTTTTAAGCGCCTCTCTTTCTATTTCCAAGCGTGTAATTTTGCGATGCGTCTCTTCCAGTTCGGGTGGCAAACTTTCAAGAGAGATCTTAAGCGCTGACGCGGATTCATCTATCAAATCGACTGCTTTATCGGGTAAATATCGGTCGGTAATATATCGAGCAGAAAGATTGACTGCCCCCACAATTGCGTCATCGGTAATCCTAACTCCGTGGTAAAGCTCATATTTTTCTTTCAGTCCTCGCAAAATAGCCACAGCGTCTTCAATGGAAGGTTCAGAAACATGAACAGGCTGAAAACGGCGCGTCAAAGCCGGGTCTTTCTCTATATGCTTTTGATACTCTTTAAGCGTTGTGGCGCCAATAGCACGAAGCTCTCCCCTCGCAAGAGCCGGCTTCAACATATTGGAGGCGTCCATTGAGCCCTCAGCCGCGCCCGCGCCAACGATAGTATGAATTTCATCAATGAATAAAACTATCTTCCCTTGAGAACGCTCGACTTCTTTCATGATGTTTTTCAGTCTCTCTTCAAACTCCCCGCGATATTTTGTTCCGGCAATCAAAAGACCGAGATCGAGGGACACGAGCTCTTTATCGCGAAGGGACTCGGGGATATCTCCGTTCGACATACGCAAAGCAAGACCTTCGACAATCGCCGTTTTTCCAACCCCTGCTTCACCGATCAAAATCGGATTATTTTTTGTGCGTCTCGAAAGTATCTGAACAATTCTCGTAATTTCTGAGTCGCGCCCAATAACCGGATCAAGTTTGTTTTCCCTGGCCAATAAAGTTAAATTCCTCGTGTATTTCGCCAAAAAACGAAATTTCTTTGGCGCGGAGACATCGCTGATATTGCTGGTTTTAAGTTCCTCAAGTACGCGAAGAACT
This sequence comes from Candidatus Taylorbacteria bacterium RIFCSPHIGHO2_02_FULL_43_32b, assembly GCA_001820955.1. GTDB lineage: Bacteria > Patescibacteriota > Minisyncoccia > Phycocordibacterales > 2-02-FULL-43-11 > 2-02-FULL-43-11. The sequence continues at coordinate 2,568 of MHRK01000013.1, forward strand.
GCATTTTTGTCAATTTTAAAACGGCTTAAAAGTTCTCGCGCCGCACCCTGAACATCCATCATGGCGACAAAAAGATGCTCGGTTGAAACAAATTCATCTTTAAGAGTCGAGGCTACCCTCGAGGAAATTTCAAATGTCTGCGCAAGTTCCGGCGTTATGTAAATTTGATAAGAAGGAGACAAAACTGAAGCGCCCTCCCCTCCCTCTAAAGCTTCTAAAACAGCTTCGGATAAAAGATTAGTATCCGTGCCGAGTCTTTCCAAAATAGCCAAAACCATACTCTCCTCCTGAAGAATCAAGGCAACCAAAAGGTGCATCGGGTTAACGTGATTTTGACCACGCTCAATAGCAAGCTCGTGAGCCCTTCGAATCGCTTCCTTTGCTTTAGTTGTGAAGTGGTTAAACGGAGGCATGTTTGTTTTTATATGTTAACTCTCATAATTCGTATCGTACGCTTTTTTGCTCCATCTCGCCCCGTAGTGAACCGAGTATTCGAGGTTCTACTATGGGGTGGTTAAACGGAGGCATGTTTGTTTTTATATGTTAACGCTCATAATTCGTATCGTACGCTTTTTTGCTCCATCTCGCCCCGTAGTGAACCGAGTATTCGAGGTTCTGTTGTATTGATTGATTGGTATAGAGGTTAAGAGACAAATAAGTATGGCAGGATGGTAATCAACCGAGCGAAAATATTTTACTATATTTATAATATTCGTCAATATAAACCTAAATGGAAGTTTTAACGTTATTTACAGTATTCACAGTTTTGAGTCCCTCAGTCATGAACTTGGAGGGCAGATAAACGCTTCCGTCCGCAGACTTGCTCGACAGTATTCCAACAATTTCTCCGCTAAGATTTATAAGCAAAGTACCGGGAGTCGCCCCTTCTAATTTAACGTCTGTTCTTACCAAAGTATACTTGCCAGGCACAGTCGCACTTTTATTCTCAGGTAATGCCGAAACAATCCCGGTCGATACAATATTGTCAGAATAACCGCTAAGAGATACAACACTTTGACCCAACTTCAACTTATCAGAATCCCCCATCGAAACGAAAAGATTCTTAAACGCGTTAGGATCTCTTTTTCCGTCCTCAGTCATCGCCCCAAAATACACGAGGCCATTTGCTTCATCCGCACCTATTGGAACTATCGAAACAGTCCCTCCCAAGGAATCCACGGCCTTGTATGACTCCGGTATGATCATACCGAAATCATCGAACTTTTTCTGAAGTGCCAAAATATCCGCGATAAGGATGCCATCAGCGGTTACTGGGACAGCCAAACCGCCGTACTTTTCCTGAACTTCGCCGAATTCGTTCCTAATTTTGATTACTCTGTATATTAGGTTTCTGTTCTTTTCAACCGCAGAGATGATCATATCATCGTCTCTAACCACTACGGTTTCTTTCGTTACTACCGACTCTTTGGAAGGATTCACCACGTTCACGCTTGCCGGCACCACCCTCTCCACTGTTCTTTCAACGACACGATTGATGGTTTGTGTCACAGATTGCGGCGCCTGATCCATAAGGGACACAGTTACAATACCTGTGGCGATTGATGTCACGAACGAAACAAGGAGGGTCAGTAAAACTATTTGTTGTTTGGTTAACGACTCCATGTTGCCAATTTTAAATGCTTTTCATTAAAAAGCAACAGCAAAAACTACCCCCATTTTTTATGAGATGCCATTTTTTTTTGCTTTGTACCATCTCTAATTAACGCTTTCGCATTAAACGAATTTCTGAATTTTGGGCGAAAAACGAGTTGGAGCACGAGTCATATCGAGATATGGCGAACGCGAAACGAAGTTTTGTAGCCTGCCTGCCCGCCTGCACGGCCAGGCGCAGGCAGGCCAAAATTCGGGAATTCGCGTCTAATGGTTAATTAGAGATGGTACTACTTCACCCTTTTTTGTCTGCGATACATCAATAACTTATTTTTTTAATCATCATACTGCTTTTCACTGTCAAAAATTACCTCAAAAAAATTTATTTCTTTAAAAAACCCCTTAACACACGTACAAAGTTTCGACACTGGTCTATCGTTGTAAATCTTCCGAGGGATATCCTCAAGGTATTTTTGGATCGCCAAGGGTGTCCCCCCAGAGCCTTGACCACGTATGACCCGACGTCTGAATCAACACAGGCGCTTTTTGTGGACACTGCAATACCCTTAGCGTCCAACTGAAGTGTCAAAAATTCCGTATCGATATCTCGGATGGAAATATTCAGATTATTGGGCAACCGATTTTTCATTTCACCGTTTACCAATATTTCCATTCCAATATTCTCAAGAATACCGGAATAGATTTGGTCGCGAAGTGTAGCTAATCGTAACGACTCCTTTTCCCTTTGAACAGCGCAAATTTGTAATGCTTTGGCGAAAGCGGCTATCGCGGGAACATTTTCCGTTCCAGATCTCATCCCCCCTTCTTGACCGCCACCAAATGTAATCTGTGAAATCTTCACTCCACTTCGCAGATAAAGCGCCCCTACGCCTTTCGGCCCATAAATCTTATGACTGTCCAAAGTCATAAGGTCTACCCCGAGACGCTCCACCGACAAATTGAGATACGAAGCCGCCTGTGATACGTCCGTATGAAATTGAGTTTTCAATCGTGACGCATGAATAGCAAATCTTGAATTAAAGTCTCGGATGACTTTGGAAATTTCACGAATCGGCTGGATAACGCCGATTTCGCCGTTCGCATACTGAATAGATACAAGCGCTGTTTCGGGGCGAAGGGCTTTTTTGAGCACGTTCGAGTCAATAACACCACCGGAACTTACGGGTAAATATGTAACCTGAAGCCCCTTTTTCTCAAGTTGTCTAAAACATTCCAAAACCGAAGAGTGTTCAATTTCAGTTGTTATAGCATGAAATTTTTTCCCGTTTTGCGTTTTAAAATCACTTCCACCTAAACTCTCAAAAGTCCCCATGATCGCCAAATTGTTCGATTCCGTTCCGCCAGAAGTAAAAACAACTTCAAGGGGACGCGCTCCTAAAGACGCCGCTACCTCCTTTCGCGACGTTTCTAAAACTTTTTTGGCGGCTACCCCCTCCTTCGAAATTGAGCTTGCATTACCCGTCGTGTTTTTCAAATGCCAAACATATTCTCTCAAAACCTTTGGGTCGATCGGCGTAGTTGCCGCGCTATCAAAATATAATCTATTTCTTGACATGACGGTGTTGTGATGTTAACACTTGACGAGACGTCCTGCAACAAATTTTACCTAATTGGATTTAAGGCGTAAAAGGCGCTATAATCGGCCATTATGACTACTGTCAATCTCACAATGGAGCAAACGGTACTGGTCGCCTTTGGACTAATACTGTTTATATTGGCTATCGCGGTCATGATGCAACAAAGCAGAATTAACAAATTGCTAAAAGGAAAATCTGCGGCAACACTCGAAGACTCTTTCAAAAACATAGAAAAAGAATATCTGGAGGTGAAAAAATGGAAAAATTCCGTCAATGTGTATTTGGATGATGTTGAAAAAAGACTTGGCAAGAGTATTCAAGCCGTCACTACTTTGCGTTTTAATCCATGGAAAGGAAACGGCGAGGGAGGAAATCAGAGTTTTGCGTCAGCCTTCCTTTCTCAAAAAGGCGACGGGTTGATACTTTCCAGTTTAAACGTACGCGACAGAATCAGTATCTTTGCCAAGCCGGTAAAAAAAGGTAAATCGGGATACGAACTCACGCACGAGGAGTCTGAAGTTTTGAATAAGGCTTTTGCGTCAGTAAAAAGCGATGCAAAATAATTTCGAAAAACAAAAGAAACATGGCAGAAACAAATTCACAAAAGAATATTTTGCGCCGAACGCCTATTGTTTGCGTCATGGGTCACGTCGATCACGGTAAATCGACACTTCTTGAATATGTAAGAAAAGCCAATATAACAGACGCTGAAGCGGGAGGTATTACGCAAAAAATCGGCGCTTACGAAATTGAACACCAAAAAGAAAATGGTGATATTCGCCGTATTACTTTTTTGGACACTCCCGGACATGAAGCTTTTGGCGCGATAAGAGCTAGAGGCGCAAATGTCGCTGACATTGCAATATTGCTCGTCTCAGCGGAAGATGGAGTCAAACCCCAAACGCTCGACGCTCACAAATGCATTGCTGGCGCAAAATTGCCTTTTATGGTGGCAATCAACAAAATCGACAAACCAGGAGCGGACATCGAGAGAACAAAGCAAAGTTTAGCCGAAAACGAAATTTACTTGGAAGGATACGGCGGAGACGTACCTTGGACTGCCATTTCTGCAAAAACAGGCGCGGGCATTCCGGAAATGCTTGAGATTATTGACTTGCTTGCCGAAATGAATGAGGTTTCGGGTATATTGGAAAAAGACGCAGAAGGGTATGTGATTGAATCCAATCTCGACAACAAGCGTGGTCCGTCAGGAACTTTGGTTATCACAAATGGAACATTGCGAAAGGGACAATTCGTGATCTCAGGCAATGCACTCGCCCCTGTTCGAATCATGGAAGACGACAGAGGAAAAAGCCTGGAAAGCGCGACCATGGGTAAACCTGTACGTATTGTTGGGTGGAGCAAAATTCCGGACGCAGGTTTGCCATTTAGAGTGGTAAAGTCAAAGAAAGAGGCGGAACTGCTTATAAAAAACCTTCCGAAAGATATATCCGGAGAAATAAATGTATCTAAAGACTCATCGGCGAACGAAAGTGAAAATATTGTTATTCCCGTGATAATAAAAGCCGACGCATCGGGAACGATAGACGCAATACTGCACGAATTAAAAAAGGTGGGATCAGATCGGGCCAAGATAAAGATCATTAGTCAGGGAGTCGGGGAAATTTCCGAAACCGACGCAAAAAAGGCTGAAAGCGTAGAAGGCGCCGTAATCATCGGCTTTAATGCAAAAATAGACAACCGGGCAAAGGCAATAACTGAGCGTTCTCATATCGTAATCAAGCAGTTCGATATCATTTACAAACTTTCGGAATGGCTGATTGAGTTTCTCAAGGAACGAACGCCTAAAATTAAAACTGAAGAAATTCAAGGCTCGGTTAAAGTTTTAAAGTTATTTGGCAAAATTAAAGACCGCCAAATTATTGGAGGAAAAGTCCAAGAAGGAAAAATTTCTCTTGGCGATGAAGTGATTGTGACAAGAAGAGATGCCGAAATCGGCAGAGGAAAAGTCAGAGAACTTCAAAGGCTTAAAAATAGGGTTGATGAAGTTACCGCAGGCATGGAATTCGGTGCCATGGTGGAAGTCAAAGTCACGGTGGCGGAAGGCGATATTATTCAACCATTCGTAATTGTGGAAAAATAGCATGAACAGCAAAGTAGAGGAGACGAAAAAGAAAAACGACAAAATTGCCGCTATTGTTTCAGTAGCCGCCTCCGAATTTTTTAAACGCGAATCAGATAGAACTTCAATGATTACGGTAACCCGAACAGAAATCAAGGACCGAAGCAAAAAAGCTCTGATATACATAACCGTTTTCCCCGAAGACAAGGAGGAAACCGCACTGTCATTTACCAAAAGAAAACGCACTGAATTGCACAACTATCTGATAAACGAAACAGGATTGGTAATGGTTCCTTTTGTCGACATTGAAATCGACATAGGCGAAAAAAACCGACAAAAAATTGAAGCGATTAAATTGGATATCAAATAGCATCCTCCCTTTTAAAATCGCCATTCTTCGGATACAATCTTGGAATGGCACGGTGGCGAAGTGGTAACGCGGCGGTCTGCAAAACCGATATGCGCGGGTTCGATTCCCGCCCGTGCCTTCAGGCCGGCAGAAAGCTCTGGGAGAGCTTTCGTCGGGAATCGAAGCCTTGTTGAGCATATTTTGTGAGCGAAGCGAAACAAAATATCCAACAAGGGGACTGAACATGTAATGTTCGATTCCCGCCCGTGCCTTACGGGAAAAAGCGAACTTATTCGCTTTTGCCGGGAATCGAAAGCGTACTCGCGTTTCCCGCCCGCGCTTCAAGTAAATTAATCATGCCTGGGTGACGGAACTGGTATACGTAGGGGACTTAAAATCCCCGGCCGCAAGGCATAAGGGTTCGATTCCCTTCCCAGGCACTGAAAATAATTTACTTTTTCGGATTTTTAACGTAAATTATGTTTGCCCGCCCATAGCTCAGTTGGCCCCGATACTAAACGCTTCACTTTTAATGTTTCTTTGATATATACTTAAAATATTCTGCCCTCCTTTCTCTTCGCCCGCCCATAGCTCAGTTGGTAGAGCACCCGCCTCTTAAGCGGAGGGTCGTAGGTTCGATCCCTACTGGGCGGACGAAGAGACGGGCACAAAATGGTTATAGGAGCGTTAGTACGGGGTAAATGCCACAGTCGCCTCTTAAGCGAACGGTCGTTGGTTCGAATCCTGCTGGGTGGACACTACAGAACTTTGCGAGTAGATTCGTTCAAAATCTTCTTGCGTCATATCGTTTTTATGCGGTTCGAACCGCTTGTTAATTTCGTCTACCTCGCCGGACAGCTTTTGGACCGGAACGAGCGTTTCTTCCAAGTTAACAAACAGTTTTTTGTCCATAAGCGACCGGTTCGAACCGAGCGCCGAAAGAATGCGCCTTCGCGTCGCTATGCTGCCGGTGTTGAATTTTTCAACGGCATCACTAATAAAAGTAAACAGATCTTCAGCAATTTCCACTGATCGATTTACATTATGGTCTGTATCATTGATCAACTCTTGAAATCGCTCCTTTTCTTTTAAGAGAACACTTTTCTTTTCGGCGAATTGTTCACCAGTAATTTCTTCCCCGGCACGCATATCAATAAGTTTATCGATCTTATTAACACAAGCGCGATATGCTTTCTGCTGGGAAGATATAATCGCTTCTCTCTTTTGCGCATCCTGATCATGATCTTTACGGAACCACTTCAGCGCAAATTTATGAAACTCCTCCGGAAAATGTAAGGATTCGATTTTACTCACAATCTGCCGTTCAAGTTCTGCCACTAGAATAACACCCTGCGTGCATTTTGGATTTTTCCGTTTGGTGCAGTGGTAGTGAATGTAGTGATGGACATTGCCGTTCTTTTACCTCTTGTAATGTTCGTCAGCCGTAATTGATGCTCCACATTCCCCACACACCATCATTCCGAGAAAATCAAATACGTGTTTCTTGGAACGTGGCCTGCCTTTGCTACCAAGAATAAACTGAACTTTATCGTATTCTTCCTGCGTAATCATAGGTTCATGACTACCGCGATACCAATTACCGCTGCCACGCGGCCACTCGAACGTACCGTAATAAAAAGTGTTGCGAAACAAACAGTGAATATTACTATTCGACATCTTTTTTCCCTGTCGTGTCCGAAGACCCAAATCGTCACTAACGATCTTCAAAATCTTCGGCGGTGAATAAGTGCCGGTAAGCATAAGGTCCCACATTTTACGGACAATATCGTATCGTTCCGGGTCTTTATAAATATCGTTATTGCCTTTTCCTTTTATTTTACTGTTAAGATAACCGATCGGAGGCTGGACCGGATACCAACCCATTTCAGCTTTTTTTCTCATACCGCGAGTTACGTCGACGGCTAAATCACGGGAGAACTGGTTGGCCATACCGAACTCTACGCTCATTAGAAGCACATTGTCTTGCGGATAATAACTTTTCTCAAAAGCTCGAATATGTTGAATGACCCCAGTTTGAAGAAGTTGGATAATGACACCGCCGTCAATGAAGTTGCGAGCAAGCCGATCCAGTTTCCAACATAAAATACCAGCGGCTTCCCCTTTCGATATTCGCTCTACCATTTTATTAAAAATTGGGCGGCCAAGCTCTTTAGCGGAACGCGATTCAGACAATACTTCAACAATCTCCAATTCTTCACGCTCCGCAATCTTTTTTAATTCATCAATTTGCGATTCAATGGATAACACCTGCCGGTCCTCCGATTCGGTAGATTTACGCGCATACAAAAAGTATTTAACTCGTGTTTCTTTGACGTTTTTCATGATTGCATTATGACTCTTTTTGTAAGGACAAAATACAAAAAGATTGCGGCTAAATATCAACCGTGGTATCCTAAATTCACCCCAGAGTTAGGACACTCTCACTTTTAATATTTTTAATGATACCAGAGCGTCTGGCGACCTCCAAGGCGC
>MHRK01000014.1 GCA_001820955.1 Candidatus Taylorbacteria bacterium RIFCSPHIGHO2_02_FULL_43_32b
TGTTCGGGGCTCTGGAATTTCCATCTCCGATACAGACGATAGCCTCACTTTCGTGGGGATATCGTACCTGTCGAAGATTATCGGGGAACAGGTCTAATCAAGGCGGCGTCGCGGAATGTAACGCCTCCGGTTTTGTTTTGTGTGAATTTGATGAAGTTTGGAGACTTCTAACGGGGTTGACAAAACTTTGTTAAACATTACGATTGACGAGTCTGTTTTGGTGTGCGGAAGTTCGCATGGCGAGAACGGTTTTTGTTATGGGAGAGACAAGAGATAAAGTAAAAAATGAATTAGCTAGGGGCAGTGCTATATCAATAGTTGCTCTGGTCAATTTTCTTATCGAAGAAGCGGGTTTGATGCATGCCTCTGATATTCACATTGTGCCGGAAGAAAAAAATACGCGCGTCAGATATAGGATAGACGGTATTCTTGAAGATAAGCATACCTACCCCAATTCACTTAATCAGTCTGTTATTTCGAGAATCAAAGTTTTGGCGGGAGTTCGGACGGATGAACATCAAGCGGCTCAGGATGGTCGTTTTACAATCAACCTGGACGGAGTAATTATGGATATTCGAGTTTCGATTGTGCCGACATATCATGGAGAGAATGCTGTGTTGCGCATTCTCTCCGACAAGGCTGAAAATTTTTCGCTTGAAGCGCTTGGTTTCAGCGACGGTGACAGGAGAAAAATTTTGAAGGCAATAAAAAAACCTTTTGGCATGATCCTTTCGACCGGTCCCACGGGAAGCGGAAAAACGACGACTTTGTATACTATTATTAGACTGCTTAATTCTCGCGAGTCATCCATAGTTACCATCGAAGATCCTATTGAATATTCAATTGGTGGTATTACCCAGATCCAAGTTAATTCCCGTTCTGGCTTAACTTTTGCAAACGGACTTCGTTCAATTTTGAGACAGGATCCGAACGTAATAATGGTGGGAGAAATTAGAGATGTTGAAACGGCAAGTATTGCCGTTAATACCTCTCTGACCGGACATTTACTTTTATCTACACTTCATACGACAGATGCCGCTACCACACTTCCTCGGCTTTTGGATATGAAAATAGAGCCTTTTTTGGTTGCATCAACCGTCAATGTGGCTATAGGTCAGCGTTTACTCCGGCGTATTTGCAAGACCTGCCGCAAAGAAAGAGCGATGACATCCGCGGAAAAAGACAGTTTAACAGAGTCTCTACCGGAATCGCTTTCGGCTAGTATTAATTCGATGTGGCACGGCACAGGCTGTGATGAATGCAACAAAACGGGATACAAGGGGAGGGTTGGAATCAATGAGGTCATGCTTGTCGACCAGGAAATTCGTGAAGCCATACTTTTGAAGTCTTCTGCTAAAGAAATTAAAAGAATTGCAGTCAAGAATGGCATGACCACGATGCTTGAGGACGGCATAGAAAAGGCTAAGCAGGGCGTCACGACTATAGAAGAAGTACTGCGTGTAATACACGAATAATTGCCATGAAAGAGGAATCAAAAGACAGAAAAGATTTAAAAGTGAAAAAAGGGTTTTGGCGTCCCGGACTCACTTTGAATTACTTGAGTTTTTTGGAAAAGAAAACGCCAAAAAATTTGTTGCCATTGCCGGGCGAAGGGATTACGGGAGGAGCAAAAGACGCACATCATGCTTCGTATTTGTTCAAGCGTTTTTTGCATGCCGACAGAAAGGTTGTTTTAGGCAGTGGAAAACCTTCCTCTATTCCATTCTGGAAAACTATCGGTGCGAAATATTCAACCAAGGAATTGGTGCATTTCGTTAAGAGGTTGGCCTTTCTTATAAAGTCGGGCGTACCGGTTCTCGAAAGTGTTCATTTGCTCCGCAAACAAACGCGCTCTAGTGCCAAGGGTAGAGTGCTTGATGGTATTATCGAAGATCTATCGAACGGTCAGTTTTTGTCGGACGCCATGGCGAAGCATACGAAAAATTTTGGCGCTTTTTCCATTAACGTGGTTAAGGTGGGGGAGATGAGCGGAAGCTTAAGCATTAACTTAACTTACCTCGCCGAGGAATTACATAAACGGCACGTTTTGCAGAGAAAATTGCTTGGGGCGCTCGTTTATCCGGCTTTTATAACGATAGCGACAATTGGTGTGGCAACCATGCTCACTGTCTATATTTTTCCTAAAGTCATGCCGATTTTTACTAGCCTAAATGTTACATTGCCGCTTACAACACAGATACTTCTTTTTGTCAGCAATTTTTTGCAGGCATATTGGGGAACTATTTTTTTGGCCGTTTTGGTTTCGATTGCCGTTTTTATTTTTGCCGTAAAGAAGTTTCCGAAATTTCACTATTTAATCGCCTCTGCTGTCTTACGTTTCCCGATTTTTGGCACTTTGGTTTTGCATTACAACGTAGCGAATTTTTGCCGAACATTCAGTCTTTTGCTTAAAAGCGGCTTTGGAGTCGTCGAGTCATGTTCTATCATCGCGGATTCGACGAACAATCCTGTTTATAAAGAGCAGTGCAATTTGATTCGAGAGAGGATTATAAGGGGTGAGAGAATTTCGAAACAAATGGAAGAGTCGCAAAGATTATTTCCCGACATTGTACGCCACATGACGGCGATTGGAGAAAGTTCCGGTAATCTTTCGGATACTTTTATGTATTTATCCGAGCATTATGAATCTGAAGTTGATGATCTTGTAAAAAATCTTTCCAATTCCATTGAACCCGTACTCATGATATTTATGGGTTTGGTGGTCGGATTTGTGGCGGTTTCCGTTATTACGCCGATTTATGAGATTACCCAGAGCCTTCAGAGATAGGACGGAAAATTTCTAAATTGATTATGATTCAAATTTTTTCATCTAAACGATTTACGCACATTCGGTCTACTGACCTCAGTACTTCCTCGCTCCCGCTCGGTCGCTCTACTCTCTACTCTCTACGCTTCTCCCGGGGTTTTACTGCCATTGAAATTTTGGTTGTCGTGGCTATTATTGCTTTACTCGCGTCAGTCGGTACAATCATGGGCTTTGATACTATCGGGCGGGCGAGTGTGCATAGCGAAAGGGATTTGTTTGTGTCGCTTTTGACAAGCGCGAGAGCGAGGGCATTGGCCAATGTTAACGAAAAACCTCATGGAATACGCATTGAACCGTCTAAGTTTATTATTTTTGAACGATCTACTTATGGTTTTGCCGATCCTGCAGATAGAGAAATGAATAGAAACAGTTTTATCGTATCAAATCCGGCGACAGCAGAAGTAGTTTTTTCTCAGCTTTCCGCGAATGTGAGTTCCGGGGCGGGACAGTACATTCTTTCAGACGGTACACAAAGTGCTGTGATCGATATTAACAGCGAAGGGAGGATAGACTGGTGAGGGGCGGGGGATGAATTATGAATAATGAATTACGAATTATGGAAGATATGAAAAAAAATACAGAGAGAGGGGCGGCAACTATTGAATTGCTTATCGCTTTGGCTGTTGGCGTAATTTTCATTACCGGCGCGACGCTGGTTTCTTTCGGTGCGCAGACATCGGGATTGGATACGGGGCTTACAAATGAAGGATTGAGATTGGCCGAATTAGGTACTGCTGATACTGTTGCTTCTGTTGCCGCGGCATGGAACTATACGCCGACCGAATTAACGGGTTTTTATGATTCTGTTACAAATATAGACGATATCTCGGATTGCATGAAAAGTGTGGATAGAGATACAACGTGGACTTCGGAAAAAAACCGAGGGCAGTATTCCAGTATGAAGACATTGGTTGCAAACTGGGCGGCTGCGAAAGCGAATGGTGGGGGTTGTAGCCCTATCCCTCCGAGTGACGAATGGGATAACCCTGACAGTTTTGGTAGCGTTGATTTAAGTGGCGCCGACGGCACAGGCGTAGATGTCCGCTCTGTTGGGGGAATAAATTACGCATTTGTAACTGCCGACCCAGGCGCTCTACCTGCAGAAGATTTTATGGTAGTTGACGTGTCCGATCCTGATAACATCGATCCTTCAATAGATGTGAGAGCAATAAATACAGGCTTGGGGCTTAACGGTGTTGCTGTTGGGGGAAATTATGCTTACGTATTGCAGAACAAAAATACGGAGCAACTTCAGGTAATTGACATCACTACCCCGTTAAATCCGTTATTGATTGCCGGTGCCGCGACCCTACCGAATATCACATTTACATGTCCTCCCCCTGGTAGTGTCCCTTGTCTGGCCGGCAGGAGTATTGCATATAGTGCGCAAAGGGTTTATGTGGGGACCCAGTATCTTTTCAACGGTGCTCTGCCTGAAACGAAAAATAACGAATTTCATATTTATGACGTGTCCAGTCCGAGTAGTCCTGTTTGGTTAGGGAGTTTAAATGTTAATCACAACGTTAATGATATTGAAATAGATGGTAATTACGCCTATTTGGCTACTTCTGATGATGTCGGAGAACTAACCATTGTTGATATTAGTAATCCAGCATTTCCTACTATCGCAGGTAAATTCGATGCAAAAAAAATGCTAGGTGGGGCAAGCGATGAGGATGGCTGGAGTGTTGATGTGGTAGCAACAATTGCGTACTTAGGTCGGGAACGTGTAAACGACTCCGATGAGGAGAGAGATTTCTATATTTTGGATGTCTCGAATCCGTCGCTAGTTACGATCGTCGGTTCTAAACTTGTCGGGATGACCCCAGGAAGCGACATTTATGTATCCGGTGTCGCTAAACAAGGAAATTTTGCTTTTATATCAACAACCGATAGTAACGAACCATTTTATGTCATCGACATTACTAACCCTGCAAATCCAATTAACCATAGCACTTGCGGTCTAAACTTTTCCCAAGTGACGCGTGGATTGAAGTATTTTGACAACTTCATTTTTACTGTAAATCGCAGCAACGATATTCTACGTATAATTTATGATCAACCAACCGCTTGTTCGTAGGGGTTTTACCCTCATAGAGACAATAATCTACATCGGCCTATCCGGGCTGGTTTTGGCTGGAATTATTTCGGCAGCGTACCCGATGTTTACCAGTACGGATAAAATTGTGGCTAATGTTACAACCGAGGGCGAAGTTGCATTTATCATGCATAAGATTTCGTGGGCGGTTTCTTCCTCCAAAATGCCAATCTCACCGGCAATTATTCTGCCTTCTACAGAGGCAAGTGCCGATAATTTTAGCGTCACAAATCAATCTGGGGGCACAATTAAATTTCGGCAGGCGCTCACCGCTAGCAATATCGAGATTTCCGAGGATGGCGGCGTGACTTGGGAAATCCTTAATGCTTCGCGTGTGCCCATAACCAATTTTTTAGCGAGGCACGTTTACAATTCCGCATCAGGTTTTCCCCGGTATCTTGAGATCTCTTTTATGGCAAATGGAAAGCCCTTCGGCCCGGTCCGTGAGTATTTACCATATTAATATCATGACAACTAAACGCTTTACGCTAAACGTTAAACGCTCTCCAGAGTCCGGTTTCATCGCCCTCATGTCCGTCATCATCATTTCCTTCGTGCTTCTATTTGCTGTGTTTTCAATAGGACAGCGGGGGATAGCTAGTCGTTTTTTGCTATTAGATCTTGAGAGAAAAATACAAAGTGAAGAGTTAGCCAAGGCGTGCGTCCAGATTGCCATTATTGGAGTTGCCAACGATTCTTTGTATGCCGTTTCAGCGGCATCTGATATTGAACAGACTGTGGACGACGGAATCTTTTGTTACATTCATTCGGTTACTCCCTCGGGGGGTCAAAGCATTATCGAAACCTGTGCTATCGTGCCTGTCCCGGCGCAAGGAACCCCCTCACCGTGTTCTTCCTCCCCTGGGCCATTGGGCGCAACGACCAATTTGCGCGTTACTATCGATTCTGGAACGGGCGCAATATTGTCCTCAACCGAGCTTTCAAATATTTAGGATTATTCACTACCAATACCATTGCTCCCGTATTCTTTAATAAATTTTCGATCTCTCGCGCTAAATCATCACTCATTTTAAGCTAGCTATAGCTTTCTTAAAATGAGTAGGTAGTTTGTGTTGTTAGATCGGCAGAATCGAAGAAAATAAGCACAAAAAGCAACAATTAACAAAATTTATTAAATTTTACTGCTTAAAGCCACTCATTTTAGCATAGCTATAGCTATGCTAAAATGAGTGGTGGTTTTTATGCTAATAAGCAATTAGGCTATAATATTGAGCAAAGGGTATCTTTTGTAATGTTTTGAAAGAACGCTACTAGTCAATTTTGATTGAAAAAAGCTCGTTCTGTCTTGAACAAGCGTGCTTGGTGAATCAATATATTGGAACAGGCGGGGAAAGTGCCTTTTTCATTTGGATTTACAACACATTGGTAATAATATGGCAATAGTCAACGTCTATTGACTAAAGCCGATATTTAGTATAGGCTCACAAGAATTCAGCAAGATTGAGTTTTGGGAGATGACTCAACGTATTAATAGCCAGGCTAAAGGCTAATTTTCTTGCATTCTAAAAATAAATAACAAAAGTTTAAGAAACGAAAGCGCCTTTTCAAACGGTGTCGGGTTTTTGTTTGTCGCTAGTTTTGGACATTTAGAATTCGACGAGTAAGTAATTATTTAGTAGGGAGATAATTAAGTATATTATCCACAAGTAAGGCTTTCTGATAGCGTTTGAAATCTCGTGGCGAGATGAAGAGAAAAATACGAGGCATATCGAGATATGTCGAGGATTTTTCTCAAAATCGTAGCCCGAGATTGCAAAGGATTGTCGGAAATGATTAGTTGGGGATGGTATAAATCTAAATGAGCACAAAAGTTGTACATGGAGATATCATCAGCGGTTCAAGACATCCAAAAAAGTTTTTTGGTGCTTATAAGAAACCGCTTGCACACATTCCTAATCTGGTGGAGCCTCAGCAAAAATCTTTTGAGTGGTTGGTAGCCGAAGGTCTTAAGGAAGTTTTCACTGAGTTTTCTTCGATCAAAGATTATTCTGAAAAAAAGTTTGAATTTAAATTTTTGAGCGCCGCTCTTTCGGAGCCAAAATTTGATGAACCGTATGCCAAGGATAATAAACTTTCATACGAAGGAACATTGAAGGCCAGAGTGGAATTGGTAAATAAGATGCTTGGTACTTCCAAAGAACAGGAGGTCTTTTTGGCTGATTTTCCGATGATGACTCGTCACGGTACCTTTATCATTTCCGGCATTGAAAGAGTTATTGTTCCTCAGTTGGCGAGGTCGTTCGGCGTCTTTTTTACGAGCGACGAAATTAAAGGTAAGCGCTGTTTCGGCGGGAAAATAATTCCTTCCCGCGGCGTTTGGATTGAAATTGAAACCGATTACGATGGCGCTATCTATGTTCGCATAGATCGTAAGCGCAAGTTCGGCGTTACATCACTTCTCCGAGTTTTGGGAGCGGAAACTGACGACGATATTCGCGCTTTGTTTGCTTCGAATCCACATGCCAAAGCTCACCTCGATGCCACTTTCGCAAAGGACCATGCTAAAAATGTTGACGAGGCTTTTTTGGAAATTCATAAGAGACTTCGAGATGGGGAAGTCGGTACGGTTGAGAATGCCAAGGATTTCATAAATGCCATGTTTCGGACCGAAAGGTACGATATTTCGAAAGTCGGCCGTTTTCGTTTTAACAAGCGTTTTGGAAAACCGACCGACGGCAAGAATGCTGATCGCCGCACTATAAATTTGGAAGACATCGGAATTATCGTCAACAACATCATCAACCTAAACAACACTCAAGATGCCTTTGAAGATGACATCGATCATTTAGGTTCCCGTCGAGCACGTTTTGTTGGGGAACTTCTTCAGCAGAAAATTCGTGTCGGTATGACTCAGATCAAGAGGAATATTCAAGATAGGATGTCGACGATTGATCAGTCGATTTCGATGCCGATACAGTTTATTTCGCCGAAACCGCTTCAGGCCAGAATAAAAGAGTTTTTCAACACTAACCAACTGTCGCAGTTCATGCTCCAGGAAAATGTACTTTCCGAACTTGAACATTTGCGCACTCTTTCAGCTTTGGGTCCCGGAGGTTTGACGAGAGAGCGTGCCGGTTTTGAAGTCCGCGATGTTCACCCTTCACACTATGGCAGACTCTGTCCCATTCATACTCCGGAGGGACCAAACATCGGTTTGATTTTACGTTTGTCGACTCATGCCAGAATCAATGATTTTGGAATGGTTGAAACTCCGTACGCAAAAGTTGAAAATGGCAAAATCACCAAAGAAGTGAAATATCTGAATGCTCTTGAGGAAGAGAATTTTAAAATCGCTCATGCGGCCACCGCGTACGACAAAGATTTGAACATCTTGACTGATGAAGTCGAGGTGCGCATAAACGGCATACCAACCATAGTTAAAAAGAATGAAGTTGATCTTATTGACGTAAACACAGCGCAGGCTTTTTCTATTGCTACGACGATGATTCCGTTTTTGGATCACGACGATGCCAACCGCGCTCTCATGGGATCAAACATGCAGAAACAAGCCACTCCTTGCCTTATTCCGGAAGCTCCTCTTGTCGCGACAGGTATTGAGGAAAAAGCCGCTAGGGATTCTGGACGACTCATTTACGCCGAGGAAGATGGGGTTGTTAGTTATGCAGATGCCAGAGAGGTTCGAATTAAAAATGCCAAGGGCAAAGAAAAGTCTTATAAACTTGCGATATTCAACCGTACCAATGGATTCACCGCTTTTCATCAGAGGTTGGCTATTAATGCCGGGGACAAAGTTAAGAAGGGCGATTTGCTTGCAGACACATCATCCAGTGATAACGGAGAGGTGGCTCTTGGGCAAAATGCTCTTGTGGCCTTCATGTCTTGGTCCGGTTCTAACTACGAGGACGCCATTATCATCTCTGAAAGGTTGGTTAAGAATAGCAAGTTTACAAGCATTCACATCGAAGAGTTTACTGTAAACGTGCGTGATACAAAGCTTGGTCCTGAAATTACGACGCACGATATTCCAAATGTCAGCGAAGCCAAGCTTAAAAATTTGGACGAAGACGGAATTGTTCGCATTGGTGCCGAGGTCAGGCCGGGAGACATATTGGTCGGCAAAATTACTCCAAAGGGCGAGACTCAGCTTACTCCGGAAGAGAGATTGCTCCGATCTCTCTTCGGCGAGAAGGCGCGTGATGTTAAAGATACATCGAAGCGAATGGAAAATGGAAAACAGGGGAGAGTGATTGGAGTCAAAGTTTTTTCAAGAGAAAGGGGCGATCGCCTGGAGTCAGGCATCATTAAGCGTATCCATATAGAGGTCGCGGAGCTCCGAAATATTTCTCCCGGTGATAAGCTGGCCGGACGACACGGAAACAAGGGTGTCATCTCAAGAGTGTTGCCGATAGAAGACATGCCCTACATGGCTGACGGCACGCCGATTGATGTAATTTTGACGCCACTTGGTGTTCCTTCCCGTATGAACTTGGGACAAATTCTCGAGCTTCATCTTGGCATGGCTGCCAATTCTTTGGGCTATCAGGCCATTGTTCCGCCATTTGCCGGAGCCACTGACGTTGAGATTAAAGAAGAATTAAAAAAAGCCGGATTGAATGACAACGGAAAGATGACACTTTATGACGGCAGAACCGGAGAGAATTTTAACCAGGATATCGCTGTCGGCTATATGTACATTTTGAAATTGCATCACATGGTTGAGGACAAGATCCATATGCGCTCGATTGGTCCATATTCGCTCATAACGCAACAACCGCTTGGTGGAAAAGCTCAAGGCGGAGGACAGAGATTTGGAGAAATGGAAGTATGGGCACTTCTTGGGCATGGCGCGGCATATACGCTTCGCGAAATGCTTACTGTAAAATCCGACGATATTATCGGACGTTCGGCCACTTTCGACGCAATCGTGAAAGGAATGCCGATAGAAGTTACGAATTCACCAGCCGCGTTTAATGTTTTGGTTAATAATCTCCGAGGTCTTTGTCTTGACGTCGAACTGGTCAAAGATGATATCGGATTTGCCGCTGAGGAAGAAAGTCTGACGAGAAGGGCAAACAGAAAGCGATTAGCCGCTAAGGAATCGAAATGAACCCCGTAGTATTTTTTAGATTTTAATTTCGATTTATTAAAAATATCCACAAAAATCAAATGTTTAACAAAATTTTAAACTATGAATCAGGGAAGTCCGAATGGATCGGACGACTTAAGAATTCACTACGGGATGAATAATAATCTTGCAAAATTCATAAACGCCGAAAATGACTTCACTGCGGTGTCGCTCAAGGTTGCTTCGCCAGAGAGGATTTTGGAATGGTCAAATGGTGAGGTTACTAAGCCGGAGACCATCAATTATCGTACTCAGAGGAGCGAAAAAAGCGGTTTGTTTGATGAAAAAATATTCGGTCCGGAAAAAGATTACGAGTGTTACTGCGGAAAGTACAAAGGCATTAGATACAAAGGAATTATTTGCGAGAAATGCGGAGTAGAATTGACACGTTCGGTTGTTCGCCGCGAAAGAATGGGGCATATTGATTTGGCCACGCCGGTTGCGCATATCTGGTTTCTTCGCAGTTTGCCCTCTCGATTGGGGCTTATCATGGGAATGAGTGCCGCCGAACTTGAAAAAGTAATTTATTTCGCCGGTTACATAGTTACCAAAGTTTACGAAGATGAAAAAGCTCGTTTGTTAAAAGACCTTGACTCTGAGTTTAAGGCTAAAGTTAAGGGAGCCGGGGACGAACGTACCAAAGACGCCCTTAAGGAAAAGTTGATTGAAGCCAAGAAAGAGATTGAGGAAATAAGGGAGGGCTTGGTTCTCGATGAAATACAATTTCATTCATACTCCATAAAATATTCAACACTGTTTGAAGCCGGCATTGGAGCAGAAGCAGTATACAACATTTGCCGTGTTATCGATTTGAATAAGCTTCTTAGCAGTCTTGAAGAAGCTTACGTGAGTGCTGGCGCGGGAGAGAGAGAAAAATTAAACAAGAGACTGTCGCTTGTTCGTTCGCTTGTTGCCTCAAACCAGAGGCCGGAGTGGATGTTTCTTAGCCGCGTGCCGGTTATTCCGCCAGGTCTTCGTCCGATGGTACCGCTTGATGGCGGTCGTTTTGCTACATCAGACGTTAACGATCTCTATCGCAGAGTTATCAACCGTAACAATAGACTGAAGAAACTTAAAGAAATTGGCGCGCCGGACGTTATATTAAGAAATGAGAAAAGAATTTTACAGGAAGCCGTGGACGCGCTTATAGACAGTTCTATTCGTCATGGTTCCAGTTCGGCCGGCGCTTTGACTGCCGCTCAGCGCAGAGAGCTCAAATCTCTTTCGGACAATTTGAAAGGGAAAAGAGGTCTTTTCCGACAGAACCTTCTTGGAAAGCGTGTCGATTATTCGGGCAGATCGGTTATTGTGGTCGGGCCTCACTTGCACCTCGATCAATGCGGTTTGCCGAAGCATATGGCGCTTGAATTGTTCAGACCTTTTGTAATTTCAAAACTCGTCATGAGAGAGTTGGCTTTCAACATAAGAGGCGCCAATAAATTGATTGACGAAGGAATTCCCGAAGTGTGGGAAATTCTTGAAGAAGTTATTGCCAACAAATATGTTTTGTTGAACCGAGCGCCCACTTTGCACCGTCTTGGCATCCAAGCTTTCAGACCGACTTTAGTCGAGGGAAATGCTATACATGTTCATCCGCTTGTTTGTACTGCTTTCAATGCTGACTTCGACGGTGACCAGATGGCCGTCCATGTTCCGCTTGGCGCGGAGGCGCAACTCGAAGCCAAGGAAATTATGGCTTCAAACAAGAATGTGCTGAAACCCGGAAGCGGTAATGTTGTTGTGTCAATCGATAAATTGGACATTATTCTCGGTTGTTACTGGATGACAAAAATAGTGGCTGGCTCGAAGGGCGAGGGGCTTATATTTCCGAGCCCAAATCATGCTATTACCGTCTATGACTATGGGGTTGTTGATTTCCGCGCTCTTATAAAGGTATTGCCGACCAACAAACAAAAGTACGACGAATTTAAGGGAGAATTATTTGAGACGTCAGTCGGACGATTGCTGTTTAACAGTGTTTTGCCGTCAGATTATCCTTATCTCAACAAGGAGATGGATCGAAAAAAGATGGGCGGATTGATTGACGATCTTATTGAAAGATACGGACTCGACAATATCCCTGCCATGCTTGATAAGATAAAGACTTTTGGTTTTAAGTATGCCACTGTTTCGGGCGTGACCTGGGGTATTGACGATGTCAAAGTTCCGGCAGGAAAATTCCCAATAATAAACAAGGCTAAAATCGAAGCCGCTAAAGTGGACACTCAGTTTAACGAGGGTTTGCTTTCTCCGGAAGAGAGACTTCGCAAGCATATTGAAATTTGGCACGGCACGAAGGGTGAGATTGAAAAAATTATTCCTGAAAGTTTGGACAAGAACGGTTCCGTATATGACTTGGTTTACTCGGGTGCCAGAGGTTCTTTCTCGCAAATTACGCAGATGATAGGTATGAAGGGTCTTATTCAAAATACTGCCGGGGAAACAATTGAATTTCCTATTATTTCATCGATGAAAGAAGGTTTGACTCCGATTGAATATTTCATCACTACCCACGGTTCCAGAAAAGGTTTGACGGACACGGCTCTCAATACCGCTAAGGCCGGATATCTTACCAGAAAACTTTTCGTTGTTGCTCAAGATTTGGTTATTGGTGAATCTGATTGCGGAACGAAAGAAGGTTTGTTTATCTCAAAATCAAGCGCTTCCGGCATTGAAACCCCGCTTGCCAAAAACATCAAAGGTAGAGTTTTGGCTGACGATGTTTTGGATGAGAAAGGCACCGTTATATTTAATCGAGGGCATTTAGTTTCTAAGCGTGACGCGGTGGCCATTGAGTCAGCTGGCGTAAAAACTGTTAAAGTCAGGTCGCCCCTAACCTGTAGGTCTGTTGTCGGCGTTTGTGCCAATTGTTACGGTTATGATCTTGGTAAAAATAATTTGGTTGGATTGGGCGAGGCGGTAGGAACAGTTGCCGCGCAGGCCATTGGCGAACCAGGTACTCAGCTTACAATGAGAACCTTCCATGCCGGTGGTACAGCTTCGGTTGGCGGAGATATTACGCAAGGTTTGCCTCGTGTCGAAGAGTTATTCGAAAAGAGAAAACCAAAAAATCCGGCCATAATCGCGCATGTTGATGGCGTAATAACTGAGATAAAAGTTGATGGGAACGAAAGAGTTCTTTATCTTTTGCCGGAACTTGAACACAAAGCCAAATCCAAAAAGAAATCCGACACTGAGTATCGTGTGGCTTACAATCGCACTCCTCTCGTTAAAGTCGGAGACAAGGTTAAAAAGGGAGATTTGATGACAGATGGCTCGGCGGATGTTGATGAATTGTTCGAGTATGCGGGACGAGATAAGACTTTGGAGTATATAGTCAAGGAAGTTTCGAAACCATACGAATTACAAGGAGAATCGGTTTCGAGGAAACACATTGAAGTGATCTTGCGCCAAATGTTTTCGCGAAGGAAAGTGTTGAGCCCCGGTGGTACGACATTGACTTCGGGTGAAGTCATTGATCAATTTACTCTTGAAATTGAAAATGCTGAGGCTAAAGAGCAAAATCTGGAACCGGCAAAGACCGAAGCGGTAGTCATGGGTATTTCGGAGGTGTCTTTGTCAAGAAAGAGTTTTCTTTCCGCGGCTTCTTTCCAACATACCACACGCGTTTTGGTTGCCGCGGCGGTTAGAGGAAGCAGGGACTTGCTCAAGGGTCTTATGGAGAATGTCATAATCGGCAGGCTAATTCCCGCCGGAACCGGTTTTGCCGGAGGTCCTAAAGCTAAAATGATTGAGGATTCAATGCCTAAAGTGATACCTGATTTAATCGATGAATCCGGAGCGGCTGATTTGGTGCAGAAGACTGATTAGACGAGTTCTATTTGCGTGTGTATCGCGTTCGCATTCATAATAGATTGGTAGTTGACCTTAAAAGACGTCCGATGAATTGAGATCCTGGATAATCCCGTCAGTCACTCCGGCCACGCTGGCGGGATTTAGGATAGACAATATGCGGGCAGGAGACGGTTTGGTACTGGTGATTGTTTGGAAATTAAATTAAGTACAATAATCAGGTCAATTTTGTAATTATGTCCAGTGTCATTAACGAGATAAAAGGGAAACTCGATATAGTCGAGGTGGTAGGTTCTTACATCAAACTGGAGAAGGCCGGTCAAAATTACAAAGCTAAATGTCCATTTCACAACGAGAAAACTCCTTCCTTTTTCGTTTCGCCAGGCAGAAATTCCTTTTATTGTTTTGGGTGCGGAGTTAAAGGCGATATTTTTTCTTTCGTTGAACAATTTGAAGGATTGGACTTTATGGGTTCACTTAAAGTCTTGGCAGAACGGGCGGGTGTTAAATTGCGATTCGATCCAAAGGCGAAAGAGAAGGGAGATCGAACAGAGAGACTGTTTGAGTTAATGGACGAATCCACCTCGATTTTTGAGGAAAATTTACGAGAAAATAGTGAAGCAGTTGCCTACCTTCGGAAGCGCGGTTTAAGCGATGAGACTATAAAAGAGTGGAGAATCGGTTATGCAAAGGATGAATGGCACGACATTGAACAAAAGTTGAAGGAACGCGGCTATTCTGAGACGGAAATGCTCGCGTGTGGCATGATTAAAAAAGGCGATAGTGGAAAACAGTATGATGTTTTTCGTGCCCGAATAATGTTTCCGATTTTTGATGGAGCAAAAAGGGTAGTCGCGTTTTCCGGAAGAATTTTCAAGCAAGACGAAAGCGATGTCGCCAAGTACCTAAATAGCGGCGAGACAGAGCTCTTTAAAAAATCTGAAATATTGTACGGCTTCCATCGCGCAAAGAGCGGCATCAGAAGACTCGGCTTTGCTATTTTGGTCGAAGGACAAATGGATCTTCTTATGTGCCACCAGGCCGGGTATGATAACGCGGTTGCAACATCCGGAACCGCGCTCACTTTTCCTCATCTTTCGATATTAAAAAGGCTCTCCTCTAATTTAGTGTTGGCCTATGATAATGATAGTGCCGGACAGAGAGCTTCTCTCAAGGCATTTCAAATGGCGCTTTCATCTGATTTTCATGTAAAAGCTTTAAAAATCACCGACGGTAAAGATCCGGCAGACCTAATCTTGCATGACAAAGATGCCTGGAAAAAAGCGGTCGGAAATGCCAAACACATAACAACTATTGTTTTTGAGGATTTGATGGAACAAAATTTGCCTCAAGAAAAATTTGTCAGCCGTTTCAGAGAGAATGTGATTCCACTCCTTGCTTCCTTGCCTTCCGAAAGTGAAAGGGCAAGATTTATATCAGAACATAAAATGGCGGTTCAGACCGGGATTAGGGAGGAATATCTTATGGAAGAAATTCATGGGTGGAGCGAGAAAAACACGCTAGATTCAACCTCCGAACCTAAGGAAAATCTCGGACCTCCCAAAGTTTTGGTGGGAGACCCTGCCCGTCGACTTTTTGCCATTCTTTTCGCGGTCGAAGGCAGTTCTATTAACGGTATAAGTAATGAAAGCCTAAAGAAGCGTTTAAAAGAGATAGTAGGGGAGGCGTTTGATAATTTTTATAAGCAATTTAATGATGAACGGTCGAGATTGATTTTTGAGGCAGAAAACATTTACGGCGGAGAACTAAAGGAGAAAGAGATCGATGAATTGTTTCTGAATTTAGAAGAAGATATATTACGACAGGAATTAGAGATAAAGATGAAGGATTTACAAAAAGCCGAAATCGAAAAAAATGATGATTTAGTTATAAAATTACTCGCTCTCTGTCAAAAGGTGACAAAAAGATTATCGGAAATAAAAAACAAGATAAACGAAGAGGCAAAGTTTTAAAACTTTGAAAAAAACAAATGAAAAGCGTAAAACATAAAACTAAAAAGATTGCTAAGAAAGCGAAAAAGGCCGTAAAAAAACGGTTGCATAAGTTTGTTGCCAAAAAACAGGCGAAAGTTGTTTTAAAGGGATCAAAAAAAGTTGCCGATATGGAAACACGCTCCGCCAGACTTGTATCAAGGGGCAAGGAAAGAGGTTTTGTCACATATGATGAAATACTCCGAGAATTTCCGACAGTTGAGGACGATGTAATCTTTTTGGATGATTTATACAGTCGTTTGGCGGCGGCTAACGTTGACGTTTTGGAGGGAGGAGGTATTTTGGATATGGGGGACGATCACACCAAATTGATTGGCGGAAGATCGGGAGACGCGGCTTATGATTCTATTCAGATATATTTGAAAGAGATAGGCCAATATCCTTTGATTCCGGCGAGCCAAGAAAAGGAACTAGCCAAAAGAATAGAAAAGAATGACGCTGAGGCTAAAAATTTGCTGGCTAAGGCTAACTTGCGATTGGTGGTCTCGATCGCCAAAAAGTATGTTGGAAGAAGTCCGGATTTGACTTTGCTCGACTTGATTCAGGAGGGAAATCTCGGTTTGTTCAAAGCGGTGGATAAATTTGATTGGAGAAAAGGTTACAAATTTTCGACGTATGCTACTTGGTGGATCAGGCAGGCTATTACACGCGCTTTGGCGGATCAAAGCCGTACAATTCGCGTGCCGGTACATATGGTTGAGACTATTGCCAAATACAAGCAGGTTGTAAGAAGACTTTCGCAAGACCTTGGCCGCGATCCGCTTCCGGAGGAAATCGCGGTAGAAATGGGATTGGAGCTCGATAAAGTGTATCAGATTGAAAAAATTAACCAGGACACTGTATCTCTCGAAAGTCCGGTTGGCGACGATGGTGATGACGGGAAGTCAACACTCGGAGATTTTATTGCAGACGACAAAATTCTCTCTCCAGACCAAGAGGCTTCGCGTCGCATTCTCTCCGACCAGGTAAAAGAAATATTGGGAGAGTTATCAGAAAAAGAAAGACAAATTCTTGAAATGCGCCATGGTTTGAATGATGGTGTGACCCACACTCTTGAAGAGGTCGGTCAGCGTTTTGGCGTGACAAGAGAGCGTATTCGTCAGATTGAAGCCAAAGCTCACGAGAAAATTCGTCAGCATGAGAAGGCCAAAAAATTGCAGAGCTATTAAGGCGGAGATTCGGAGATGTTTATCATCATTTGCTAAGTCAAAAAAGTTATACCATCCCCAAGTAAGGCTTTCTGATAGCGTTTGAAATCTCGTGGCGAGATGAAGAGAAAAATACGAGGCCCTAAAGGACTACGTTTTGTACTTACGTGGTAACGTGAACAAAACGGGAGCATATCGAGATATGTCGAGTATTTTTCTCAAAATCGTAGCCCAAGATTGCAAAGGATTGTCGGAAATGATTAGTTGGGGATGGTATTATACCATCCCCAATTAACCCGTGGACACATTATCGCGTCTCGTCTATACTAGGGATATGGCAAAACCCCTTTCTGTCG
>MHRK01000015.1 GCA_001820955.1 Candidatus Taylorbacteria bacterium RIFCSPHIGHO2_02_FULL_43_32b
CCCCCCGCAGCAGAGCTGCGAGGAAATCTTTTCTATTATATTTTTTTTAATTCTTCCGTTTTCTTTCCCTAACCATAATTCATAATTCCTAATTCATACTTCGCAGAGCCGCGAGAGCCTTTGCTCCCTCCTCGCAGCTCGGCGGTTTGCCATGCCATTCAAATTTATCTTCAAAATCAGAAACTCCTTTACCTGGAACAGTTCTAGCAATTATGACAGTGGGCTGATCAACTGGCTTTTTTGCATCCTCAAACGCTCTAAGTATGGCTTCCATATTATTGCCGTCAATTTCAATCACTTGCCAATTCCAGGATCGCCATTTATCGGCAAGAGGCTCAAGTGGCATGACATCGTGAGTATATCCGTCTATTTGGATATCATTCCTATCGATTATGCCGATCAAATTTGCGAGCTTCTCTTTTCCGGCCAACATCGCCGCCTCCCAGGTATTACCACAATCCATTTCACCATCCGACATAGCGCAAAAAATGTACCTGTCTAAGGTCCGACCTTGGTCTATTTTATCGGCCAAAGCCATGCCGACGGCTTGGGACAATCCCGAACCAAGTGGGCCGGAACTATTTTCCAAACCTGGCAGAAATTCCCGGTGTGGATGACCTTGTAAAATTGAACCGAACTTTCGCAAGGTACTTAAATGTTCCATACCAAAATACCCGGCATGAGCCATTGTTGCGTACAAAACCGGACAAATATGACCATTTGATAAAACAAACCGATCACGCTCCGGCCAACTTGGGTTTTTCGGATCATGTTTTAAAATTTCGAAAAAAAATGCAGCAAAAATATCCGCCATTCCGAGCGGACCTGCCGTATGCCCTGACCCGGCCTCGACAAGCATCTCAATTATAGAAATACGAATATCGTTAGCCTTTTTCTTTAGAAATTCAATTTTTTCAGTCCGGCTTTGCATCATTTTCGAGACTCTCTTGAATCAGCTTTTTGACGAATAAGTTCCAAATCAGCCCTCAATTTGTCAAAATCGGAATATTTTACCCTGTTTTCAGCGAGGTCGTCTATGCGATTAGCAAGCCCTTGTATTTGATAAGTAACATTTTTTTCAAAGCCGCCAATTTTATTATCCATTAACAAAAACTTCTTATCCATCGCCTCGATCACATCCTTAATAACCGCCACGAGTTCAATTCGTAATTTATCAATCTCCTTATGCAAATCCTCAAGCGAAATTTTTTTGTTTTTTACTCTCATCATTTATGACCGATTATAACACGCAAATTTTAATCCGAACAAATTTATCCTATTCTGTAAGCTTCTGAAATTTCTTTATGGCTTCTCCCGGCATGTCCTTGTCCATTATAGCAGAGCCGATTATCAACTTGTCGGCTCCCGCCTTTACCAAAAGCGGCGCCGTCTCTTCATTTACGCCAATATCAACAGCAATTGTGTGCTCTGGCGCCATTAACCGCAGTTCTCTAATCTTTTCATAGACTATGCTATCCAACTTTTGCCCCTGCATGCCAATCCTATCGTTTCCCATTATTTGAATCATTTTTACCTTTTCCAAAAAAGGCGTGAGTTTTGAAATGGGGGTTTGGGGCTTAAAAGCTATACCAATTTGAACCGTGTGCCCCCATTCTTCTATTATGTCTTCCAATGCGTCGCTTCCCGTCTCTATGTGCACGATGACCCCTCCGGCCCCCGCTCGAACCCAGTCGGCAACTTCGTCACTCGGAGTATCGGTCATGAGATGAATTTCGTATTCGATTTCCTCCCAATGCGGAAGCCCGCTTTTCTCTTTAACCAAGTCTCGAAATTCTCCGTGATCTTCAACAAAAGGCCAACTTTTGTTGGAAACAAATTTCCCATCGCACATGTCCACCTGCACAAGATCCACAGATGTGTATATCAAACCCACCTTTTCTTTTAGATCATCGAAACTTTTTGGGATTATTGCGGGAACGATTGTGACCACAGCAAATTTTTAATTTTATAATTTTATAATTTTTAAATAATTTATTAATCAGTCGAATGAACAATCTTGGAAAATATTAGAGTTAACTCGTGAGCCTCTTTCCATAAGATCTTGCATTTATCAGACTTAGGCATATTTGCTCTAGCAATCATTCTAAGCCAATGTTTCGTCTCGTTCGATTCTTTGCGGCATATTGATATTTTATTTCTGAAATCCTTTCTCGAACTCGCCTCATTTGCCTCCATATAATTTGCACCGACGCTTGTTGAAGATCTTATCACCTGCGAAATTAACGGTCTGTTGATTTCACTTCTCTCTAATATTCTTACAAAATCGATTACATCCTCACCAAATTTCGCAGTTCTTTCTTCTAAATCATAGTTCATTGTTACATTTGGAGCATTATTTAAAAATTAAAAATTTGTCATTAAAAATTAGTGAGCTATATCATCTATTTTTTTGATGCGGCGGATGTGACGTTCGTCGTTCGAGAAGGGGGTTTCAAGCCAAGTTTTGACCGCGGATTTAGCTTCTTCAATACTTAGAAACCTTGCGCCTAATGACAAAACGTTTGCGTCGTTATGCTCTCGCGACAATTTGATTTCATCGGGTATTTCCGTGCCATCAGGTTTGTATTGCTTGCCCACCGAAACTTTAGCGTAGGTGGGACCGTTGAAAACAACTGCTCTAACTCCAGAAAATCTGTTGGCGCAGATTGCTTCTCCTTGACCTGAACCGCCAATAATTATGCCTCGAGAACGAGGATCGCCTGCAACCGCCTTAGCCACGGGAATTACATAATCCGGATAATCATCGCCTTCTTTAAACTCGTGTGCGCCAAAATCAGTAACCTCGTGCCCGCTTTCGGACACGTATTTTTTCAACTGTTCTTTAAGTTCAAAACCTGCGTGATCGGCACCGATAAAAATGCGCATGAATTATATACTAAGAATAATGAATTAAATATTTACACTTTACGTCTCATACTAATACCATAAAACCAACCTAAAAGGGCGCCCAGAGCGGAATAAAAGATTGGGCTAAGTAAAACTGAACGCGAAAGTAAATCCCATAAATCACCAGAACCTCGACCAACCAAAACGAGAAAAAAATCATAAACAAGCATTACGGGTAAGTAGAAAATATATGCAATTCCCCCGATGGTCGAAAAAATTGGAAAAGAAAAAGCTAAAATGAAAATTATTAGACCGAAATAAAAACCAATTATTAGACCTTTCAACCAATATGGTTTTGGTTTGTGTATTGTCACTATTTCTTTTTCCAGTTTTCCTAAAATTGACATTGTTACTTAAACTATAACACCACGTCTTCTACTTTTCACGTAATCATAAATCAAACCAATAAGTGCCCCGATAATTATGTACACGACGTACACCACTAAGATTGTGACAACTTGACTTGCATCTTGCGAAACTGCTTGGACTATCTTGTCAGCAAAAGACATTACTGGTATATAGCCAAGCACTCCCCATAAAATGAATAGCGGTACAAGAAAAAATTGAGTATTTTCACTAACTATAAAAATAGGCAGAAACAAAATCCCAAATATCAATACACCTTTAAACCACGAGGGTGTGACTTTAGATGTGAGAATCAACGCTATACCCCAAAGCACACTAAGTGCAATAGCGATACCGATAATAAATATTAATATCCAAACCATAAAAACCTTTATTTTATAAATTTTCGGAAAATCCAACCAGCAAGTGCGCCGAGCAAAAACCAAAACGTAAGTAAAATTGAAAAAGTTGCTATTGCAGGCAAGGTTGAGAAGGAAAAGATTCCATCGAGAAGAATTGCCGGGAGCGTTGGCAATATAAGAAATGCAGCACACCTTCCCCCTTCAATTCCGGCACCTCCAAAGGCAGCGCAGACATAAGAAGCTAGCATAAATAACAGCGCTGCTCCACCCGAGATAACTCCTCCTTTTAACCAATATGGCCAATTTTTAAACATAAAAATAAAGGCGCTAGGCTTTAGGCTCTAGGCGCTAGGTTAGAACGACAACTTTTAATTTTGCCATAAACCAGGCCAATTAGAGCACCCAGTACAATGGAATTGAATATGAGAGCGACAACAGCCAGTGCTACGTTAAATAAATATCCGCCTTGAGATGATAAATTATTAATATAGCCCTCAAACATTCGCACTAACACATCTTGAACTGGCAACGCTTCAAAAAACAAAATCGTTGTAAAAATTTTGATCTGCGGGTTTAAGAACTGGCAAAAAGCCATTTCGCTACCCGTAAAAACTAGTCCGCCCCAACTTTCATAACATAAACTGCAAAAAAGCACGATCCAGAGCCCCAAAAGTAAACTGACAATTGTCCCAACACTCGAACCCCTCACCCAATACGGCCAAGTTTTCCAATTCATTGAAAAAAACTTAATTTTTAATGACAAATTTTTAATTTTTGAAATAATTTATTAATTCTGAAATTTATTAATTGGACATTATTTAGAAATTAAAAATTAGAAATTCACTTTAGTTACTCCCCGCTTTCAATACATGAGCAACTAAAGTGTGCGTATCCTATCTCATTGTTATACCACGCCAAGTTTATCCAGAAAATAAATTAAGAAGAGTGCCACCATAACAATCCACCACCAGTTAGGAGCAGAAAATGGAACCGGGGCATCCCATTCTTTTTTAAGAACCCTTTTTATTGCCTGAAGAATATTCATACGAGTCTTCCCGACTTTATCACATGCTCAACTAACGTGTGCGTATACCCCATTTCATTGTCATACCAACCCAAAACTTTGACCAGATTACCATCAACAACTCTCGTCATTTCAAGGTCAGCGATAGAAGCAAATGGACTGCCGATAATATCAGAAGAAACAAGAGGTTCGTCCGTAATGGCGAAAATATTTTTCCAACGCGGGTCGGCGGCGGCTTTCTTCAATATTTCGTTCACCTCCTCTTTCGTAGTATTTCTTTTAGCAATGAATGTTACGTCAACGATTGACCCAACTACAACCGGCACCCTGATTGAAATGCCGTCAAACTTTTTCTCTAGTTGTGGCAGGGCTTTTGTGGTCGCGATAGCGGCGCCCGTTGACGACGGAACTATATTTTGTGCCGCGGCTCTTCCCTCCCTTAAATCTTTTTTGGACGGACCGTCTACCAACGCCTGACTTGCGGTATAGCCATGAACAGTGTTCAAAATGGCTTTTTCAACGCCAAGCGCTTCATCCAAAATAGCTAGAAGCGGGCTCGCGGCGTTTGTGGTGCAGGAGGCATTGGAACTAATGTTGCATGTTTTGAGCTTGTCCTCGTTGATACCGAGAAGTACGGTCTCTCCTTTGACATCACTGCCTTCGCTTTTGGCAGGAGCCGATATAACAACCTTCCTAGCTCCCGCATCGATATGAGCTTTGGCTTTTTCGAATGTTGTAAATAAGCCGGTAGACTCCACCACCACATCAATGCCTTTATTTTTCCAAGGCAATTTGGCCGGGTCTTTTTCACTAATAAATGCCACATCTTTGCCGTTTATTGTTAGAGTTTTATCGTCTTTAACCGATACCGAAAAAGGCGCGACTCTGTAAACGGAATCAAACTTCAAAAGGTAGGCAATGCTTTGGATAGAACCGAGATCGTTTATGGCAACCAACTCGATTTCCGGCGTTTTTTGGATGACTCTGATAAATGCCCTGCCTATTCTTCCACAACCATTAATAGCTATTTTCATGATAAATATTTTAAATAAAAAGTAATCAAAAATGACAATGAGTCTCGCCCCGTAGTAAGCTTTGCTTTACTACTGGGGTTCTTCCACAACCATTAATAGCTATTTTCATGATAAGGGATCGAAATCTAATAATTTGACGTAATTATATCATTTACCTTAACGTTCGAATTATTTTTTGACTATTGCGGCAACTACCTTATCTTTGAGCAAAGAAGCAATCGTTTTGCCGCTACTTTCAATCGCACCAAAGAAACTCTGTACTTCCCCACCCCAATTGTAGGCGGTATTTAGAGCAAACAAAAATGGATTCGACACGAGCTCCTCTTTGGCAAGACGCACAACCTGCGCGCCGAAAACAGTTTTTTCTATAATCTTTTGCTCAAGTTTCGACACTTTAGAAATTTCATCTTTTACATTTATAGAATTCATTCGCATCGACGATCTTGAAATCGAAGCCGTCAATTTCCTATGATTTTGTTCAATCATCAATTTCGTGCTTTCCAAAAACGCAGTGTGCGCTCCGCTCTCCCACATGGCATAACTACCAAAAACTAAGACAATAGCGGTTATAAGCGAAATAGCTTTGTGCCAAAAATCCTTCGCTGGCAAATTTTCCGTACTAGACCCTAAAACTTGGGTGGCTTTCATTGAACCGTTCTGGATTGCTGAATGCAAACGTGCCAACTTTTTTCCGCTAAACTGCGTGTGAACAAGAGGCATTCTTACCAAACTTATCTTCTTTTCTTTTTTCTTGGAGCGGTTAGATAAAGACACGTCCCTCACGAATCTTGGAGTAACCTTCACATCTTGGCCAAAATCAGGGCGAGGTGGTTCCGGAATTGTTTGTTTTGAATTTTCTTCAATAACCTTTTTTTTATTTACCTTGAGGTATTTATCCAAAGATTTCTTGCTAATATTCCAGCTTTTTTTAACTCTCTTCGCCTCCACCCTTCCTTCCCTGCAAAGCTGGCCTATGTAATCGGTAGAATAGCCCGAAAGAGCCGACGCCTCTTTTGTTGTCAGCAAATCTTCAGACCCTAATTTATTAAAAGTCAGCATTTCTCTTTTGAAACACAGCTCGAACACCTGCTATTATAGCAGTTTTTTCAATTTTTATAGACAAAAAGTTGGGGATATCTTTTAATTATCCCCAAGAAACTTTAATTTTACTAAAAAGGCCTACTTAGATAGGTTACTGAGGGCCTCCTCCAACAGTTTCCTTACAGTATCCGGCTTGGCGGACCCTTTCGTCTCTCTCATCACCTGTCCAATCAAGAATTGCAGTGCCGCACTCTTACCGCCTTTATAGTCCTCAACAACTTTCGGATTATTAGCAATAACTTTCTCAGCCGCCAACTGAATGGCTTTCGGATCATGGATTTGGATCACACCGAGGTCTTTTGCTATCAATCTCGGATTTCCACCGGTTTCAACCATCTTTGCCAAGGTATCCTTTGCGCCTCTTGAAGATAATTGTCCTTCTCCGATCATCCTAATTAATTCGGCGAAAGACTCCGGTAATAATTTCTCCAAACTTTTGCCGGATTTTTGAATACCAATCAAATCCGAACTAATATAATTTGAAGCTAATGCGATTAATTTTTTATCATTCTCGAAAATATTAGCTGTTTTTTCAAAAAACTGCCCGATATCCATACCGTAAACATAATTCTCTATATCTTCTGGTTTTATTCCGTAATCCTTGGCGTAACGAGCGCGTTTGACAGAGGGCAATTCCGGCAAGCCTTTTCTTAGATTATCTTCATTCGCCCACCCAAGCTTCGAAAGTCGGAGTTTGGGCAAATCCGGTTCGGGAAAATAACGATAATCGTGTGATTCTTCCTTTTTTCTTTGTGAGAAAGTTTTTTGCTTTCCCTCATCAAAACCGCGGGTTTCCTGTACCACTTTTTCGCCTGCCTCGAGGACCGCCTCCTGTCTTTCAATCTCGTATTGGATGGCACGTTCTACCGCCCTGAACGAATTGAGATTTTTTACCTCAACTTTCGTACCAAAAGTATCGGTTTTGGATATTGAAATGTTGGCCTCAACCCTCATTTCACCCTTTTCCATATTTGCCGAAGAAACACAAAGAGTTCTCAATAATAACTGCAATTCTTTCGCGAACGCCGCCGCGCTCTTTCCATCATGTATCACAGGTTCAGTCACCAGTTCCATAAGTGGCACACCGGCGCGATTATAATCCACCAATGAATAATCCCCTTCTTCATGCAAAGATGTGCCCGTATCTTCCTCAAGATGAACACGAGTAATCAAAACGCCGTTTAATTCCCCGCCCGAAACTAGAGGATATTTATATTGGCTGATTTGATAGCCTTTTGGAATATCGGGGTAGAAATAATTTTTGCGATCAAACTCGGAAAAATCAGCCAATTTGCCTTGAAGTGCGACTCCGACACGAAGAACATGCTCTACCGCCCTTTCATTAATGACAGGCAAAGTGCCCGGGTGCCCCATGCAAACAGGACAAACGTTTCGGTTTGGTTTTTGTTCGTCCGGATTATTGGCACAACCGCAAAACATCTTGCTCAATGTCTTTAATTCAGCATGAATCTCTAACCCAATTGTTGGTAAGTATTGTTTCATAATTGCGCCTGCCCCGTAGTGAACCGAGTACTCGAGGTTCTACTACTGGGGTGTATTTCGAGACCGATTGTAGGTTTATAGTTTTTCATTTTAATCGCACCTGCCCCGTTGTAAACCGAGTACTCGAGGTTTTACTTCGGGGTGAATCTCTAACCCAATTGTTGGTTTGTATTTTGTCACAGCCATATATCGTCGTTCATAAAGTATATAAATATCGCCCGCTAAAAGCAAAAAACAGGCGGGCGGCCTGTTTACTCTCGGCGCCCATCAGCGCATAATTACAAGTACGAGCGGGCGCCCTACTTTTTGATCTTTGCGGAAATCGACAAGGACATCATACTGGCCTTGATTTTGATTCTACCCCCATCGAGGCCGAATTCTTTTTCCAAAACCATGGCAAGATCCTCGCCTGTTGGCGCCCAGATAGAGGTATTGGGCCAGACGACAGTCCTAGTAGAACGGCTGATATTAACGAAAAAATCACCAGCCATAATCCTATCTGCCCAATCGGGGTACCTCGCTGAAAGCTCTTTTCGCGCTTCAAGCAACCTTAATTCCCTCGACTGACCGTACTCCTTCATTTCTTCCAACCACTCTTTTGATCCTACTTTGTACATAGAAAAATTAACTCCTCTTAACGCAGAGTAACAAAAAAGTGAAGTAATGCAAACTATTTCTTCTTCAAGAGCTTCGCTAGCCCATCCGAAAACTTCTTTACCGATTTATCATCCAAAATAGAAACCTTAAAAATCTTGGCCTTGGTTTTTCCCAAAGATTTCTCGGCCTTGGCTATCTGTTTCTCATTTGCAATATCAGTTTTGGTCAGTACAATAATTTCTTTTTTTTCCAAAAGCACTTTATCGTAAGAACCAAGCTCTTCCCTTACCACCTTGTATGTTTTGAGAACATTTTCATTTTCAAGAGAAATGCAATGTATGAGAAGTTTTGTGCGACTAATATGTCTCAAAAATTTATCTCCCAAACCCTTGCCTTCCGAAGCTCCCTCAATAAGCCCCGGGATATCGGCCAAAATAAAACCGTAAAAATCTCCGAGATTGGGCTCGAGCGTAGTAAAAGGATAATCAGCTACTTTCGCCGCCGAAGAAGTGAGTTCATTGAGGAGACTAGTCTTGCCGGCATTCGGAAGTCCGACAAATCCGGCATCGGCAATAAGACGAAGTTCGATATAAAAATCCGCCTCGTCGCCAGGCTTTCCTAAAGTGGCTTTGTGGGGTTTTGTGTCGGTAAAACTTTTGAAATGGTTATTTCCCTTTCCGCCAAGCCCGCCCTCAAGAACTTTGAACATTTGCCCCTCATCCAGAAGCTCGTACTGTCTTTTAGTCGACAAATTCGAAACAACCGAACCGATCGGTAAATCCAAAATCAAATCTTTACCGCCGGCGCCGTGGCAGTTTTTGTTTTCACCGTCAAAACCCCTCTCCGCTTCAAATTCCTTTTCGTGGCGATACTTTGCCAAAAGAGCCGTGTTTCTAACGGCTTTGATATACACATCCCCACCCTTGCCACCGTCTCCTCCCGATGGCCCGCCAAACTCTTTGAACTTTTCGTGCAACCAGCGAATAACACCGTTTCCTCCGGCACCCGCTTTTAAATGTATTTTTAGTTCGTCTACGAAAGCCATGAACAATAATATGAATTAAGGATAATGAATTATGCAAAGACTCCCAAAATCAGAAATAGAACACAGCTATCTTCTCTCTATTCGCGATTCCCGCTTCTTGATTCTCGATTCTTCCCCATAGAATACACGAAAACGAGAAATTAAAAAGCAGACCATATCGATCTGCTTTTCTGTAAAATTTCAAAATTTTTACTTCTGCCTGGCCGACTCAAGGCTTATTATCTGCGGTTCCCGCTCAAAAGGTACAATCGTCATACCTTCTGCCTCTGAAGTAACAAAGTGAAATCTGCCGACTTCAACTTTAAAGGCATTTGCTTTATCGAATTGATACAATCGAACCTTTTGGTCTGGCCGAATCCCTAAAACGTAGATTCTATCTCCTCTTTTCACAACCCCCATTACTTGTAGGTTGGTTGGATCGAGACGCCACGACGCTTTAGCATGACCCTGACCAGAGGAAACAAAAAAAAACAGAAGAGAGGATTGAAAAAGCCATTCCCCAGGTAAAAGGTCCGACCGCCCTTTCATTCCCGTCCGTCGTCCTAGAACAAGCACCGCTATTAAAGAAAAAACAGGCGGCCAGCACCAACGAAGTAATAGCTAGAATGAGCATTTATCCTTTCTATCCAAGACTTGATTGTCTCGGAATTTCTAACAATATACTACGTCATGTTATTCGATAAGTCAATAGCGCATACGGTAAGTATCCACACCCTCCAACCCCCCCCCTTGTTTTCAACGCCCTAGAGCAAGATATGTTTTAAACCAATTCTCGGGATTGTTCC
>MHRK01000016.1:0-6037 GCA_001820955.1 Candidatus Taylorbacteria bacterium RIFCSPHIGHO2_02_FULL_43_32b
TATCAGTTCGTGACATTCAAACATTATATACCCTAATTACAGCGGCAATTCATCCCTGTGCAGGAGCACAGGGAGTTCTTGCCGCGAGACTTAAAGTTGAGAAGAATATGGTAGCGCCGAGAAAGATAACTTCGATAAACATAGGTGTTTCCCTTTCCATAAAATACATTACATAAAACCTCAACATTATTCAATGGAGCTTTCCGATGTTTATCTGCTAATATATCGTCATGATTCGTTTCGTGCGTTTACATGTTCACTCCCACCCCGGTAGCAGAAGCTTCGCTTCGCTACGGGACAAGTTATCCTTTCATGTCGACAATCGCCATGGGTAAATTCGTACACCTACATGTCCACAGTCACTATTCACTTCTATCCGCTTTACCGCGGATTGATGAATTGGTAAAAAAAGCCAAAGAGTGTGACATGAGTGCCATTGCTGTTACCGACAACGGCAATTTATATGCCGCAATTGAATTCTACAAAGCGGCAAAAAAAGAAGGCATCAAACCCATTATTGGAATTGATGCTTATGTCGCGGCGAGAAAAAGAACGGATAAAACTGCCGGGATAGACAACAAAAGGACACGTCTTGTACTTCTGGCGGAAAATGAGGTGGGATACAAAAATCTAATAAAACTATCAACAGATTCAAACCTGGAAGGTTTTTACTACAAACCTCGGGTTGACGAGGAACTACTTCGAAAATATGCGGAAGGACTCATCGCCATAGTACCCTCTTTTTCGGGTAATATTGCTCACGCTCTTCGTTCCGATGATTTTGAAAAAGCCAAAGAATACGGAGAAATGTACCGCCAAGTGTTCGGCAAAGATAATTTATTTATTGAAATTAGCCATCATCCGGAAATCGAGAGACACGAAGATTTGATGAAAAAAATCCGCGCTTTTTCCGAAAAGGAAAAAATACCTCTCGTCGCGGCACACGACATTTACTACCTCAATCCTGAGGATAAAAAAGCAAGAGACACCTTGGTCGCCATAAATAACAGCGCAGACTTTTCTGATCGCGAGGTCAATGAAATTGATTTTTCTTTTACCGACCAAAAACAAATGACCGAATGGTTCAAGGACATTCCGGAATCGCTTCAAAACACCGTCAAAATTGCCGACAGAGTAAACGTCGAAATCGAACTTGGCAAATGGGTTTTTCCGGATTTTAAATTGCCGAACGGCGCAACCCCGGACGATGAACTGCGCCGTGTCGCGTTCGAAGGGTTTGCTAAACGCGGTGTTGAACAAACACAAGAAACGGTCAAAAGAGTGGAATACGAACTCGAAGTCATCAAAAAGAAAGGTTATTCGCCTTATTTCTTGGTCGTCTCCGACCTCCTCCGTCACGCAAAAGAAGCCGGCATTCTTTCTACGACAAGGGGTTCGGCAGGAGGATCAATGGTCTCATATTTGGCTTACATCACAACGGTAAATCCGATAGCTTACGGCCTTCCATTTGAGAGATTTTTAAACCCGGACCGTCCTTCCCCGCCCGATATCGATATGGACATCGCGGATAATCGTCGAGACGACATGATCGCTTACGCCAAGAAAAAATACGGCGACGATAAAGTGGCGCAAATCGGAACGTTCGGCACAATGATGGCTCGGGGCAGTGTGAGAGACGTGGCAAGAGCACTTGGCCATGAATATTCGCTAGGCGACCGGATTGCCAAACTTATTCCGATGGGTTCGCAGGGATTTCCGATGACAATCGAACGCGCTTTTGAAATTATTCCCGAACTGCCCGAAATGTACAAAAAGGAACCCGAAGTAAAAGAAATTATCGACACCGCAAGAAAAATTGAAGGATGCGCGAGGCATGTTTCCGTTCACGCCGCCGGCGTCGTCATTTCGCCGACTCCGCTCACCGATTTTGTGCCACTCCAATTTGATCCGAAGGGCGAGGGGAAAATTATTACTCAATACGACATGTACTCGGTCGAAGAAGCCGGACTTTTGAAATTCGATTTTCTTGGCATAAAAAACCTTTCGATTTTGGCCGATGCTATCGACCGCGTTTCTAAAATTGAAAATGTTAAAGTAGACCTAGACAACCTTCCTCTCAACGACAAAAAAACTTTTGACATGTTGGCCAAAGGCGAAACCATCGGTTTGTTCCAATTGAACGGTAGCGGCATGACTCGTTATCTTAAAGATCTCAGACCCTCGTCAATACACGACATAAACGCCATGGTTGCGCTTTATCGACCGGGTCCAATGGAATCGATTCCGCAATATATTGAACGAAAACATAATCCGAGACTTGTTCAATATCTCGACCCCAGAATGAAAGAGATTCTTTCCGCATCTTACGGAGTTCTAACCTACCAAGATGATGTGCTTTTGATTGCCATAAAATTGGCGGGATATTCCTGGATAGAAGCGGACAAATTGCGCAAAGCTATGGGCAAGAAAATTCCGGCGGAAATGGAAGCACAAAAAGAAAAACTTATTGCCGGTTGTATAAAAAACGGTCTAAGCAAAGAAAAAGCCGAAAAACTCTGGGGACTAATCGAACCGTTCGCCGCCTACGGATTTAACAAATGCCTAACTGGAGATACCTTAATCACAGATACAAAAAATGGCCAGAGAATGAGCATAAAAGAAATATACGAAAACAACAAAAGTATTCTTGTTTCCTCGGTTGATGATAAAGGCAAACTAACGTCCCAAAAAGTCAGCGCCGTCATGCAAAACGGAGTTAAAAGGATTTATAGACTAAAGACAAAAACGGGAAGAGAAATCAGAGCTACAAGCAATCACCCTGTATGCACTTTCGAAGGATGGAAAAATCTGAGTCAAATAATTGGGGGAGACAGAATTGCCGTCGCCCGCATCATACATACCGGATCCCTAAAATCAGGAACCGATCTCCAATATAAAGCTCCGGTCCTAGGGTATCTTATTTCCGAGGGTAATCTATGTCATCCGCATGGGATATATTTCTATTCATCAAAGGACGACGAGATCAATGATTTTATCAAGTACGTTTCCAAATTTTCAAATATTAAAATCAAATTGAACCGTTCAAAATCAGCAATATCTCTATATTGCGGTCAACAAAATCAACAAAAGGGAAATTATTTGGAGAAATGGATTACCGAACTGGGACTTAAAAACAAAAAGGCAACGGACAAAAAATTGCCCGATTGCGTTTTTTCATGGCCACTCAAATATCAGGCAATATTGATCGGTAAAATGTGGCAAGGCGATGGGTGTATCAACCTGAAAGGGACCCAATTATACTACGCGACAAGCTCTTCTCTTCTTGCAAAAGATTTGCAACACCTTCTTCTCAGGTTCGGCATTATAAGCGTCATTCATAAAAAAAGTTTTACCTATCGCGGCGGTATGAAGACGGGTTTCACTTTAGTAATAAGCCATCGAAAAAATATTCTCAAATTTGCCGAGAATATAGGACACAACTTAATCGGCAACAAGCATACGGAGATGGAAAATCTTGCGCAAATAAGCTCCGAAACCGTGGAAATCGCGGCTCGCGGCACAAAAGATACAATACCGAAACAAGTACTTTCCGTAATAAGGTCAGAAATGCTGTTGAAAGATTTTTCTGTCTCTAAAGTGTGCCATTCTACCGGATTATCAGAAAGACTATTTCACTTTGATAATCGAAAAATCGGTTTTGAACCGACTGTCGTAAAAAAAATAGCTACCGTTTTAGCTTCCGAGACACTATCAAATATCGCCGACTCCGATGTCTATTGGGATGAAGTTGTTTCTGTTACTGAGGAGGGAAAAGAGATGACTTATGATTTAACAGTTCCACCAAATCATAATTTTGTGGCAAACGATATTATCGTACACAATTCTCACGCCGCGTCCTACGGCAAAGTGGCGTACCAAACTTCCTACATGAAAGCCAACTTCCCTGCCATTTACATGTCCTCCGTCCTCACGGCAGATTCTGGAGATGTCGAGAGAATCGGCGAAACAATTCAGGAATGCAAAAGAATGGGCATACCTGTTTTGCCCCCGTCCATCAACGAAAGTTATTCCGCCTTCACGGTGGTGAAAGTCGACCACAATAAAAGTCACGATATACTTAGTGACAAAATAACGCCAAACAGCGAACCCGCCTCCGGCTCTAACTATTTGCAAAATAATCAAGGTGGCACGACTTTTAACGGGGCAAGTAAAATCAGATTCGGATTAACCACCATCAAAAATTTCGGCGAAGGCATTTCTCACGCCATCATCGCGGAGCGAAAAAAAGGAGGAAAATTCAAATCGCTCGGCGATTTCCTCTCGCGCGTCAAAGACCGCAATCTGAACAAAAAATCGCTCGAAGCGCTCATCAAAGCGGGAGCGCTTGATGAATTCGGCGAAAGAGGGCGAATGCTCGCAAATATGGAAACGCTTCTTGCTTTTTCAAAAGAAAGCGCCGGTGCATCAAAAGACCAGACTTCCCTTTTTGGCGGCTTAGCAGATTCACACGCCCACGATGAAATACGCCTGGAACCCGCCCCTCCCGCATCTCCATCGGAAACTTTGGGTTGGGAAAAGGAATTGCTCGGCCTATACATTTCCGGTCACCCGCTTGATAAATTTAGAGAAATTTTGGAAAAAAGAGACATCAATATAAAAAAAGCAAAGGAGGAAATGAAAGAAGGAATGATTGCCGTATTGGGAGGCATTGTCGAAGAAATTCGGCCGGTTATCACGAAGAAAAATGACAGCATGGCATTCATAAAGCTGGCCGATTTCACCGGTTCGCTCGAAGTCGTAGTTTTTCCAAAAACTTACAACGAGTTCAAAAATATTTTACAGCCCGAATCTTGCGTAGTAATCAAAGGCAGAATTTCGCACAGAAACGGCGAAGTTTCTATTGTGGCAGAGAAAGTGAAGCAATTGGTAGCTTCGGTTGGCCAGCCAACAAAACCAGACATCAAAAATACTGAGCCACCAACTGCCGCACAGTAAAATTCGTCCCGTACTCCACCTGCGCCTATACGCAACACGTGGTTTAATAATGTTACTATAGTAACATTATTAAACCACGTGTTTTTGAAAACTTTTGGGAAATTTAAAAAACTATTTGGCAAATAACCAACTTCTCTTGACACCAAAAAACTCCGCCACTCGTTTGTCCCCTTCAATCGAATCGGCAATGATATAAGTAATGGCCAAACCAATTTTCATCTCAGCTTTTATCATCCTTATCAAGTCTTCACAGTCATCCGGATAAACCCAAACACTGTCCTGCAAGCGAAAGAATCCTAAACGCTTAAGCAACCTCCATAATTTTACCCGATCAAGACGACGTGTTTCCGGAATATCAAAAATAATTATCCTCCATTTACCATCCCAAAAACCCTTTCGTTTCTCCTTCCATTTGCCATTTGTCAGCTTCTGCAGTTCAAACTTACCCTTATCGGTAAGTCGGATAAACTTGCCTTTAGTTGTCGTCTCCATGGTCACAAGTTTTTTATCTAAAAGACGACTAAGAGAGTTTTCGAAAATCCTAATTCTCCTTTTATTTTTTTGCCCGATTACCCCTAAGACCTGAACGGCATTCGGAGCTAAAGCGGCGGCAGACAACAGCCCAGCGGTGGCTATAGTACCCAATATAACCTTTTTAATATTGACCCTCGTTCTTCTTTTTTTAGCTTCTTTCTCTAAGTTCATTGACAAATTTTTAAAAATCCCAGCGGTTTAATAATGTTACTATAGTAACATTATTAAACCATATGAATAAAATTTCTGAAAAAAATTAAGACATACTTAAATTCTTCCTTTACCTCGTCAGCTTGCTACGAGCGTACGAGTATGAGATGAGTTAATCAACTACCCCGCAGCAGAGCTGTGAGGTATGTCTCTACTCGAGACCTTGAAATAATAATAGAGTCCCTCGA
Source organism: Candidatus Taylorbacteria bacterium RIFCSPHIGHO2_02_FULL_43_32b (assembly GCA_001820955.1). GTDB lineage: Bacteria > Patescibacteriota > Minisyncoccia > Phycocordibacterales > 2-02-FULL-43-11 > 2-02-FULL-43-11. Next base: position 5,889 of record MHRK01000016.1, read on the forward strand.
TGTATCTGTTTGTAGCTTCGACCTTGGTTTTTGACATAATCGCTTATGATTTTTTCATTCCTTTTTCCACATCTTCGGTCAACACTTTTCTTCTGTACTTTATCGGACAAACGAGGTGGTACAACATCAGATTCTTGTTATGACGTTTT
>MHRK01000016.1:6057-6165 GCA_001820955.1 Candidatus Taylorbacteria bacterium RIFCSPHIGHO2_02_FULL_43_32b
TAGACATATTTGCTTCAATCCTTCTTCCACATCTTCGGTCAATACCTTCCTTCTGTACTTTATCGGACAAACGAGGTGGTACAACATCAGATTCTTGTTATGACGTTT
>MHRK01000016.1:6214-24901 GCA_001820955.1 Candidatus Taylorbacteria bacterium RIFCSPHIGHO2_02_FULL_43_32b
GAGCTGCGAGGAAATCTTTTCTATTATACACTAAAAGAAAACCGAGCTCGAGGTGCCTCTTCAACTCAGCAATTTATCGATCCGGCAGAGACGAAAGTTGTTTCCACCTTCACCTCAGTTACTTACCTCGAAACCAATGGGAGCAAAAGGATCACGTCTTCCAAAAGGCTGTTGGGGCACATCCACAGAAAAATCCTGAAAACTTTTAAAGACATCCCTTTCGAAAAGAGAGGTATCCAGGCTCACGCCTTTCATGCTTTCAAGAGAAGCTAAAAGTTCCCTACCGATTATTTTTTCTATTGGATCGGCTGAAACTTCCGTCAAAACAGAATCGTCTTCCTTTCCTCGAAAAAAAATAAACCATCCCATAAAAATCAGCACAAAAATTACTGCCGCGATACCCATCTGAACCTTTTGATCTTTTAAATCCAGGTGCATATATTCTGCTATTTTAGGTAGTAAGCTTTTAAAGCGACTCTCATTTTGTACATTGGTTCAACGATCTTGGTTGTCTTTACCGGCTCCAAAACGAAAACAAAACCAAAGCCCGTATCCCTATATGAAGAATTAATTGATATCTCGGTAATATCAACTACGCGCAGACTTCTATCCAAATTTTCCAAAAACGAAGCTAAGCTATCGTAATTTCCTTCAACACTGAAATTGAGCACTATGTAGGAATATTCACCGACATCTTTCTCTTCTTTTTTTTCAGTCACTTCTTCGTCGTCAATGCGTGCCAAACCATCCTTTGCTTGTTCGAAAGTGATATCCCTTAAACTCATTCCTGCGGAATTTGCCACAGACTCAATGTCAACAAGAAGACGAACCGAGTCTATACCATCAGGAACAAGTTTGTTTAACTTTTCGCGGTTTTCTTTGTCTATGGAATTATACTTTTCCATTAGCCCCGTTTTTACAACCTCAATCTCTCGGACTTTTTGAAGAGCGGCTTCATACCTTGACTTTTCTTCCTTCAATTCAACAACACTTCTTTCTCTCAATTCTTGATTGCCTGTCATAGCATTATAAGTCGGACTTGAATAGAAAAAGGTCAAACATAGCGCGGCCGCGATAAAAATTGTGGACATTAAATTACTCATTTCTCGTCAAGATTAGTTTCATATATCGCTTGGCAAAATACCACCTTCGGCGGGGCTAATTTCTACGTTACCTTCAATAACTTCTTCGGTGCTACTCGCCACGGCTTCGGCACTAAAAGTATTTCTGTATAAAAAACGTTCTTTTTGAAGAGCGCTCTCGAAAGAAAACCTGGCCAAGTCTTTACTAACTAAGCTAAGATCGTTGAACAATGGATCAATCATGCGATCTTCGCCGCTCCATAGATCGGACTGAGAGGCAATGGTTATAAAATTGATAGCTTCACCCCCCATCGAGATAGTCATTTCTCCGGAAGGATCGCGATTGTACTCAAAATTTTTCAATCTGACATTTAAAAGAGTTTTCTCCTCAAGTAGTGCCAAGACCGGGCGCAAAGCGTTATGTGAAGCAATTATTTTTTTTGCGGCCTCAAGACGCTGGTCCATTCGGATATACGAATCAACGGTCATCTTATCGAGCGAATTCTGAACGGCGATCATGTCCGAATTCATTCTATCTATGCTTTTCACCAAACTTCGCTGATAAAAGAATACTGCCATTGCCAAAAAAATCGACAAAACAAAAGTCGCCAGGGCAATAATAGAAAAAATGCTGAAGCGAAAAGCAATTGCCGCCCTCTGTTCGGTGGCCGCTATTTCTTGTCTTGGAATAAAAGATGTTCTAAATTTTTGATCCACCTCGTTCGAAACAGCGAGCGCTTTGCGCGAGACAAAGTCCTACCATCTCCCCAAAAACAATCTTTATAAATTCGACCCCAAAAATTTGTCGAGACGTCATATTATTTTTCAAAACTTAATACCCAGATTGTATAATTATACTCCAATCCAAACTTTCCCCCTAGCAAAATTCCTATGACCGAGACACCGCGCGAAGAGCGGCCCCAATGGCAACGCCAAATGACGGCCCAATCTCTTTTAAAACACCTGAAAGAAAAGCCGGTGCGACGAGGGCGGCAAAAGGATCAGCTTTTCTGCTTTTTACCGGAAGCTTTTCCACCAAAAGCTCGTAAAGTCCCCTGAAATTGATGCCACCGCCTGAAAATACAACCTCCTCAACAATTGAACCGCTTTTTGTTTGATATTCCCGGATAACTTTAAGTATCTCGTTCGCCACATAAGCGGCATTAACTTCTACAATATCTTTGAAATTAATACCCATAACCTCCCCGCTTTCACCCGAACGTTTTCTCCTTTCGGCCTCGGCAACAGGCATCCCAGTCGCTCTCGATATAGACAAAGTTGTATCCTGAGAGCCAAACGGGATAGTGTGAGAAACTTTAATCACCCCATTGGCCGCTATATACACTTTGGTCGAAGAAGCACCGAAATCAACGACGGAAACCGTTCTTTTTTCTTGAGGGATAGCGGAACGAATAGTGCTGAAAGCCTCCAATTCATAAAAACGGCTTTCGAGCATGGAACTCACCGAAAGTTCTTTCAAATGATTTATGGTTTCGGTATGCACAGCCACAATCAAAATATTCGACGGTCTGACTGTCTGAGAACCACTTTCGATTTTTCCATCGGCCTGTACCCCTCCAATTTCCGGAATAACTTGCCAATCGAGAGTTATTTCTTCAAGTGAAACCGGAATATATCTCCTCGCTTCCATAGTCACTATTTCTTCAAGATTTGTACCCGCAATTTGAGGCACCTTCATGGTCGTTATAAGACTGGAAGCGAGAGGTATGGCCACTCCGCATACTTTTGTAGTTGTGTTGGCTTCACGTAAAACATCCTTGATTGCCACCGCCTCTTCGGCTGTACGCAACTTAACCGCCCTTCCGGCGTCCATACCTGCGTATGGGCCAAGCGCGATTTCACCGTATGTTTCCAAAATCGCTCTCCCTGATTTTTCTTTAACCTGAACAACTTTGATGGACGAAGAACCAATATCAATACCGAGAACACTCTCTTCTTTGTTCTTAACGAGATTTATTATGTTGTCCAAAAAAGATGGAATGTTCATTCTTAGCAGAAAACGGCATCACTTAAAACAAGACTCTGCCGTTAGCATCAAAGATTTTTTAAATTCGACCACACATGCCATTTTTATATGAAATTACAAAATATAACTTTGTATCTCTTGATTTTTGGAGTTTATTTTTTGATTGACGGTGGATTGCTTTTAGAAATTAGGATATTTTGCACTCTGCGTTAAAATTATATCACAATCCATGTCTATTTTGTTTAAAATAAAAAAGATATCCACTGCTGTTCTCGAGTTCCTTCTTCCTTTAAATGACGCCGAGAAAGCTTTTAAAAAACTCTCATTGGAGGAGTTCGTAAGCAGAGCAAAAACATCAGCTCCGGTCAATATTAAAGACGCGAAAACTTTGTTCTCTTACCAAGACAAAATCGTAAAATCGGCAATTCACCTCTTAAAATACAAAAAAGACGATGGAGCGGCAAAATTACTGGGACAAGCCATGGCAAACGTTGCCGAAGAATGGCTAAATGACCTTCAAACGTTCGAAAATTTCAAAAACCCCGTGCTTATCCCCGTACCAATGTCAAAAGAACACTTGGTAGAGCGAGGAGAAAATCATACCGAAAAATTATGTTTGCATCTCCTGAATTTTTTACCAAAAGACCTCGCCAAAGTGGATACGCAATCGCTAAAAAAGGCGCATGACACAAAGAGCCAAGTAAAAACTGCCAGTCGATCTGAACGCCTAAAAAATCTCTCCGGCTCATTCGAAGCGAATGAGAAAATATGCGGGAAAAACATTTTACTTATTGATGATGTCATAACAACCGGCGCCACCATAGAAGAATGCCGAAAAACTCTGTATGAGAAAGGTGCAAGGCGGGTTATGGCGCTCGCAATCGCCCATTAGAAAAGGCCCCTCATTAGAGCGGCCTGAAGCAAAAACCAAACACCGTTTTTTGTAGACTTTTACTGCAAATGACTGTGCTCCCCGCCAATTCGGCCGATATCAGCCATGTGCCGACGGTTTCGACTGACGGCTAACCCGCCTTTCCGAGCAATCTCATGTTGGAGTTCCGGACTCATAGCAGCAAACCCGCGACGGCTTTTCTTCACACGCCTAACTATCAGCGTTTTTTGCATATTTCTTTCCTTTTTTTGAACTTTTTCGGGTCATCTTGAGCATGTATTTAGCGCTCAAAACCCCTACAATGAGTCTACATTCACTTCCCAATATGTCAAGATGCGCTAGACTTCGGGTTTTTCTGATGAGGAGGGCGGATTTTGGCTCACAGATGATATTTCGCCACTGTTGGCACCCCCGTGTTTGACTGCCACAACAAACAAACCAACCAAAATGAGGGCGGCAAAACCCATTCCAGTCCACGGTAGCCATTTGTATTTTTCGGTTATACGGCTTTCTTCCCCATCGCAAACATCGCCAATTCCATCTCCGTCAGTATCTATTTGATTGCGATTCGGTTCATCACGACAATTATCTTTGTAATTTACTACTCCATCACGATCGAAATCATCGCAAACATCCCCTCTCTCGTTCTCATTGACGTCTTCCTGGTCGGGATTCGCTGTTTTGACGCAATTGTCGCTGATGTCGGGCACGCCGTCTCCGTCAGCATCGGAGATCAGATACACAGGATTATTCAAACCGGCCGATTGGGGGAGTCGCAAAACGCCTTTATCGTCATATAAATTTGCGGCCTCGCCGACCGGAGCCGTGACATACCGGTCCGGATCATAAAACACCCGATAGGTGTGATTGGGCTTGGCCAAGAACCGGATTCCTCTGTTTTGAACAACCCCCGCGTTTTCCTCAATGAATTTAAGCTCGGTTATTCGAAGCGGCTGGCCAAATGTAAGGCTGATTATCCAATTTTGAGCCGTGGTTTTCGGGAACCGAACGGTTTGCGAATTCATCTGTGTCTTGGCCAAAATAACTTTTGTGCCGGCCGGGGTCAAAGCGGAAATTTCGATGTATTTAGGTAAAGCGACATAATTGTCGAGAAGTAGTGTAAGGCCGCTCGCGGTGAGCAAAGTCGCACCGCTCACATTCAATGTCAAGTGCCCTTCGCCTACATCCGGCAACAAAAATTCAGCGTACGTCCGGGGTTCCTGGTCGAACATTGCTACTTGCTGGCTTTCTCTCCATATCTCCATCGACGGTGTGGCTTGAAGCTTCACCTCTTTGGTTTTAACCCTGTCGATGTAAAGCGACGGCTCGAAAGTCTTGTCCGTAATATCCATGACTGCAAAATTCAATCTCTCAATAAATTCAGTGTTGAAAGGCACCTCAACTGCCGTCGGCACTTTGATAGTTGGGTTCACGTCCTTATACATCCTATAGGCCTCGGCAACTGACGCCACACTGTTTACTGAAACGGCTTGGTTTGGCAACGGCGTAATATCGGCATATCCTGGAACAACAAAACCGGCCAAAACACATATAACGACAATTTTTGAAATTGAATGCATTTTATTGAACATTATTTACTTCTCCCTTCTTACTTCGACCAATGAAGGCCGTTCCGATAAGAAGTGATCCAATAATAAAGAATGTGATTATTCGTCCGGACAACTCCATTTTCCAAACATCAACCAATAACAATCGTCCGACGACAAAACCGAGAAGTACCCCTCCATAAACGCTAAACCCCTTAATATTGTGGACTCGACCGTAAATGTAAGTTATGAGACCAATAACAGTATAAATAAACAAGGCAAACATCACAGCCTGATCATCGTTTTGAAAGGATGCGTGAAGCGAAAGCCAGAGCAAAAGGTACAAGTAAAGAGATCCCGCAATCACCAAACCCGAACATATTTCCAAAGATTTCGAAGTATTTGAAGCCTTGCGAAATTGCCAAAAATATAAGCCGAGCGACAACATCGTTATACCCAAAAAGAGCAGAACGAAAAAGTGCTCATGTATGACGCTATCTCTCCAATCCCGCGCGACGATATTTTCGAATGACAAGATTATAGGAACAACAATGAGCAGAGAGGTTTTTTCAGCAAAAACGGTGTTCTGAAGAATCCACTGCATCAACAAAGCGATGACAGCCACTTCAAATGTATAAGCAATGACGAGAGCGGCACCGTTTAATTCGGCCGCCGTAGCCGCCGCCAACATGGCAACCCCCACTCCCGCATATATGTAAAAAGGCTCGATTCTCTTTGTAATTTTGAAGATCACAAACGCGCCGGCGGCAAAAACAATCATCCAGGCAGAAATAATAAGACTCTGCCAGTCTTTGTCGACAACCATGATTATCCAAGTAAGAAGAAATAATCCACTGCCGCCTGCCGTGACTAGATCCGCCTCAATATTTCCCTTGTTTTTTAGAATGGCAAGCGTATTTGTGATAAAAAAGATGACTGAAAAAGCATAGATAAACATGAGGACAATCTCCCTGTTACTTCCGTAAGACAATAACCAAGGCAAACTAAAAAGGATGATCATGACGAGAGATGCCGTGTTCAAAACCCTTTGTCCGGTTTTCGCTACAACCCAAATAGTCCCCAGCACTACTACCATCAAATAAGAGAACAATTGAACTTCATCGCCATAAACTCCTGAAAATAGAGGGGCCAAACCGGACAGAATCAAACTGCCGATAGATAAAGCACGGCTATTCCATTTAATAGAAGCCAGCGCGACAAACGCCACGGAAAGAAACATGATAACTAATGAAGGGACATCTCCGAAATAGCCGTAAAAAACTCTACCCGCTGATACTGTCATCGAAATGACAGTCGATCCGAATGCCAAAAAAATACCCCCCTGATGGACCGAGGTACCCATGCGCCACCAGCCAAGTATCATAATGAGAGCGCCCGCTATCATGCCAAAAGCAATCCTGCCCATCGGACCTATCCAATTGTTCATGAAAGCATAAGTGACCAGCCAGCCGAAGCCGATAAGGAGAAGCAGTACTCCGAGCTTCAGTAACCAATCCTCCTTGAGCCAGGCACCAAATCGCTCACCAACCGATGCCCCCTGCTTTTCCGCCAATGATGTGGCGAGGAAACCGCCAGCCATCGTCGGGTTTGGCACTAAATTACCTCCCCCGCCTAAGGCCGTTACTGGTTGTCCACCCCCTCCGGAAATCTGTTGACGATTGATTGGAGACTGTAGACCTGTTTTTTCCTCAAGTCTAATTATGCGACTTCGTAAATCTAGAAATAATATGAGAAAAACGACGCCTATTATTAGAGTAAACATGAGAAAATAATACCACAAACACGCAAGCTCTGCGGAATCTCCAAAAAACTAGGGTGTATATTGTTCCTCTAGATGAATTATTTTGTCGCCGTTTGAAATAATATTGAAAGGTTGTCTATTGTAGACTTCCAACAATTTTTCGAGCGTAGATGACGCCAAAACGGGAGAGCCGTATGGATCCAAAATGCTGATATCTGTATTTTTATCCACTCGATACGGCTTGGTTTCCTTGCTTACATTTCTGATATAAGAATCATTATTCATGCTCGGAATGCACTCCTCTATTTTTTCCGGCGCACATTCGGTATCCTTCGCTCCTTTCTGCCTAGCCTCTTCTCCACTCAGAAACTCTGCTTCGTCAACCATTAACACCGCCGCATGCCCCTTTAAATTTACAAGGGAAACATCTCTTATATATCCAAAGAAAAACCTATCCTCGGTTTTAACCTCCGTCCTTTTAAGCCAAAAAGCGATCGAAGTGACAATTGCCAATATAAGAATAACAATGACTATTTTTTTCATCTGAATATTTTACTCCGGCTAAGAACTTAACAACAATATAAGGTTTCGATAAAATCTTCAAATCTCTTTTTTTTGGTTTTTACCTTTTTCACACCCCTCAATCAATGAAAAACTAACAATATTTAATTTTATTGAGAAAAGGCAAAATTTCCCTTCCCTCCGGAACGAGCTGGTGCGCGAAATAAAATTTGCCTCGTCCTTATTTATGGTGAGCCTGTCGAACCATCCCCGCAGCAAGCTGTTCCCCAGGGAGTACCTCGGCGGAGTATTAGGCGACGAGCACCCTCCAAAACTTTGCCTGCCTCGCCGGTAGGCGGGTTGGAAAGGAGCGTCTCCTAACGGCACTTCCAATTTCTAATCGCTTCGCGGAAGAAATTTAGGTCGCCCACCGGCGCTCTATTTATTATGTGGCCATTCACCCCGTTACAAATTTACTGACAACTCTATATCTTAAAGAGAGCGTTATTTTGTAGCAACTCTTTACTGTCACTATTCAGGTTATTAGTATATTTGTAACGGGGTTCATCCCCACCGCAGAGCGGCGAGGTATTCTGGCCACTTCTAATAAAAAAACAAAAATACACATAAATATATACAAAAATCCATGTGGTTTAATAATGTTACTATAGTAACATTATTAAACCACATGGATAAAATTTCTGAAAAAAATTAAGACATACTTAAATTTTTTGATTCGAGTTGCCTAAAAAAATTTGAGGGGGCGGATGTTTCGTCCCCACAGAGAACACTTCTTATCGCACGGCCAATTCCCATTCGCATATAGCACCAAGGTATAGACTTCTTCACACAGCAAAAAATTGATAACTTTGTAGAACAAAATGAGTTTTCTGATATCTTTGAATTTAGATTGAAAAAAAACTCTGCTTATTTAATCAATCTGCAAGCTTCAATATTTCATCGATAGGCGCGTGCGCCGCGCAAATAGACATGTCTCCCGCCCCGTAGTACAGCCATAGCTCCTTGTCTTTTAGGACTGTTCCGGGACAAAAAACAACTTGGGGCATTATATTTTCATTCCGTGCTTTTTTATAAAATTCCTTGAGTTCATCCTCGCTTAGGGTGACCATTTTATCGACTCCTCCTTTTATAACATCGATCAGCGAATCGCCAATCTCATAACTTTCTCTTGGACCAAAAATCGGTTCATTGCTTCGATAAATTATTTTGTGTGGGTCCAGCCGATCAGTCAAAACAAAACCAAGCTGATAACGAAAAACTTCATCGACGCCATGATAGAGAATCAACCAGCCTTTTTCAGTGAGAATGGGCGGCGGACCAACCTCAACAAAAGTATTGTCAAAATAATTGGTACCGGTTCGCGGCTCTATAAAGGGCTTGACGCTAACTTCGAAATTAACACCGTCAATGGAATCGGCGCTAAAAATATAATATTCCCCAAAGAGAATTTCGTAGTGACCGTTAAATTTTTCCGGGAAAAAAGCGCCGGACTTTGACCAATGCAAACCTCTTTTTGACTTCTTTTTTTCTACCGGATGTCCTCCCTCCCACTTGAAAATTTTACCTCCCGCTTCCCAAAAATTGAAATCGGGTACAGCCAAACCGTTCCTTTTCCACTCTCTATTTAAATCGTTGGTCGTAGCCGTATGAAGTTTGACACTCTTGCCGTCATACGCGGAAAACGCCATGTGGTAAGTATCGCCGATTTTCGTAATTCTCGGGTCTTCTAATCCGCGAAGTTCGTCCACACTTTCTCTTTCGAGGGCAAGGTGAGATCGCCATTCAAAGCGTTCGCCGTCTTTCGACACAGCATGGGCAATCCGAGAATGCCAATCGTCCTCCCTCTTCATCACCCGTGGGTAAAGATGGACAAGGCCATCGTCACCAAAAATCGCACCAGGATTGTAGACTTTCCACCATTTTTTATCTGGTCTCAAAACAGGATTTAATTTTGACCGTTCGAAAATATCCATCAATCTATAATAGCTTCAAACAAAATTATCGATTGAGGTAGGTAATGGTAATCTGAAGAACCGTGGCAAACATAACCCAAAGAACATAAGGAATGTTTGCAAAAACAACCCATCTCATACGCGGCCAAATAACGATAAGTGCCCATATAAGAGTAACGAAAACAAGAACAACATCCAAAGAAGCGAGTAGGTTGTTTTTAAGCCCGAACTGAATCGGGGTGAAAGCAAAATTGAAAATCAGGTTTAGAATAAACGGCAAAGCAACCATCCGCGGAATTTGTTTTTTGGCGACTTTGTAGATTACGACTCCAAAAGAAACTGCAATTATTGCGTACAAAATCGTCCAAACCGAACCAAAGAGCCACGAGGGCGGCGCCCAGAATGGCTTGATATATTCGGAATAGACCAGAAACTCTTCCATAGGCCAATTCTAACACAAACAGCAGGAACTAGAGACCATGTTCCCACATTTTACCAAAACAATCCGCTATCGAAAACGACACCAACAAAACAAAAGCGAATAATCAACGCCAAAAACAGGTTTTTAAAATTTGACCCCACAAGGAAAAAGGTTTTAGTATAAGTTTAGGTTACCAAAAAAGAAAGCTCATTATATGCTAAATAAGCAAGAAATTTTACACCGGCTGGCAGGAGGCCAGGCTTTGTTCGATTATTTCCCCAATGGACAAATAAGAATCATGGGAATTGACGGTGAACTAGGAGTCAAAACGGACAGTGACGCAAAGGCTTTGGAAACTCCTTCGTTGTCTCTCCCGCGCATTCTAACGAACGGCGGCCGACTGTATCTTGAGTTGTCGCATTTTTTAGAATACTGCACGCCTGAATGTTCAAACGCACTCGAACTTACGACATACCTCGAGGCGATGAAGATTATCTGCGCCACTCTACGCAATCCACCCCTCGTACTTCACAACAACAACCACGATTGGAAAGGGAGTACTTTCGGATGCCACTGCAATTATTGCACCCGCGCGCCAAGAGGGACGTGGATCAAACTTCTTCCTTTCAATGTCGCCTCCCTGGTTATGGCAGGAAGCGGTTGGCGGACACTCGATGGCCAATACCAAATCTCCCAACGAGCGAGATTCATGAAGGAAGCGATCGGTAATGAGCCCTTGTGTTATGTAGATTACAGACATCAATCACTTATGACCATCGAGGGTTGGGAAAGAATGCACCAAGGTCACACCGACGCCCACATGTCGGAAGTCAACACATTTATCCAGGTTGGTTTTACAAATCTTATGGTAGAACTACTGGAGAGAAATGCTCTGCCGCACGTTGCCTACGATCCAAAATTCGCAACAGTTGACGGACGCGACATATCGGCAAAAAAGCAAAAATGGTTTATGCACGGCATTGGCAACCGATCGGGCGATGTAATCGCACTTCTTGGCCTTTATGCCAAAAGAGCAAGGGAAATTTTTGCCGGTCGGGATGAAGTTACTGACGTGTTACTCATTCTTATAGAGGACACGCTCAAAAAACTTGGGTCCGATCCAATGAAGCTCTACGGGCGACTTGATTGGGTTACAAAACTTCATCTCATCAACACATTTGAGGCCAATAAATCGCCTGGTGACAAAATGGATCTAACCGCCATCGATTTGGAATACCACTCTCTGAATAGAGAGAACACTCTGTACTATTACCTCTTAGATGCCGGACAAATCGAACGTCTAGTTAACCCGAATCTCATCAAAAGAGCCCTCTCTTCTCCGCCTGCAAGGACACGTGCAAAAGTAAGGGGTGAAACAGTTAAATTCATGCAGTTCATCGACCCAAATCAATGGCGCCCGACCGATGAATGTTGGGCTGAACTGAAGTTCCTTAACGTCCGCACCAAGCAGACATTTAGTTTCCCGATTGGAGATCCCTTCTCAAATTATACCGACTGTCTGCCAATGATTGAAGAAGAAATTCTAAGAAAAAGCAGGGTGGAACCACCAAAGACGATCAGATAGATCGTCTTTTTTTAATCTGACCGAACCGCAAAAAACGCAATTCAGAAAAGTCGTGGGCTGTCATCTCGTCGTTTGGAAGAAACTTTGCCATCGATAAGTTTTTGAAGATCTGAGAGCCTGACCTTCCAATCTTTTCCGATTTTAAAAGCCGGCAGTTTTCCCATCTTGCACCAACGCCAAACGGTCTTCTTCGTCACACCAAAGAATTTGGCAATCTTGAGGGCGTTGTATATAGCATCTTCCGCCATGTTAATGCCTAAACTTATAGACCAATCATACTCCAGTAACAATTGGCGTAAAGACCGTTTCCCAAATACCGCCAAAATCTCTGAAGATCTCGGAACGAGTTAAACACACGCAAAAAATTATCGTATACCGGAGTCGCAGGATAGATTGACCGACATTGGCGTCAAAGATAAAACAGTGATTTCCTTTGTTTCGCATCGGGGCATTACACTCCCGCCAACAGGCTGAAGAGCGTACTTGCCGGGAGGTAGAGAAACGGAATATTTTCCTTCTTCATTTGTTTTGGCGGTTGCAAACGGTGCGCTTTGGGGGCTTCCAACTTCGATCACCTGAACAGTAGTTACGTAAGGCTTATCTGCACAATTGGGATCCGGCGGAATGCGCTCTACCGGACAAGTCGGTCCCACCGTAACCTGCCCACTTACCATAGAATTTTTTTGCGAGCCACCAACCGCATCCTTTTTTTGGATGTGAAAAGTAACACTGTAAGCACCTTGGGTAATCTCTCTGCCACTTTGTGGCTCTGGTAGAACCGAAATTATTGACACTTCATATTCATCAAATAAATATGGTTTGTCGTTTGTAGAGATGATTTTTGTTTCAGTTTTACTCGCGGTTGTTAGTGTAACGGAAACTTTGGCTTCACCTGCCCAAACACACACGACATCTTTGGGGCAACGACTGTCCTCCAAAACGGAATTCAACTTAATTGCTAGCCCTCCTGCTTCTCCTTTGGCGCCAATAGTAAGAATTACATCACTTTCGCTCGTCGAATTACCCTCACATGGCGCAAATTCACAGCGCGGTCCCACCCTGCCAACAGCAGAACCGTCAGGACAAATTTTCGCGTCCATTGTGCAGAGAGCATTATCGGACGAAGAGATATCGGAAAAAATTATAGGTACTTCAAGAGCGTCGTCGTGTTCCGGAAGACCGGACGGATTATCTTTTCTAAGAATCAAAGAACCCCTATTGCTGTAAGCTTGAGGATCAACAGTAAAGGTCAATACCGCTTCAAACGGCACAAAATCGGTTGTCATCCACTCACCTTTTGCCGTCGCAAACCCCTCTCCAATAATTCGTCCATCCCAATCAGTAATGGAAATAGGAAAACTGGCTTCAAAAAACCAATCACCTCTTGCCTCTCCTTTTATCGTCAACGGACTTTTTATTTTTTCATTCGGGCGCGGGCTTTCCAAACGAATGAGATCCGACTTTTCAATTTCGTTTCCGATGTATTCCGTGAATGTCTTTCCGCCGTAACGGCATTGTCGCGGGTAACTTTCCATAATAGGCGCCCCGGTCGCAACACACTCCTCAAAATTCGTTACGGCAGTTATCTCCTCACTCCCGATCGCAAACCACAAAGCGCCTACGGCGACAACGCCAATCAATATCGCAATAACTATGTATATTTTTTTCATGTTTTTTTGTGATGTAGACTAAGTAAAACCAACCGACCACTTCTTTGTTTCAAATCGGAATTACCTTTATCATACCCGTAAATCGCACATATATCCTATTGATTCACTTCAACCTTTAAACCGGTGCTCCCCAAAATATCAGCCACCTTTTCGCATTGGCTCTTTGAACCATAGAACACAGCAACACTCCCTAAACTTTCGGCCGTACGAGCAAATAGATAGGCCTTATCAATCGAACAATTGATAGCCTTTACCAACAAATCCACAACACTCTCAAGTAAATGACAATTGCAATCAAAAAGAACTGTCCTCCACTGCAACTCCTTTTTTGTCTTTATTAATAATTCTGGTTCAATTTTGGAAATCACCGCGTTCATATTTTTTACAGATTTTAAATAAATACATTTCGTGTTCAGGCAGAACCGCGAATAAACTTGGTTGCGCCGGGAATTTGGTCGGTTTTAAAATCCTGGAAAACCTGCGCTGGCAAAAGATGTAAATCATGAGTCGCGCCAATCCAGAGCATTTCGCAAATTTCGTACGCATGAGTCCTCTCGACATCCCCTATTTTTAAATAATCCGCCCCATTTTTTATTTCAAAGAAAAACTCTACTGAATGTTTTTTGCCGTCTAAAAAATTATGAACGTACAGTAATTTTCCGATTTCAGGCTTTATGCCTAGTTCTTCAACCAACTCCCGACTCATACAATCTTTAATATCTTCCCCCAACTCAAGCCTCCCGCCAGGCAGTGCAAAATGCTTATCATTCTCCGAATGTTTGACCACAAGCAATTTGCCGTCATAAACAATGATCGCGCGGCATCGGATTACAAATTCTTTAATTTCGGACATTTTATGTTCTAGGTTTAATAATTACAGCCCCATTTGCCAAACTTTCACGGCTTCGGCTGGGTAAATAAACATCAAGATATTGAGAGCGAGGCCATCACGGACAAACATTCCGGTCATTAACTCGAATCCGATTACAAGAAATATTGTTAACCAAACTGGAAATTTTCGCGCCATCAAAAAACCAAGCGCCATCCAAATGACATCGAAAACAGAATTCAAAATGCTATCACCAATGTAGCCAAGCGAAACTGTATTGTCGCGATAATAATTGATTATCCAGCTTGAGTTTTCAATAATTTCCCAACCAGTTTCCAAAAGTACGGCACCGATAAATATCGTCCCGAGAGGTAACCCTCCCTCTTTATTGAAAAATTTCCGCGACAACCAAATCAGAAGTCCGTAAAAAGCAAAACCGTGGATAATATGCGAAAAAGTATACCAGTCGGCAATTTGCTGAGAATTGGACGAGCTCATGACATCCCCTTCCCAAAATTTCACAAAACCGCAGGCGCATATGGGTAATCGCCCCATGACATAGAGAATCAAAATCTGTGCGACAACTATACCAACAAAAATCAGCCCCCATCCCGTCACGGATATTTTTCTATACCAGGGAATATTTTTTTCAGAAATGTTTTCTGTAGTCATGAACAAAGCATACCACTACCGTTAACCACTTCAACCATGAGTTAGCAAACAGAAAAAGTCGCTGTACAAAAAAGGCAACTTTGCGTTGCCTTGTTCTAAAAAAAGCCGTGGACCAAATTGTCCTTAAACTCAATCCAATCAAAAATGAAGTGCTCCAAATCTTTTGGGTAATCCCACGCCAGCTCAATTATTTCATCGAACACCTCTTTGGTTTCGAGCGAAATGCAAACCCCCTCTGGAATGTGGTCACCCGCACCGAGAACCGAAAGAGAATAACCCTTTACGAGCTCACAGTCGACAATCCAAAGAAGTTCGTCGACTGGTTTTACGACCAACATTGAGGGAATTTTTCGTGTTGGCAAAGATACTCTCCTATACCATCTGATTTCGCAAAGCATCGCTACCTCCTTCATCAATATTTGAACTCTCCGTAAACATTAGACTTTATTGCATAACGGGTCAAATTGATTTTGTCCCAATTTGTTTATATGAAGATTCGAAGTTTGTTTGCGGTATTCTTTGCAATATCGTCTCTTTTTGTCTCATCCAACGCAATGTTTGCCTTTGAGACACGCGTCATCGAGTGGGGTCAAGACGGTCAGATAACAGATCTTAAAATCAACGACGCTGTAGCGGTATCGTCCGGACAAATGTCTGTAGCTGTCCTACGACGCAACGGAAAAGTTACAGTTTCAGGATATTGGGCGACATGGGGCGGATCCGAGGAATTAAGGGATATCGTCGCCATAGCTTCCGGAGAACTTGTCGGAATAGCTGTCGATAAAAATCAAAACCTTCGCTCCTGGGGCATGTATAGGGACAAACTAAACCCGCCAGACTTGGCGCTTCACGACATCGTGGCGGTCGCCGCAGACAATAGTACTGGGTTCAATGGACCGGGGCATCAACTGGTTCTTCGAGCTGATGGTAGGCCTATCGCCTGGGGTCTTAATTGGTTCTACACTGATCTATACAACATACCGACAGACCTAGTCGATGCAATCGCCATATCAGCAAGTTTCTACTACAACATGGCAATCCGGCGAAATGGAGAATTCGTGCAGTGGGGCAAAGGCTGGTACGTATTCGATGATTCTTTTGTAAGCACACTTCCTCCCCCACAAAACCTCAAAGTTGTTTCCGTATCAAACAATTCCAATCACGCGTTGGCCGCAACAACGGAAGGAAACGTTGTCGCATGTGGAAACTTATACAATGGAGTATGCAATGTGCCGCCAAACGCAAAAAATATCGTTATGGTATCGGCAGGCACAGATTTCAGCGTAGCGTTGACCGAATCTGGAGAAGTTATAACCTGGGGAAACGATAAATGGGGCGGATTCAAAACCCCGGCAGGTCTAAAGGGTGCCATTGCGATTAGTGCGGGCAGAGATTCCTGCGCCGCCATCATCTGCGAAGAGCTGGCCTCGGCCGCGCCCTACATATACGCACAGCCGGGCAGTCGCACGGCCGAAATGGGACAAAGTACATACTTTGTGGTCTATCCGACAGGCATGCCTCCATTTAGCTACCAATGGTATCGCAACAACACAAAAATTGCGGGAGCCAAAAGCCAAGTGTTGTATATTGAAAATGTTCGACCCGAACATGCGGGGGAATACAAAGTAGAAGTGGCCAATAAACACGGAGCTATGATGAGCGAGCCGGCGACACTAAACACCAAAGGTATTCTGCTTGACTCGCCGGTTTACGTACCTTGCACTCTTGTATTCGGAGAACCGGGAGTT
This sequence comes from Candidatus Taylorbacteria bacterium RIFCSPHIGHO2_02_FULL_43_32b, assembly GCA_001820955.1. Classification (GTDB taxonomy): domain Bacteria; phylum Patescibacteriota; class Minisyncoccia; order Phycocordibacterales; family 2-02-FULL-43-11; genus 2-02-FULL-43-11. The sequence goes on from MHRK01000016.1 coordinate 22,884, forward strand.
AACTACATGCTCCAAGTTTCAACCGATAATGGTATAACGTGGAAAAATCTCGGAACAGTTCCGGGCACACCTTACAGCTGGTACTACGATTATTCCAATATCGACAAATACAATCTGCTTTATCGACTTGTAAAATAGGAAGATAAATGACTCGTCGATACCTTAGTCAAACTTCGCCAAACAGGCGGAGTTTTTTATGTTCTTACCAAATTTAATACACTAATTTTTCGCGTATTCTCTGCGGACGTTGAGCGAAAAAATTACGGAAATAGAACCTCTTTTGAGGTTACATCGACAAAGTAGGAGCCGGCAAAACTTTCGGAGCCAGGTGGAACTCCAAGCACTCCCCTAACTTTGTGCATTGTATCTTTTTGCCATCCCATACATTGAGAGACGATATCTTTGCAATTTACATACTGCCCTCCCTCTCGAACATAAAATCTGCTTCCGCTCATTGAACCAAGAAAAACGACAGTGGAACAATCCTGCTCCGGCCCCTCATTGTCAGTACATCGGTATTCGAAAGTAACCATATCCTCTATGGTAATGTCCGCGTTCAATAACTGGCTCCTCGATTCAAAGACCTTCTTTACCGAATTTGCTCCCTCCATCGATCCCCCAGGCAAAATATTTTCCGGTGATTCAACCAACGAGGGAGAAGGAACCTCATTTTCAATTGGAACGACAGGCGCCCCGCCTGAAGAATTCGAACGAACCGGAAATAAGACACCGCTATGTAAAGCTAGATACGACGAAAAAGAAGCTAAAAGTAAGATCGCCGCCGCCGCATAAATTTTAAGAAGTGTGTTCATTTTATACTTTTTTAATCCTCAGAAATATTGCCAACCAAAGAACTGACACTGCTTATAATAGGCGACTTTTGAATGGCACTAAAGGCCTCTCTGTCAGCAATAAAATTTGTCCCGTCCCATCCCCGCCCCAAGGGGTACCCTCGGATTACCTCGGCGGGGTATTAGGCGGGACACCGGGAAAACTTTGTTGGATAGGTGCGCCCCACCGGGCGCTTCTATTTTTTTTGCGGCCATTCATCCCCGCCGCAAGCGGTTCCCTCGGGGTACCTCGGCGGGGTTCTGGCCGCTTCCAATAAAGTGGCAATTGGGATGAATTTTGAGCACCGATGCCGGAAGTTTTGGCGTTACTTTTTTGCTCATAATAACTTTCTTAAAAATCTCCGCCTTCCTTTTGCCGCTTACGATAAAAACGATTTCCTTACTTTCCATCTCTGTCTTTATGCCAATGGTAACGCCATACTCTGGAATCTCAAAACCGGTCAATTTTTTGTTTACCTTTTTTATATTTCCGTTGAGCCTTACCAGCCTCGAAACGGAATCAAATGAAACGCCAGGAAAATTAAACCCCATGTGCGCGTCTTCCCCCCATCGCGCTAAGGCAAAGGTCTATACCGCCTAACTTTTTTATCAATTTATCAAAACTGCCCGGCAACCTAACATCATCTTCTCCCGGAAAATATGAGGCTCGCGGTGTCACTTTTTCAAAAAAGCTTCCTCATATAGTACCTGTAACCCTTGGAATCTTTTTCCGACACGACTTTGTACTCTCCGTCTTTTTTTTCGCAATATTCGTCCATGTTGAAAAAGGTAACTTTGCGAAAAAGTTTAGGCTCATCGTTGCTTAAAATTTCATAAACCCCTTCTGGAGTTGTGCCCGCCGGCACTAAAATATTTAAATTAGGATTTTTCCTGACCCGTTCAAGAATTATGGAGGTGGCTATCCGACTCATTTCCGCATAATCTGTCGCAACCGTAACTTTTATCCCGTTAATTATTTTAACTTCGGCCATAATCCTAATTCAATTGAATACGTGTCATCAATTGTATGCCGTTTTCAATAAATGGTCGAGTTTAAAATGTCTTTGAGAATTCGGTATCATTTCCCCCCCCCAAATAGGCCTGTAAACTACCCTGCCCTGGAGGGCAGGGCGTTATAAATGCTAAAGATCGAATAACTTAAGCTGAGGAATGTCTTTTTCACGACCT
>MHRK01000017.1 GCA_001820955.1 Candidatus Taylorbacteria bacterium RIFCSPHIGHO2_02_FULL_43_32b
CACCTTTCTTGCCTACGTAATTTGTTTGATTGTTTTCCATGACATTATTTTACTCTGTTAAGAAGAGAAAATGTGTCCAGGAAATGGGGTACCGGTCAGTGCAGGAGGAAAGAAGGCAAATTCTATTTTGACATCGAATAGTGTTCTTCGAATTCTCTTAAAGTTAAATTTTCAATTCCCGCCTTATTTACGGCAGAAAACAGCAATTCCAAATTTTTATAAAGTCTCTCAACAGATTCTTCCGTTTTCGCGTACGGACTCTGCCCCGCCGATAACTCGGAAGAATGAATCATAAATTCTATTACCGGTAATTTTCTTTTTTTAGCTGATCGTATGATTGAATTCCAATCGCCGCGTACTGTTTCCGGGAAAACCCGTAGCCATAAAGGTTTCAAAAATAACTTTTTTATCGCTCGGCAAAAAATGTTTCGCGGATATTTTAAAAGGAGCCTGTTTAGCAAGGTGAATTTTGCCAACACTCCGGTATTTATTATTGTCATCGGCACTTCAAGAATCTTCTTATTGCCGGCCTCAATTGTTCGCGGGCGTAAATCTTCAAACCTCCAATCCGGACCACTCGATCCCGGATTATTCCCTTTTCCTTTCCAATCTATTTGAGGTGTAATCGAACAATCGACTTTATAAGAAAGTTCGGCCAAAATTTGCGCCTGTCTCATATCAAACCCCCATCTTCCGGCACGATATGATGCCGGCCAAAGGCCGAATGATTCTTTAATTTTTGAAGTTAAATTTACAATTTTTTCCTTAAGCTCGTCTGAACCAAGTTCAGAGGGAAATCTCTTAAATTTATCGGCGTTCGCTGTGGGAGGAGTAGTCCACGGGTGGAGGTGAGCTCCTATTTCGGCAGAACCATTATCCTGCCATGACTTCAGCATAGAAACAGCCTTTTCATCGTTCAAAACCTCGTAAGTCACAAGATAAACAGGCTTGAAACCATACCTTAAGCAAAGCGCCTGAAATTTTGGAAGTTCGTAAACATTTTGAATTGTAGATGGCGGATTTTCTTTCCACTGGTTGTCGGCCTCAATGTCCACTGTAATTATAAAATACATAATATGTTTGTTGCTGAAATCATTTAACCCCGCTTGATAAAAGAGGAGTTGACGATGCCCTGACGACTTCAAAGGAAATATTGCCTAAATGCTGGTCATTTAGCGTCTTGATAAAAGTTCTCCACTTTCCTTCCGTAATTCCTTTTATAAAGGAATAACCTCTATACCCGCCGTCCCTGCCACCTATTATGGGAAACTCGACTTCACTCACCGTCACCCATTTATTGGACGAAGGATCAAAACGTCTCCACTCGTGAACAATCGGTACCGACAAAGTTCCGGGCGCGAATACAGCACTCCAGACATATGCCCCTTCCCCAGAAGCCAAATGCAAAACCCGACTCTCTTTTTGCCAAAAGAAATACTTTGGGGTTTTCTCATAGGTAACGAGATAATCATTGCCGATCTTTGTGATCGAATGATATACACCGATTTGCTTTAAAGCCAACGGAATAGGAGGAATGAGGTTGGCAAAATAGCAGACATTGATAAGAACATAAATCAAACCGACTGCAAAAATTCTAAGCTCTCTTTTTTCGTTAAATCTGTTTTTGCAAAACTTGTTGAGCAAATACGCCAAGAAAGCCAAAATAACCAAACTGAAGAAACCGCTTAGTACAAAAGCTCCCGTTCCCAACTTGCCGGAGTGAAGAGGAATGGCAAACGCCAAGAACAAAAAAGTGGCCATAAAGAAAATGACCATTTGAAAAGTTAACTGCTCGTGACGTTTCCGATAGATTTCGTTTATCAAAACAACTGCCGCGACCAAAAGTATAAACGGCCAACTCGTCGATAATTCAGCACTGACAGTATAAAAAATAAAAGAGGCGTTAAAGAGAGTACCGAACATAAACTGAATAACATAAGGAATCAAACGATGAACCCACATGGAAAATGAGCTACGGACTCCACGCACGCCAATCGCGTTAAAAACTATGATGCAAACAAAAATTACAAGAAGATACAGAGCCAAAATAAAACTGGCTTCGAATAAATCCACATAGGTCAAAGTCAGTCCATCAAAGATAAACCCGGCAATAAAAGCTATGAATGAAATAAGCCTTTCGTGCTTAATGAAAAAAGCCTTATTTATCCAAAGCTCTCTTTTCTTAAATTGGTTCTCCATACGACTCTGCTATTTTAGCACAAGCAGAATGTCAGAACCTATCCACTATCTAACCGCCTGCCTGTGCGTACCTGTCTCTGTGCCTGCCTGCTAAAATCTTCAAATTTCTGTTGCAAATCGCGAATTCCTCGTCAGCGTATCTCGATATGCTTCCTCCAAATTCTCAATTTTCGCAACGAAATTTGAAGATTTTAGCTAGGCATTGGATCGTGAATAGGTTCTTAGAAGATCATTTCAAAATTCGCCTGATTTTTCTCAAAAGTTTGAGCACCGGCGAATTTATCTTGGTATAGAAAAAATTTTTCGCTCTGGCTCCGCCAAAAGCTTCTTTAAAAACAGTTAAGGGCGGATTTTGTCCGTCTTCTCCAAGCTCAATGCCCCCAAAATCAAACCTGAGCATATTTCTCTCCTTACCGTACTTTATGGCTTCCCATATGATCATTCGGTTGGCCTGTCCTATGGTTTCCCTTTTTTTGCCATCTTGACCGTCAAGACGCTTCGAACAGAGAGCCCAAGCTCTGATATTTTCAGAATCGCTTATAAATACTCCCGATGCCAACAATTCATCCTTTAGATACGCCGAAAATAAAAGACCGTGCTTTTTAAAAACTCTCTCATCATCTAATTTTATGCCTTTATGTTTCCTAAAGTTTTTGTAAAGCTCCCGAAATCCATCCCAATTATCATCCACCCGAACCACAATACCGTGTCGTTCGCCTTTTTTTATCTGCTCAGAAATGAAACCGGGCCGAAAGGAATTCCAAATTTCTTCTTTTGGCTTAAAAAGGTCAATGACGCTGGTCCATCCCTCTTTTTTGACAAAATCCGGAAGCGAAACGTCGTCATAAGAAAAAAAGGTCACGACGTCTGAATCATCGGGCAAGGAAGGACGAGCAAACCAAACCCACTTTTTTTTGAATAATATTGACGGAAGAAAATATGATTTCATTTTGAGATTTTTGAATACAAATTAACCAACAACTTTTCGAGATCCTCTATCCTTCCTCTTGATTCTTCCGCCATGGATTTTGACAAAGCAGACTTCTTCGAGAGCAAGGCTCGATCATTATTTAACAATATAAGTGACTCCACCATGGAGAGCACGTCATTTTGCTCACATACAAAACCACTCCCTTGAATGACTTTTTTTACCCCGCCAACATTGGTTGCAATCGGCACGAGCCCCATATTCATAGCCTCGAGGAGGGCTACAGGCACACCCTCGCGCTTGCTCGGCAAGAGAAAAACATCGCCCGCAATATTGTATTCTTTGGCATTGGCAGGATCATTTATTATTTTGACCCACCTCTCTAGACGACTTTTCTCAATCATTGTCCTTAATTCCAATTCGCGAGGACCATAACCAACAATAAGAAAATAGTAATTATTCAATTTTCGAACATGAACAATCTCTTCAGCAATCTCTATCACTTTCTCCTGCGCTTTCTCCTCGCTAAACCTGCCGACCGTAACAGCTACAAACCCGTCCTTTGGAATTTCAAATTTTTCTCGGATTTCGTCCCGGCCAAATACACCCTTCAAAGTTAAATCCGTTATTTGGCCAACCACCTTAAACTTAGACAAAGAAATCTTTTCTTGCCTCGAAGTGAAATCAGCTATATCCAAAGAAGGAGTGATGATGGCGGAACTATAACGCGCTAGTATTCGATCCGCCACCCTTTGCCACCATTTTTTATTGAAATAAGAACTATGCTCCACCGCCAAGATTATCGGAACGCGAACGATAATCGCGGCCAATCGGCAGACAAAATTCGATTCAAACAGATTGGAAACGACAATATCGAACTTTCCTTTTTTCAAGAAGACACACAATCTTACAAATGCCACCACGTCTTTCAAATTTTTAAAATCAAAATGAGTCACCCGATCGGATGTTATTGTGAGCCTATCATAGAGATTTTGACTTTTTGTCGTGCGATACAAAATGCCAAGATGCGGTAAAAACCGATTTTTGTCGATCTGGTTTATCTGATTCATCACGACTGTTTCCGCCCCACCGAGAGTAAACTTGTTGATTACAAAAAGTATTTTAATCATTTTAAAAAGTTGATACCAAAGCAACAAGTCTTTCGCTTAAAAGTTTAAGCGAATGTTCTTTTTCCACAAAATTTCGCAGGGATTTTCGAGAATCTTCTCTTTGCTCGTCTAATAACAACAATAGATTTCTTAATTTCTCCGCGATTTCTTTCGGCTCATCCCTCGTCACAAACATATCATCAATCTTCCCCTTAAAATATTCATTGCTAATGAGCGGTAACGCGCCGGAGGACATAGCCTCGAAAATTGTCTTATCAAGACTGCCGGAGAAAGTTAAGTTCACATGAATTAGCGCTCTTCTATAGTATTTAGGTGTCTCAACATAAGGCACGCCCCTCTCTAAAATAACCCTGTCAGAAAGTTTAGCGCTATCAATACTTTTTATTATCTCCTCTGAATAAACTTCGTCTTTCGAAAGATGATCACCAACAATCCTTGCCGTAAATTCAACACCATGATTTTTAAGATTGACGAGAGATTCCGCAAACAAATGAGGTCTTTTAATCGGAGCGACCCTTCCCAAAAATAAAATCTCTTTACGGTCATCTTCCCCATTATAATCAAAAAAATCCGTGTCAATTCCGACAGGCATCAAAACAGTTTTTTTGTATCTCGCAGTAAAAGATGATTCTGAAGTGCAAAATACTTTATGAGACAAAAAAACGGCCAGGCGAGTTTTGAAGCTACCGTCTTTATGATTTCTCCAAAGCATCACCTTTTTGCCCATCAAGCGCCAAAGAATGCCCCCGAGCAAAACGTACTCTTCATTCATGTGAACAAAAACCGCATCATATTCATTCCGCATTCGTACGATTTGTCGCACAAACCTAAAGCCATATCTCGCTTTCTTCCCTAATTCATTATTCATTATTCGTAATTCTTTTTCCTCCTTGCCAAGCGAAAAAACAGAAACATTATCCGGCAAATCGAAAGCCCCCTTCCCGAGGCACACTACCTTGATACTCGAAAAATTTTCCGAAAATACCTCGATCCAACGGTGAAAAAACCCAAGGACGCCGTCGTTTTTGTCGACTGTCTGGGTTACGACCAACAATCTCAATTTTCTTTCATTCATTAGATCCAGTCTATACTTGATAGGCTATATTGTTAAGAGTCAGCTCCTCCTAAAAACAAAACTTCTGTAGACAAAAAAGCTTTCAATGGCAATTAGGCCCGCTGATACAAACTGAGATAACAAATACCAAAGTGTGTTGTTATAAAAGTTAGGGACAAGCATTTTCCCTATCACATCCACAAAAAGATACATCAGCGCCGTGTTAACAACAAGATTAATCAGCGAAACCAACATGTATACGCTCATTTGTTTTTGAATTCCATCGTTAGAGTGATCCCTAAAAGTCCAGTGTTTTTGAAGATAAAAACTAAAGCCAAAAGCCGTAAGGAAAGCAACGATCGATGAGAGAAGATACCAAATGCGAAATACGTGAGTTAAAACAAAAAGAGTAAACAAATTTACGAAAGCGCCAGTACCACCGGAAAAAACATAATTTATTAAAGTGCGTTTCCGCTTATAAAAGTCGAACGCACCGCCTGGAAGCATCGCCGAGATCTTACCCAAATAATCCTCGTGAATTTTGTCGTCCATTTATTTTTTTCCCAAATTTTCGCCGTAAACTCCTTTTAGGAGGTCCAAATCTTTATTACTCTTAACTAAGAGATCAATATTTTTTAAGGATAGCGCGCGTAACACATCTTTTCCCAATTGGTCGGCCATTTTCTTTCCATAAAGTTCTTCGAAGGCGGCAAAGTCCTTAATGAAACAGTGCCCGCCCGCGCCACGGCCTCCCTGATGAACGGGATTCAAATGCGAATATCCAATCCTGGGGTCAGCGCCCATAGCCTCACGAATTGTTTCAAAATCCGCTCCGACCTCTCGGGAAAGATCATAGAGCATATTCATATAAATGACCTTAAAGTAAAACCAAATATTACCGCCGTACTTGATGAGTTCGGCGGAACGGGCATTCGAGATCAGCGAATAGGGAGCTTTCGGCAAAACCGAAAGTACAATTCTGGCCTTTTCCTTGTACTTTGCTGACATTTCGGGAATTCCAATAATGTTGCGATTTGGATGCGCCGCGTCATATGCAGCGGTTTTTTCGGTCAAAAATTCCGGCGAATGCATAACAAAAATATCCGGATTCTGTTTTTGAATAGATATGGTCGTTCCAGGAACTATCGTCGATTTAATGACAAGTATTTTGCCCTTTCCGACCAGCTTGGCCGCGGATCGAATTATATGATCGTCAAAACCATTGGGAGTTGAAGGCGTCGGAACCGCCGCAAAAACAATATCGCAATCCTTTATCTTTTCCTTGTTGCCGTTAAATTCTTTTTCGAGAGCATACCTTACAACCGCAAAACCCCTCTTTTCGAAGTCATCAGCATAATTTTTCCCTATGAATCCCTGACCGATGAAACCGATTGTCGGTTTATTTGATGTTTTCGCTTCTTTTGTTTTCCTGTTCATTTTTGATAAAAAAATTAGGCAACCAGCCTGTAATCTTTTTGATTGTATCTTATATTTAATTTTTTATCTAATCAAAAAATAATGTCTGGAATTTATTTAAAAGCCAAGTGAACGAATAATTCGATAATTGTTTCGCGTCGTCGCCTTGCTAAAGTTTGAAAAAAACGGTTCATTACAACAATCGGGGGGTCTTAAATCACGTCTATTTCTCAGACTCTAAACACCTCAATAAGTCTTTTTGGTACCGCAAAAGGTAATCGCTTTTCGATAAACTAATTATGTCTTTAGTAAGCGGCGACCCGATTTTTAAACGCTCCCGCAACCCATTATCTTCAATAAGCCTCATCAAAGCAAAGTAGAGCTGTCTCGAGTCGCCTACGCCACATAGAAGAGCATTCTCACCGTCCTTTAACAGCCACCCTGATACCCCGACATCGGTCGTCACAATAGGCAATTTATTTTTCAAAGCTTCGACGAGCGACATGCCGAAGCCTTCAAAGTTTGATGTGTGGAGGTAGGCATCGGCGCCAAGATAGAATGGGGTCGGATCATTTACCCTCCCAATGAATGAAATATTTTTGTTAATACGAAGTAACTCTGCCAATAATTCAAGTCTGCCTTTTTGTCTCCCCTCCCCAACAATAACCATGCCGGTCTTTGGATATTTCTTTATTACTTCCTTTAATACCCTAAAGGCTAATGGTAAATTTTTCTCTTTTTCGAGCCTGCCGACCATTAAAACAACGAAAGTCCAGTCCGGAAAATCTTTTTTGAAATCATAAGCCATAATATCTTTCTTCTCATCCGCGACATAAATAGGCAGAATCGAAACGCGCCCAATAGGAAGGCTATATTTGCCGGCAATGGAGTCGAAAATTCTCTTCGAAACAACGCGTATTCCATCAGCGTGCGCTAGTATCTTATTCGCGATCCGTATACGAATCAGATTAAGAATAGACCCCTTTTTGAAAAACGGCGACAAAAAGTCGGTGTGAACCTGGATGTGGAGCTTGGCTTTAATTTTGCGAGAAGCCCAATAAGCTCCGAGCCCCGACTCGAAAGGATCTTGCGCGCTCACGATAAAAGGCTCCTTGCGAAAAGCAAAACGAGAGTGATGAATGCGTTTTGCGAGAGAAGACGCGTCAAAAGGATAAAGCCATCTCGACCAAGAATTTGTCGGATAGACCCAAACGTTTTTTGAAATTTGAATTTCTTTATTTTTTTTGCCTTGTGTCAAAACGACGATATGAAGTTCGTCAAACAAAGTACCATATTCGATCATCCTATTCCTAACCTTGCTTCCCTCTTCAAATATCAATCTGTCATTGCCGATAGAGATAACTATTGCCATAAAATTATTATTTATTATTGTTTAGAATCTGGAGAAATTCCTTGGCAATTTGACCGTACGTGTGCACGAAACTGATTTTCTTGACCGCCTCGATGGCTTTTCTGTATTCGACCTCATTTGATAAATCGACAAAAGCTTTCGCCACGCCTTTGATATCATGCGGGTCGACGATAAACGGATAATCCCCGAGCCTGTTTTGCAGTCCGTTATATTTAGTCAATATGAAAGGCTTGTTAAAAGAAATGGCCTCCATAATAGTGTTGGGGCTAATATCGCCAAGAGAGACGATGACAACGGCGTAACAATCACGGAGTCTCCGTTCGTATTCCTCTCCACCATACGGCTTAAGATCGAGCTCTATATCGGGAACTTTCTGTTTAGCTAACAAGAATGCTTCTTCGACAACGCCCAAATTTTTCATCACGATGTTTCTGGCCGAACCAAGAAATACTTTTTCTGACGGAATATTACTTTGCTTCTTTTCACTATAACAATTTTCAATTATCCTAATCTTTTCCGGCAAAACGTTATAGAAACCGGTCCAAATATCTCTCTGCCAAGCAGTACTGAAAACAATATAATCCGTATAGCTCAACACAAACTGATGAATCCTGGCTATCACCTTTTCCTTAAAGGAAAGCTTGGGCATTATTTTATAAAAAGCGGGCAAAGGAAGCTCCTGCCTGGTTCTCTCCAAATAACTCTCCCACAAAAAATCTCCTCCCGTCCTAATGACTATTTTCTTTCCCAGAACAAAAGAAGCAACCACAGCGGGGAAACCAACACTAACGGTATCCAGAGCTATTATCGAATTTGCGCGAAAAGCAGCAAAAAATATCCGAACAAAATAAAGAATTTGCCTCACGCCAAATGGTAATTTTTTTTCCAGACGATAGGCCACAATTTTAACATTGTGTCCCTCCTTCGAAAGCTCCTCAAAAAGCGCCTTGGCATACTTGGCCGGCCCGCCAATGTCAGGTGGAAATATGCCTGTAGCTATCAGAATTTTCATCCCGTAGTGAAATTTCGGGTCGTCCACTCATGGAGGGTGAACCATCCTCATTTCAAATTATTGTTGCTAAAACATAGAACCCCCTGTAAAAAATTGGTAACGTCATCAAACAACCCGAAATTCTACTTCACCAAGCGAGGACAGGTGTGCTAACTTCCTGTTTGCACATTGTCCGAGCGCTGTTGAAGCAAGATTTCTTACTACGGGATTCTGAACATAACTTTAAAACAAAAGGCCCCGAGAGACAATGTCCCTTGGGGCTTCGAAAATTATACCAACTCTAATTAACGCTTTCACATTAAACGAATTTCTGAATTTTAGGCGAAAAACGAGTTGGAGCGCGAGCCATATCGAGATATGGCGAGCGGGAAACGATGTTTTGTAGCCTGCCTGCCCGCCTGCACGGCCAGGCGTAGGCAGGCCAAAATTCGGGAACTCGTGTGGAATGGCTAATTAGAGACGGTATTAATCAACCAAATCCTGAACGTCGTTGCACAACCTTTTGAGACCATCGGCGACATTTCGCATGATCGGCTTGGTTTCAGGTGTCAATATCAATTCGGAATCCCTGTTTACAACTTCAAGCAGGAACTCGCGAATTGGCAAATCCCCTGTCCCCGGCCAAACGCTTCGGCCACCTGTTTTCGACCAATCCTGAATATGGATTTCAGCGATGCGACTGCCGTACATTTTATAATCCGCGACCATCAATTCGAGTAATCGCACCCTAGAGTTTTCTTCTAGAATTTGGAGTCCACCGTCTCTGAAATGCAGATCGTGGTATGTGTCAAAAACAACCAGCTGGACTCCTCCGAGAAGACGCCTATCGGCATCGGCTCGCGAAATCTGAAATCTGCCGTCCTTCATCGTGGACATCGTTTGCACATAGTGATTTACCTGCAATCCATTTAGCAGATTCTCGGCATAAACAACTACTGCATCCGTGATAATGGGGGGCGCCATTTCCCAAAACGTTGAACCCTGTTTTGGTAACCAGCCGACAGAAGTCAAAATTCGCCAGGCGGCGCACCAAAACAAAGTTTGTGCGCTACTCGTTTGTCTGGTCCAGGCCAGATGAAACCGGACATCGAGACCCTCATCACGAGCCATTTCGGCCGCTTCTTCCGGATGTTCGAGTATCCACCCCGCAAGGAGGAATTCGACCATATCAAAACCCGCCGCCTTGGCCATCTTGCACATTTTCGCCACCGAACACCAATGTAGAGTTGAAACCGGTAAGCAATATCTCATTCAAAAGACCTTTCTGTTTAATTGTTGAACTCTAATAATTATACCATATATTTTGTTTCAGCGCAATACTAAAACGGGTAAGTGTCCACACCCTCCAACCCCCCCCCTTGTTTTCAACGCCCTAGAGCAAGATATGTTTTAAACCAATTCTCGGGATTGTTCCATTTCAGAGA
>MHRK01000018.1 GCA_001820955.1 Candidatus Taylorbacteria bacterium RIFCSPHIGHO2_02_FULL_43_32b
CAATATTCCCGCGATGAAAAAAATGTTGGGATATGAGTGGATATTAAAACAATGTTCAGATGTTATTTAGAGATGGTATAAGAAGAGGGGTTTTTTTGTTATACCAAGTTTCTAACATGAACCCCGCACAGCCTGTGCCTAATGCGAGTAGTAGGCTTTGCCAGGGGTGAGCCATCCAATGTTGGGGTGAGTAGGCTGATATGATGGCAATAAACGCCAGTACACACAAGCCTTGCTTGGTGTTAAGGTAAAACCAAATAATTTTCTTCATTTCTCGATCCTTTCTCAACTTAATCTAACAATATAAATAATAAAAGTCAAGTAAAAAATCTCATCGCGTGCGCCAAGCTGATTTACGGATTAGTGTTTTATTTTACCAATATAATGATCTGATTTTGATTGATCTCTTGCACTTCGGCCTGCTGGCCTCAGTACGTACTTCAACCTGCTGGTTTTAGTACCTCCTTACTCTCGTTCGTCGGCCTAGTTGTATGACAGTGTTAGTATTTCCACCTGCCGCGTTACTTTACGAGCAAAATTGTTTGCTCCTGATTGATCTCGGCAAAACCGCTCTCGATAGAAAAAACTTTTTTGTCCGAATCGTTTTTAACCGAAATCGTCCCCTTTTTTAGAGATGTGACGATGGGGGCGTGATGAGGGAGAACAGCAATTTCTCCGTCTTCTGCGGGAAGAGAAACGACATCGGCATCGCCTTCGTATAGAGTTTTGTCCAATTTATATATATACAGCCGCATAAAATTTTTAATTCCCAATTTTTAATTTTTGAAATAATGAATCAATTTATTAATTAAGAAATTAAAACATTATTTAAAAATTAATAATTAAAAATTCAAAAATTACTTCCTGATTTCATCAATGCCTCCTACCATATAGAAATTGGCTTCAGGAACGTCGTCGCATTTTCCTTCAATTATTTCTTTGAAACCTCGAACGGTCTCTTTTCTTGTTACATATTTGCCGGGCCTACCTGTAAAGGCTTCGGCTACCATGAATGGCTGAGATAGGAACCTCTGAATTTTTCTCGCTCTTTCGACAAGAAGTTTGTCCTCATCTGAAAGCTCCTCAATACCCAAGATATTGATGATGTCCTGGAGTTCCTTGTAACGTTGCACGATTCTTTGAACCTCTCGCGCGACTTTGTAGTGTTCTTCGCCGACTATCGAAGGTGTAAGGGCGTTCGAAGCGGAATCGAGTGGATCGACAGCGGGGTAGATGCCAAGTTCTGTGAGGGCGCGTGAGAGCACAACGGTCGAATCAAGGTGGGCGAAAGTGGTGGCCGGAGCCGGGTCGGTGATGTCGTCGGCTGGAACGTAAATGGCCTGAACGGAAGTGATAGATCCTTTTTTCGTGGATGTAATTCTCTCTTGAAGCTCACCCATTTCGTTCGCCAATGTCGGCTGATAACCGGCCGCTGAGGGCATTCTTCCAAGAAGGGCGGAGACTTCGCCTCCTGCTTGCGTGAATCGGAAGATGTTGTCAATAAACAAAAGAACGTCCTTACCTTCCGTATCACGAAAATATTCAGCCATGGTGAGACCGGAAAGCGCCACACGAAGACGTGCGCCAGGCACTTCGTTCATTTGCCCGAAAACCAGGGAAGTTTGAGCCAAAACGCCGGAATCTTTCATTTCATTGTACAAGTCGTTTCCTTCACGAGTTCTTTCTCCTACACCGGCAAAAACGGAGTAACCTTTCTGAACAGTCGCCACATTTCTAATGAGCTCCTGGAGAAGGACCGTTTTTCCGACTCCCGCGCCCCCGAAAAGACCAACTTTTCCGCCCTTTATAAATGGAGCAAATAAGTCGATAACTTTGATGCCTGTTTCAAAGATCTGTACTTCGGTAGATTGTTCCGTAAATTTCGGCGGGTGACGATGGATGGGCCAATAGGCAGAGGCCTTGGCCGGACCCATGTTGTCGATCGGTTCGCCAAGAAGATTGTACATTCGTCCGAGGGTTTCTTTTCCGACAGGTACCGAAATAGGAGCGCCCGTGTTTTCAACAGAGGCGCCTCTCTTCAAGCCTTCAGTTGGGCCCATCGAAACTGCGCGAACGCGTCCACCCCCCAAGTGTTGTGCTACTTCAAGCACAAGCGACTGAACTTTTTTGTCAGGCGAGGCAGTCTTAAGGGCGGTGTAAATGGCGGGCGGCTGACCTTCGAATTCGACGTCGACGACTGGACCAATGATCTGTACTATAGAGCCTTTCATAATATTTATCTTAAGAATAATTAAAAATTAAAAAATCAAAATGTAAAATGACAATGCAAAATCAAAAATTAAGAATCCAAGATTTTCATTTTATTATTACCATTTTGCATTTTGATATTTACATTTTACATTTCTAATGCTGCCGCTCCTCCCGTAATCTCCGTCAGCTCCTTGGTGATCTGAGCCTGGCGGGCCTTATTGTATTCGAGAGTGAGACTATCGATAAGCTCACCCGCGTTTTCGGAGGCGTTTCGCATCGCAACCATGCGCGAAGAATGTTCCGAGGCGTTTCCCTCCAAGACCGCGTGGTGAATTTCAATTTCTAGCAATGTCGGCAATAATTTATCAAGGATTATTGAGGCGTTCGGTTCGTAGGAGTAAGCCGATTCCTTCTGATCTACACCCAAGACTTGGGGCATGTTGGCGTATTTTCCTCTGGTTGGAGTGATGCCTTCGATTATAGAAGTTAGAGATTTGAAGTCAAAGGGTAATACTTTTCGCGCGACAACTTCCTGCTTAAGCGCTGACAGAAAATTTGTATAAAGCAATGTGACCTTGCTCCATTTGCCTTGTTCAAATCCGTCTTTCACAAATTTGGATATAGGCTCTGTCTCGCGAAGTTCAACAAAATCTCCGGCTCCGGTATAACCCGAAATTATTTTGGCGCCTCTTCGTGACAGGAAGTCGCGGCCTTTTTTGCCGACAGCGATTACTTCGAGAGTTGGATCATTATTAACAATTTTAAGAGCTTTTCTCAAAACGTTTGTGTTGAAAGAGCCAGCCAATCCCTTGTCGGATGTTATGACTAGAAGACAGTTTGGTTGATCAGACCTGGTCTGATCAAGAAGGGGAGAGAGTGAAGAAAAATCGTTATCCATTTTTGCCGTAAGCCCGCGCAGAACCTCGAGTGCTGCAAGGGCGTAAGGCCGGGCGCGGAGTGCCACCTGCTCACTCTTTCGCATTTTTACAGCCGAAACCGCCTCCATAGCTTTGGTTATTTGCTTGATGGATTTTGTCGATTTTATTCGGTTTTTTATGGATTTGGATGAGGCCATTTGATTAGCGTGTAGTGTTTAGCTTAAAGTGTTCGGTTTTTGATTTTCTTAGTTGGTGGCTTAAAGGTACAGTTGTCCAAGGATTATCTTGCTGTTGACAGACAGGCACAATATATGTTACAATGGCGGCAGAGGTGTTCACAACCTAATTCTGATTTATGAACCTACTCAAAGAAATTAGTGATGCTAACGAGAAAGCTTGGACGGAAAATCCCGGGTACAAGGGACCCCTAAATGGATTTGGGGGTAAGGGGTCAAGCCTTGTCTGGGGAAAAATGTCCGTTGCGGCTCAGAAAAAATGGGACGAGCAACAGTGGCCCCGGGAGTTAGTCACTCATCCTGAAGTCCTTAAAACTTGGGCGTCCAAGTTTGGTAAGGACATAACCAATATGTAATGACGCTTAGTTCATCCCGCCAAGGCAACAAGCTTTGGCGGGATCAATTTTTTAACTGATCCAGACTTTTCGTTCTACGATTTTAAATGAACTGCATTTCAATCGGTGCCCATCTGCTGCCACCATGATCTGACAGAAACAGATGGGTACCGATTACTGTACCCCAGACACCAGGTGTCTGTATAAACAGATGTCTGGTGTCTCCAAATTCTACTTTTTCCAATAATTTTCCGTAAAATCATTTGCCGCAATTTCCAGTGCTTTTTCGGTTTCCGGCTTCAACTCGGTAGATTCCTGTATTTCCTTCAAAACTTTTGCATTTCGTTCGCGCAAAAACTTGATAAAGCTCTTTTCGTATTCGCTGATATTGGCAACCTCTACTTTATCCATGAAGCCGTGTGTGGCGGCCCATATCGCAACAACCTGTTCCTCAAAGAGAGTGGAGGCTCCTTCCGGCTGTTTTAGGATTTCAGTCAATCGGCGACCGCGTTCAATTTTTTTCTTTGTGCTTTCGTCGAGGTCTTGGCCGAACTGGGCAAAGGCGGCTAATTCTCGGAATTGTGCCAATTCCAATCGCAATGTTCCCGCTACTTTTTTCATGGCTTTTGTCTGGGCTGATGAACCGACACGGGAGACGGATAAACCTACGTTAATGGCCGGGCGGATACCCTGATAGAAAAGTTCGGATTCAAGATAAATTTGTCCGTCCGTGATCGAAATAACGTTAGTTGGAATATATGCCGAGATATCGCCAAGCTGAGTTTCGATGATTGGAAGGGCTGTTAGGGAGCCACCGCCATTTTGCTTGTTAAGACGAGCCGAACGTTCCAAGAGTCTTGAGTGAAGATAAAAAACATCGCCCGGGTATGCCTCACGGCCAGGTGGACGGCGGAGAAGGAGAGAGACCTGTCGGTATGCCCATGCGTGTTTTGAAAGGTCGTCATAAACTACCAAGGCGTCTTTCCCCTGGTCCATGAAATATTCTCCGATGGCGCATCCGGCGTAAGGGGCTAGAAATTGAAGAGCCGCCGCTTCGGATGCTGCAGCTGTTACGACGATAGTGTAATTCATCGCCCCTGTTTTTTTAAGCCTCTCAACTATTTGGGCGACTTTGGATTCTTTTTGACCGATAGCGACATATATACAAATAGGAGTCGGATAGCGTTTGTCTTTTCCTTGATTGATAATTGTGTCTATGGCTAGGGCAGTTTTTCCTGTTTGTCTGTCGCCGATAATGAGCTCGCGTTGGCCTCGTCCGATAGGAATCATTCCATCGATGGCTTTCCATCCGGTGTGGATCGGCACCCTGACTCCCTCGCGTGTAATAACACCGGGGGCAATCTTTTCAAGGGGGTATCTTGTTGCATTTTCTTTGGAGAGCGAGGGTCCGCCGTCCTTAGGATTTCCGAGGGGATCGATGACTCTGCCAACCATTTTTTCCGAAACAGGAATGGACAGAATTGTTCCTGTGCCTTTTACCGTTTGACCCTCTTTTACGAGAGTTGTATCTCCCAAAATGATTGCCTTTACGGAATATTCTTCAAGGTTGAGCGCCATACCAAAAACGTTTTCTGTTCCTTCGAATTCCAAAAGCTCGGCGTACATGACTCCTGAAAGACCTTTTATTTCGGCCACTCCATCCCCAGCACGGATAACCGTGCCAACGTGGTCCACTTTGGCCCCGGCCTTAATGCCCGCGATCTCGTCGCGCAACTGATCTAAAATGACGTCCTGATTCATATTTTATTGTAAGATTAAAATTTAAAATGCAAATATCAAAATGTAAAATGACAATGTAAAATGCCTAATTTTTTAATTTTGAACTGTCATTTTGCATTTTGATATTTCAATTTTACATTAGTGCTCGCTTAACTTCCGCTAATCTTCCCGTAATTGTGTTATCAATCCTTAAGTCACCAACTCTTATGGTGATACCCCCCAAAGTTTTTCGGTCTTCGACAAATTCAATTTCATAGTTGGGTAGGGCAGACTGGATGGCGGCCTTGGAAATTTCCCCTAAGTATCGAATCGTCGCCTTTTTGGTTTTTGATTGCTTTTCGTCGATTGATTCATAAACGTCCGCGATTCTCTGCCACTCCTTTATATCGCCGTTTTTTTGGAGTGTTTTGACGAATTTATTGAGAGACTCTTTTTGTTCGTCTCTCGGAAGCTTTCTAAGCGAAAGCAAATATTTGGCGTACTCGGAAACGGGGTATTTCATCGCTTTACCGCGCTTTATTAAGCGCGTCCTCGACCATTTTGTTCTGCATATTTTTATCGGACACATCTCCAATCGCTTTTTCTACCGTTTTTGCCACAAGCCCGCCAAGTTCTCTTTTGAGTTCTTGCATGGTTTTTTCGCGATCTCCTTCGATTTGTTTCTTTGCTTCAACTCTGATTTTGTCCGCTTCCTCTGATGCTTCTTTCATCAAAGAGGTTTTTAAATCCGAAGCGTTTTTTTCGGTTTGTTTAATTAGCTTTTCAGATTCGCGGCGGGCAGAAGCGAGAATTTCGTCTTTTGTGTTCAGAGCTTCCTTTAACTTTATTTCCAATTCGTTGCTTTTTTCAATATCGTTCGCGACTCTTTTTTTCCTTTCCTCGAGGGTTTTGATGATTGGTTTATACAGGAATTTTGTGAGTACTATCGCGAGAATAGTAAAATTCACTATCTGTGCCAGCAAAAGTTTCCAGTCAATGCCTAATTGTGAAAAGAGATCGCTCATATGTTTAGACGAACTTGATGATGAGAGCGACGACCAGGGCGTAAATGGCGATGGCTTCAGCGAAGGCGATAGCCAAAATCATAGCCGTTTGAATTTTTGGAGCTGCTTCCGGATTTCGTCCGATAGCTTCCATGGCTTTGCCTGCCAATATACCGATGCCCAGACCTGGGCCCATAGCTCCCAAACCGATGGCCAAACCGGCGGCGATTGAGTTCCAATTAGTTGCGATCTGAGTGACTGCTTCTTGTGTTTCCATTGTTTTAAAACTAAATAATAAAAGAAAACAACCCCTATAGGTTTTGACCACATACTACAAGTAAAACCTTTCCCATGCAAACGAAAAAATGTTGAAAGGCGCTTCATTTTGGGGTGTTATTTTTTCCGATTTTAAGACCCCCCCATTTGCTCAATAAGAAGACGATCGTCACAAAATGAGCAAATAATCACGAAAAAAGATTAAATGGGGTAGGGGCAGTTGTGGGCGTTATAGTGTATGAAATTTATTTTTAAGATCGGGTCGATTTTTGACAGCTTGTGATTTCTAGTGCGAGTGAGCTTTTGTGAACGAGGAGAAAGCAACCATCGCAAGTGTGGCGAAAATGATGGCCTGAATTAGGCCGACGAAAAGCTCAAGCCCGAGGAATGGAAGCGGAGCGATAAATGGTACGAGGAAAGCAATAATTGTGAGAAGGACTTCTCCCGCGAAGATGTTGCCGAATAATCGGAAAGAGAGGGAGATTATTTTTGAAATTTCACCAACAATTTCGAGTATTCCCGCAAAAAAATCGACTGGTCCTTTGAAGTTGAAGAATTTTCCCACGTGCTCTTTAAAGCCGACGGTCGTCAGACCATAGAAGTGGCTGAGAAGAACTGCTACAAGCGCAAGTGCTAAGGTCATGTTTAAATCTGAAAAGGCGGAGCGGAAAATAGGAACTAATTTTGTCCCTTCCTCTTCGATTTCTTTAATTCCGATAGAGCCTACTCCGGGTAATATGCCGGCCCAGTTCGAAAGAAGAATGTATAAAAATAATGTCGCGACGATAGGGAAAAAACGTTCGGCGGTTTTCCTGTCGCCCGAGACGGTCTCAAGAAAAGAGAGAAGTGCCTCGATGACAGTTTCCACACCCGCTTGGATTTTTCCCGGAACCTCCTTAATGCGCTTGGAAAATACGATCGATCCGACAATGAGCAGTAGAATAACAACCCAACCAGTGAGCAGGGAATTTGTTACGGGGAAATTGCCTATATGAAAAATTGTCTCCGGTACGATGGCTACGTGGACTGACATGGGGGAGATAGTATAGGAATTTTAAAAAATTATCAACAAAGATCACCTCAGTATATCCACTGTTTTTTTGTAGACCATAAAAGTTGAAATAAAAATTGAAAGCAAAATACCCGTCAAGAGCATCCAGGGTGAAGTGTTCCAATATTTGTCTGCCAAACGGCCAAGGAGTGCCAATAGAACGATAGGAATGGCGATCATGTATCCAAGTTCTCCCGCCAGTGACCAAGCCTTAAATTGGGGGTTCGGTTTACTATTGTCTGGTGGGGTTTTTTCAATATTGGACATAATCAAATTTCTAATTATTCTAATTAACCTAATTGACCCAAGAAATGACTAAATGGGAGAAATTTTTTTAGATATTCTTTCCTATCACATTTTCTATCGTGGGGCGAAGCGCATTGATGGGTATGGAGAAACTGATGTTATTTGTTCCGGTTACTGTGGCAACGTTTATTCCCACAACTTCACCATCAGCATTTACGAGTGGGCCGCCGGAATTCCCCGGGTTGATTGCCGCGTCTGTTTGAATGACTCCAGTTAAGCGCTCGACTCCGTTTCTGGTGCTTGCTTCTATTTTTCTATCGAGTCCCGATACTATACCGACAGAGACCGAGTTATTGTATTCTCCAAGAGCATTACCGATTGCGATGACGGTTTGCCCCAATTTGATATTGCTTGAGTTGCCGAGGGGAGCGGTAAAAAAATTTGATCCTGCAACCTTAAGGACTGCCACGTCCAAGGCGTCATCTCTATATAGGACTGTCGCGTTTTTTGATGTGCCATCAGGCAACATTACTGTGTATGATGCCGCGGTGTCGCTGACTACGTGTTTATTGGTCACGATAAAACCATCGGAAGTGACAATAAGGCCTGTGCCAGCGCTGACCTTTGTCGGTTCAACTCCTCTTTGTCGAAGTACGGGCACTCTTATGTCCATATCTCCCCAGAACGGGTCGTCTCCGAAAGGATTTTGGTAAATTACCTCAACTTTGGGCACATCTTTGGTGGCAATTATTGAAACTACTGAAGGCGCCACCCTCGCCACTGCCCCCGTTATTATTTCTTCTTGGCTTCTCGTTTTAACAGTCTGACGTTTGGCGACTTCTGCCAGACTTTGTTCAACTTGCTTACTTGCGCCGCTTACGGCCACGATTTTGTTTTCTAATAGCGATAGTTGTTCCTGCAAAATGGAAATTTTGTTGTCCGATTCCTGTTTTGTGTCAACCACCTGTCCCTTTAGATTGAATATTGAGTGTGTTCCCAAAATGACGAGACTGCCCAAAAAGACCACAAGTATTGGGGTTAATGTGTTTAAATTTTTTTTTATTGTTTTATTCTCATCTTCCATATTTTTAGGAAACGAATTCTTTGCAATTTTGTGACAGGTGCCCAGCGTTCTGGCGTTTCCAGGCTTTACACATTATGTATATTTTAGTAGTATTTTGTCAAATAGAACATAGGCTAATCAAAACTGAAGTGCCATTTTTTAAAAAAAACCAAGCAGAAAAAAGTAAATCCGCTAAAAACCAGGGTGGAGGAAGAGATACTTCATGGGGAGGCATTTCTTCTTGGTATGACGAGACAGTTGAGAAGGAAAACAGTTATCAAAAGGAATTGATTCTGCCGAATTTACTTCGTTTGCTCGATATAAAAAAAGGCGAAAAAATTATTGATATCGCGTGCGGTCAGGGCTTTTTTGCGCGGGAGTATTCAAAACACGGTGCTTCCGTGGCGGGAACCGATATTTCTCCGGAACTAATATCCATTGCGAATGAGAGATCACAAGGCAGTGGCGCGGTCTTTAATGTTTCGAGCGCCAATAAACAGCAATTTCCAAACTCTGCTTTTGATAAAGCGTCTTGTATTTTGGCTCTTCAAGATATTGAAGATTTGAATGGCACGATTTTTGAAGTGGGCAGGTTGCTAAAACCGGGAGGTTTATTTGTCGCAGTTATAAACCACCCGGCATTCAGAGTGCCCAAAAGATCGTCATGGGTGGTTGATGAAAAAAATAAAATTCAATTCCGAAGAGTTGATGAGTATATATCGGAAACGAAAGTTAAATTTGAGGTTCATCCTGGTTCGACAAGCTCACCACAGGCGGATCAAATAACAACGTATTTTCATCGTCCATTGCAGTCTTATTTCAAAGCGTTAGAAAAAGCTGGTTTGGCCGTTGTACGACTCGAGGAGTGGGTGTCTAATAAAGAAAGTCAGCCAGGACCAAGGAGTGATATGGAAAACAAAGCACGTAGAGAGTTCCCGCTATTTATGGCGCTGGTCGCTAGACACTAGATTGCGGACAGATTTTAAAAGGCTTCAATTGTTTCTGTTTCAGTAAATTGTTCCGATGACGTTGCGCGCCTAAATGCCATTCCAAAGATTGGTTCGTCAATCGGCTTTCTGTTCAACACTGTTAAAGAGGACGACGCCGCGTTGGAATTAACGTGATGTCCATAAAATGGGTTAAGCGAAGGGTTACTGCCGATGGATTTCACCTCTGCGTGATTTATGTACCCTCCATCTGTAGTTAGTTTGTTGTAGTGCAGTGTGTAGTCCACTTTTATTTCCTCATTTGGTTTGATTGTGCCTAATTTCCAACTTTGCTCACTTATAATAGAAAAGATTTCCTCGCAGCTCTGCTGCGGGGGGGGGGTGGTATGATAGATGAATGTCCGAACATGTCATAAAACGTCATA